>NZ_JACCQB010000033.1:0-82705 GCF_015712265.1 Burkholderia sp. 9777_1386 | reverse complement strand
GGATCGGCCGTCTTCGCGAGAATTTCCAGCAGGCGCGCGCCCGTGTACAGGCCGTCGTCGAAGCCGTACCAGCGATCCTTGAAGAACACGTGGCCGCTCCAGCCGTTGCGCCCCGTGTTCCGCCGGCAGGCATGTATCATGCGCGGCACCCGCGAGCGGCGGCCACGCAAGCCAGACAATTTTTCATGCACGCAACCGAGAGAAGAGAATCGATGATCTCCCAATCCATCTTCAAGGCATATGACATTCGTGGCGTGGTCGGCAAGACCCTCGACGTCGACACGGCGCGCGGGATCGGCCGGGCATTCGGCAGCGAAGTGCGTGCGCAGGGCGGCGATGCGGTCGTCGTCGCGCGCGACGGCCGCCTGTCCGGGCCGGAACTGGTCGGCGCGCTGGCCGACGGCCTGCGTGCGGCCGGGGTCGACGTCGTCGACGTCGGCATGGTGCCGACGCCGGTCGGTTATTTTGCGGCGAACGTGCCGCTCGCGCTGAAGGGCGGCGAGCGCCGCGTCGATTCGTGCATCGTCGTCACGGGCAGCCACAACCCGCCCGACTACAACGGCTTCAAGATGGTGCTGCGCGGCGCCGCAATCTACGGCGAGCAGATCCAGGCGCTGTACCGCCGCATCGTCGACGAGCGGTTCGAGACGGGCAGCGGCACGTATGAAGCAATCGACGTCGCGGATCAGTACATCGCGCGCATCGTCGGCGACGTGAAGCTCGCGCGGCCGCTGAAGCTCGTCGTCGACGCCGGCAACGGCGTCGCGGGCCCGCTCGCGACGCGCCTGTTCAAGGCGCTCGGCTGCGAACTCGTCGAGCGCTTCACCGACATCGACGGCACATTCCCGAACCACCACCCCGATCCTGCCCACCCGGAAAACCTGCAGGACGTGATCCAGGCGCTGAAGGACACCGATGCGGAGCTCGGCTTCGCGTTCGACGGCGACGGCGACCGTCTCGGCGTCGTCACGAAGGACGGCCAGATCATCTATCCGGACCGCCAGCTGATGCTGTTCGCGGAAGAAGTGCTGTCGCGCAACCCCGGCGCCCAGATCATCTACGACGTGAAGTGCACGCGCCACCTCGCGCAGTGGGTGAAGTCGAAGGGCGGCGAGCCGCTGATGTGGAAGACCGGCCATTCGCTCGTGAAGGCGAAGCTGCGTGAGACGGGTGCACCGCTGGCCGGCGAAATGAGCGGCCACGTGTTCTTCAAGGATCGCTGGTACGGCTTCGACGACGGCCTGTACACGGGCGCGCGCCTGCTGGAAATTCTCGCGAAGACGGCCGATCCGAGCGCGCTGCTCAACAGCCTGCCGGACGCGATGAGCACGCCGGAACTGCAGCTCTGGCTCGACGAAGGCGAGAATTTCCGCCTGATCGAGCAGTTGCAGAAGGAAGCGAAGTTCGACGGCGCCGACGAAGTCGTGACGATCGACGGCCTGCGTGTCGAGTACCCGGACGGCTTCGGCCTCGCGCGTTCGTCGAACACGACGCCGGTCGTCGTGATGCGCTTCGAAGCCGAGACGCAGGAAGGGCTCAAGCGCATCCAGGAGGACTTCCGCCGCGTGCTGACGGCCGCGAAGCCGGACGTCAAGCTGCCGTTCTGAGCGCCGGCGGTCGGCGGGCCGCCCGTACGACGGCCGGCTCATCGGCCGGGTTTATCTTGAAAAGCGGCGCGCGCCCCGGGCGCGTGGCCGCTTTTTGTCTGTCCGGCCCTCCGGGCGGGATAAAATCCCCCCTTTATGTCTGTCGCCGGCTGCCAGCCGGCGTTTTTTCAGCGTGCAAAAGATCCTGATCGTGCGTGTGTCGTCGCTGGGCGACGTCGTGCACAACATGCCGGTGATCGCCGATATCCGGCGCCGCCACCCCGATGCGCAGATCGACTGGCTCGTCGAGGAAAGCTTCGTCGACCTCGTACGGCTCGTCGACGGCGTGCGCAACGTGCTGCCGTTCTCGCTGCGCCGCTGGCGCAAGAAGCCGTTCTCGGGGGCCACGTGGCGCGAGATCCGCGCGTTCCGCCGGCGCCTCGCGGCCGAGCAGTACGACCTCGTGATCGACTGCCAGGGCCTCATCAAGACCGCGTGGGTCGCGAGCTGGGCCCGCGGCCCGCTCGTCGGGCTCGGCAACCGCACCGACGGCGCCGGCTACGAATGGCCGGTGCGCTTCTTCTACCGCAAGCGCGTGCCGATCGCGCCGCGCACGCACGTCGTCGAGCGCTCGCGCCAGTTGGTCGCGGCCGCGCTGGACGACCCGGCGCCGACCCCGGCCGACCCCGTCGCGTTCGGCCTCGACACGCGGGCGGCAGCGCTCGCGGTGGCCGCGCTCGGCCTGAACTTGCCGGTGCCGTACGTCGTGTTCGTCCACGCGACGTCGCGCGCCGACAAGCAGTGGCCGGACGCCGCGTGGATCGAGCTCGGCCAGGCGCTGGTGCGGCGCGGCGCGTCGCTCGTGCTGCCGTGGGGCAACGACGCGGAACGCGCGACCAGCGAGCGGCTCGCGAAGGAATTCGGCGCGGCGGCGATCGTGCCGCCGAAGCTGTCGCTGCCGGCCGTGGTCGGGCTGATCGACGGCGCGGCCGCGACGGTCGGGGTTGATACAGGTCTGGTTCACATCGCGGCCGCGCTGAAGCGCCCGACGGTCGAACTGTACAATTTCGCGACGGCCTGGCGGACCGGCGGCTACTGGTCGCCGAACGTCGTCAATCTCGGCACGGCGGGGCAGCCCCCGTCGATCGCGCAGGTGAAGTCGGCGCTCGCGGGCTTCGGCCTCCTGTAACGCTGTCCACACGCGAACCGATCATGAGCGAATCCCAGATCATCGAAGTCCCGTCCGCCGACTGGAGCGGACACAACCTGTCGGCGCCGCGCGAGCAGTTGCTGGCCGCGGTCGAGGAAGGCAAGGTGCTGTATTTCCCGCACCTGCGCTTCGCGATCGAAGGCGGCGAGGAAGCGCTGCTCGATCCGGCGCTCGCCGATCCGAAACGCAAGAACATCAGCCTCGCGCCGAACGGCGGCGCGCTCGCCGGCGTGCTCGGCGACAGCGTCACGCAGTCGGCCGTGCGCGCGCTCGTCGCGCGCTTCCAGCAGCAGGCCGGCACGCTCGTCGACGGCCTCTTTCCCGAATACCGCGGAAAGCTGCGCGTCGCGCCGACGAGCCTGCGGCTGATGCAGGTCGAAACGCGCCAGACGTCGTGGCGCAAGGACGACAGCCGGCTGCACGTCGACGCGTTCCCGTCGCGGCCGAACTACGGCGAGCGCATCCTGCGCGTGTTCACGAACGTGAACCCGGCCGGCGCACCGCGCGTGTGGCGTGTCGGCGAGCCGTTCGAGGACGTCGCGAAGCGCTTCCTGCCGAAGATCCGGCCGCAGTTCCCGGGCTCGGCGTGGCTGCTGAACCTGCTGCACGTGACGAAATCGCCGCGCAGCGCATACGACCACCTGATGCTGAACCTGCACGACGGGATGAAGGCCGATCTCGACTACCAGAAGACGTGTCCGCAGCAAACGATGCCGTTTCCGCCGGGCAGCGTGTGGATATGTTTCTCCGATCAGACTTCGCACGCTGTGATGTCGGGCCAGTTCATGCTCGAGCAGACCTTCTTCCTGCCGGTCGACGCGATGGTTCGCCGCGAATGCGCGCCGCTCGGCATTCTCGAACGCCTGACGGGCAGGGCGCTGGTTTGAGCGCGCGCCTGCTTCGACGCAATACCCGGGCGGCCGCATGCTGAGGGCGATCTATCGCGCGCTGTGGTGGCTCGTCGCGCCGGCCGCGGTCATCCGGCTCTACGTGCGCTCGCGCAAGGAGCGCGGTTATCGCGAGCATATCGCCGAGCGCTTCGGTCACGTCGCGGGCCGCTCGCGCGACGACCGCGCGCCGCTGATCTGGGTGCATGCGGTGTCGGTCGGCGAGACGCGCGCCGCGCAGCCGCTGATCGATGCGCTGATGCGCGCGCGCCCCGATGCGCGCATCCTGCTCACGCACATGACGCCGAGCGGCCGCGCGACGGGCGAACAGATCTTCGGCGATCGCGTGCTGCGCTGCTACCTGCCGTACGACATGCCGGGCGCGGTGCGGCGCTTCCTGCGTGCATGGCGGCCGACGCTCGGCCTCGTGATGGAAACCGAGGTGTGGCCGACGCTGATCGACGAGTGTCGCCGCGCGGACGTGCCGCTGGTGTTGACCAATGCGCGGATGTCCGCGCGTTCGTTCCGGCGCGCGGCGAAGTTCGGCGCGGCGACGCGCGACGTGTTCGGCGGCTTCTCGCGCGTGCTCGCGCAGAGCCCGGCCGATGCGGAGCGGCTGACGTCGCTCGGCGCCCGCAACGTGACCGTGCTCGGCAACCTGAAGTTCGACATGACGACGCCGCCGGAACTCGCGGCACGCGGCCATGCGTGGCGCGACGCGATCGGCGCGCGGCCGGTGTGGGTCGCCGCCAGCACGCGCGAGAACGAAGAGGCGCTGGTGTTGCAGGCGTTCGCGGAAATGCGCACGCCCGGCGCGTTGCTGGTGCTCGTGCCGCGTCATCCGCAGCGCTTCGCCGAGGTCGAGGCGCTCGTCGCGCGCGGCGGGCTCAAGTGCGTGCGGCGCTCGGTGTGGGCGGCCGATGCGGCCGCGCTCGCAGCGGGCCGGCCGGCGGCCGACCCGCTGCCGGACGACGTGACGGTGCTGCTCGGCGATTCGATGGGCGAGCTCGGTGCGTACTACGCGGCGGCCGACATCGCGTTCATCGGCGGCAGCCTGCTGCCGCTCGGCGGGCAGAACCTGATCGAAGCGTGCGCGGTCGGCGTGCCGGTGCTGATCGGGCCGCACGTGTTCAACTTCACGCAGGCGACCGCCGATGCGGTCGCGGCCGGTGCGGCGATGCAGGTCGAGGATCCGCTCGATCTCGCACACGTGCTCGACGCGCTGTTCGCCGACAACGCGCGGCGCATCGCGATGGGCGCGGCCGGCGCGGCCTTCGCATCGCGTCACCGCGGCGCGACCGCCCGCACGGTCGACGTGCTCGCCGCGCTGTTGCCGCCTGCCGCAACCGGCGCGCGTGCGCTGCCGGACGTGCAGGACGCTCCGGACGACGACGCATAGACGGCGCGGGCGGCGCGATGCCGCCCGGACTCGCGTGGCGGCGTCGCAGGGCGCCGCCGCGCCGCTCACACCGTCAGCAAACCCTTCTTCTCGATGAACGCGATCACGTCCGCGACGCCGTCGAGCGCCTTCAGGTTCGTCATCACGTAAGGCCGCTCGCCGCGCATCTTCCGCGTGTCGGACGCCATCACGTCGAGGTTCGCGCCGACCAGCGGCGCGAGGTCGGTCTTGTTGATCACGAGCAGGTCGGACTTCGTGATGCCGGGGCCGCCCTTGCGTGGAATCTTCTCGCCGCCGGCGACGTCGATCACGTAGATCGTCAAGTCCGACAGCTCGGGGCTGAAGGTCGCCGCGAGATTGTCGCCGCCGGACTCGATGAACACGATGTCGGCATCGGGAAAGCGCGCGAGCATCCGGTCGACAGCTTCGAGGTTGATCGATGCATCTTCCCGGATCGCCGTGTGCGGGCAGCCGCCCGTCTCGACGCCCATGATGCGTTCCTCGGGCAGTGCGCCCGCGACCGTCAGCAGTCGCTGGTCTTCTTTCGTATAGATGTCGTTCGTGATCGCGACGAGGTCGTAGCGGTCGCGCATCGCCTTGCACAGCATTTCGAGCAGCGTGGTCTTGCCGGAGCCGACGGGGCCGCCGATGCCGACGCGTAGCGGCGGCAGTTTCTTCGTGCGGCGGGCGGGGGAGGGAGCGGGTGCGTTCATGGTCGGGCGAAGAGGTTCAGGAGCGGAACAACCGCGAATACTGGGTTTCGTGCCGCGCGGACAGGATGCCGAGCTGCGGCGCGAACGTGTTGACGGCGTCGGGCGGTGTCGCGAGCGCGCGGCGCACGGCCGCGTCGATCGCGCCGCGCAGCGCGACGATGATGCGTTGCCCGGCGAGCTGGCCGAGCGGCACGGCCTTCAGCGCGGCGGACGTCTGGTTCTCGACCCAGCCGAACGCGTACGCGGCGAGCGTCGCGTCGGCGCTGGCATCGTGTGCGGCGGCCGCGTACGCGAATGCGGTCGGCAGCGCGATCGGCGACAGCGACGCGAGCGTCGCGCGGCGTGCGGCGTCGCCCCATTCGAGCGACGCGCACAGCTGCGCGAGCGACCAGCCCATCTGTTCGGTTTCGCGGCGCAGTTCGGCCGATTCCCGGCTCGCGACGAACCACGCATTCTCGGCGGCGAGCGCGTGTGTGTCGTCGGTCTGCCAGCGGGCGAGCTGGTGTGCGAGGAACGGCAGTTCGCCGTGCGCGAGCACGTCGGTCAGGCCGCTGGCAATCCAGTCGCGCGCGGAATCGGCATCGCGGATCAGGTTCGCGTCGAGCGCGGCTTCGAGGCCCTGCGAATAGCTGTATGCGCCGATCGGCAGCGCCGGCGACGCGAGGTGCAGCAGCGCGACGAGTTCAGTGGTGGTCATGACCGTGGTGGCCGTGCGTGCAGCCGGGACCATGCTGATGATCGTGATCGTGATCGTGATCGTGCGAATGCGCATGCCCGTGATGTTCGCCGAACACCTGCTGCGCGAGCGCGTAATCCTCGGCGAACGTCGCGTCGTGCCCGTGCTTGTGGCCGCCGCCGTACGCACCGGCTTCCGGCTGGAACGGCGCGCGTGCCTCTTCGACCCGCGTGCCGAGCCGGCGCAGCATGTCCGCGAGCACCGGGTCGGCTTCGAGCTTCAGGTAGCCGTCGCCGATCTCGACCGGCGTGTGACGGTTGCCGAGATGGTACGCGGCGCGCATCAGCGTGAGCGGGTCGGTCGCGCGCACGAGCAGCACGGTTTCGGGCGCCGCGGCGATGCGCACGAGCGCGCCGTCGTCGGCGACGAGCACGTCGCCGTCGCGCAGCACGGTGCCGCGCGGCAGCAGGACCGCGACGTCCTCGCCGGTATCGAGCGTCGCCGCGAGGCGGCTCTTGCAGCGGGCGTCATAGGCGAGCGTGAGCGTCGGCGCGCGCGCGACGAGCGACGCGGCGAGTTTCACGTTCGGGGCAATACGTTTGTCGAGGGTGCGCATGAAACCGAGGATCTCGAATCAGAACAGGAAATAGCGCTGCGCCATCGGCAGCACCGTCGCCGGCTCGCAGGTGAGCAACTGGCCGTCGGCGATCACGTCGTAGGTTTCCGGATCGACGCTGATCGACGGACGCCAGGCGTTGTGAATCATGTCGGCCTTCGTCACGTTGCGGCAGTTGCGCACCGGCACGATCCGCTTCGCGAGGCCATAGCGTTCCGCGATGCCCGCATCGGCCGCCATCTGCGACACGAAGGTCAGCGACGTGCGCGCGAGCGCCCCGCCGCGCGTCGCGAACATCTCGCGATAGTGAACCGGCTGCGGCGTCGGGATCGACGCGTTCGGGTCGCCCATCTGCGCGAGCGCGATCATGCCGCCCTTGAGGATCATCGACGGCTTGATCCCGAAGAACGCAGGCTCCCACAGCACGAGGTCGGCCCACTTGCCGGGCTCGATCGAGCCGACTTCATGCGCGATGCCGTGCGTGAGCGCCGGGTTGATCGTGTACTTCGCGACGTAGCGCTTCGCGCGGAAGTTGTCGTTGCGCGCGGTGTCCTCCGGCAGCGCGCCGCGCTGCACCTTCATCTTGTGCGCGGTCTGCCAGGTGCGGATGATCACTTCGCCGACGCGGCCCATCGCCTGCGAATCGGACGACAGCATCGACAGCGCGCCGAGATCGTGCAGGATGTCCTCGGCCGCGATCGTCTCGCGACGAATGCGCGATTCGGCGAACGCGAGATCCTCGGCGATCGACGGATCGAGGTGATGGCACACCATCAGCATGTCGAGATGCTCGTCGAGCGTGTTGATCGTGTACGGGCGCGTCGGATTGGTCGACGACGGCAGTACGTTCATCTCGCCGCACACCTTCAGGATGTCGGGCGCATGGCCGCCGCCCGCACCTTCGGTGTGGTACGTGTGGATCGTGCGGCCCTTGAACGCGGCGACCGTCGATTCGACGAACCCGGCCTCGTTCAGCGTGTCGGTGTGGATCGCGACCTGCGTGTCGGTGTCGTCGGCCACCGACAGGCAGTTGTCGATCGCGGCGGGCGTCGTGCCCCAGTCCTCGTGCAGTTTCAAACCGATCGCGCCGGCCGCGATCTGCTCGACGAGCGGCTGCGGCAGGCTCGCGTTGCCCTTGCCCAGAAAGCCGAGATTGATCGGCCAGCCGTCGGCGGCCTGCAGCATCCGCTCCATGTGCCACGGGCCTGGCGTGCAGGTCGTCGCGTTGGTGCCGGTGGCCGGCCCCGTGCCGCCGCCGAGCATCGTCGTGACGCCCGACGCGAGCGCCTCGTCGATCTGCTGCGGGCTGATGAAGTGAATGTGCGTGTCGATGCCGCCCGCGGTCACGATCAGCCCTTCGCCGGCGATGACTTCGGTCGCGGCGCCGATCGCGATCGTCACGCCCGGCTGGATGTCGGGGTTGCCGGCCTTGCCGATCGCGGCGATGCGGCCGTGCTTGATCGCGATGTCGGCCTTCACGATGCCCCAGTGATCGAGGATCACCGCGTTCGTGATGACGGTGTCGGGCACGTCGGCGGCCACGCGCTGCGACTGGCCCATCCCGTCGCGGATCACTTTTCCGCCGCCGAATTTCACTTCCTCGCCGTACGTGGTGAAGTCGCGTTCGATCTCGATCAGCAGTTCGGTATCGGCGAGCCGGACGCGGTCGCCCGTCGTCGGCCCGAACATTTCCGCGTACGCGCGGCGGCTCAAGCGTAGTGTCATGTTGCTGTTCCTGAAGAGCGGGGCGCGGCTTACAGCGGCCCCATCACCTTGCCCTGAAAACCGTAGACGGCGCGCTCGCCCGCGAGCGCGACGAGCTCGACGGTGCGCGTCTGGCCGGGCTCGAAGCGCACGGCCGTGCCGGCCGCGATGTTGAGCCGGAAGCCGCGCGCGGCCGCGCGGTCGAACGACAACGCGTCGTTGACTTCGAAGAAGTGATAGTGCGAGCCGACCTGCACCGGGCGATCGCCGGTGTTCGCGACGACGAGCGAGCGCGTCGCACGGCCCGCATTCAGTTCGTGTTCGCCGTCGTCGGTGAGGATTTCGCCGGGGATCATGCGGGGCCTCACGGAATCGGGTGGTGGACGGTCACGAGCTTCGTGCCGTCGGGGAAGGTCGCTTCGACCTGGATGTCGGGAATCATTTCCGGCACGCCGTCCATCACGTCGTCGCGCGTGAGCAGCGTCGTGCCGTAGTGCATCACCTCGGCCACCGTCCTGCCGTCGCGCGCGGCTTCCATCAGCGCCGCGGTGATGAAGGCGACCGCCTCCGGATAGTTGAGCTTCAGGCCGCGCGCACGGCGGCGTTCGGCGAGCAGCGCCGCCGTGAAGATCAGCAGCTTGTCCTTTTCGCGGGGAGTCAGTTTCATGAAGGCAGACGTTCAGGAAAACGTAATTTTTATCGGTGCGCACGCAACGGGCGGGCGCGCGGTTCATCGTAGCACCGCGCTGTTTTGCGTGCGTCGTGTATCGCTTATGTAAGGAGCAAGGTGCGTGCCATGTGCATCGCACGCGGTGCGATGCGCGTTCGTGGTGCGCGATGCATGGAGAGGGTGCGGCGCGTGTCGCGGGCTGCGCCGAAACGGTGCGTGATGCGCGCGTTCAGGTTTGCCAGAGACGCAGCGGCCGCGCGTCGACGCCGTGCACGATCGGTCGCAACTGCAGCCAGCAGTCGGTGAAGTGGCGCTGCAGCGCTTCCATCGACGTCGCGAGCGCACGCACGAGCACGACGCCGGGCGTCACGCAGGTGGCGCCCGCGCGCAGCGTGTCGTCGAACGGCATGCGCGCGGCGAGCGCTTCGGCGAGCGCCGCGTCGCACGCGGCGCCGGCGGCCCACAGCGTGCCGTAGACGGGAAAACCGGCGAGGCCCTGCAGCGCGCCGCGCAGCGGGTCGCGCGCGTCGAGCAGCGCGCGCTCGGTCCACAGCGGCCGGCCGTCGGCATCGACGAGCGCCGAGGTCGACGCGATGCGTCCTGCCGACCAGGTTTCGCCGGCCGCCTGCCGGCCGAGCTGCGTCGCGTCCCAGCCGATCGCGCTCGCGCCTGCGCCGAGCGTCACCGTGAAGTCGAGCGCCGCGTGCGCCGCGTCGAAGAACAGGTTGTTCTGCGGCAGCCAGTCGAGCTTCGCATGCGCGCCGACCGCGATGCCGATACGCTGTGTCGCGTCGAGGCCGTTCGACTTGTACCACTTGGTCGCGCCCGGCGTCGTCAGCACCGCGTGCGTGCCGTCGCCGAGCGCGATGTCGATGTCGAGCCGGTCGCCGCCCGCGACGCCGCCCGGCGGATGCACGATCACCGCGTGGCAGATTGCGTCGCCTTCCGGGTACAGCGGCCGCTGCACGCGCAGCGGGCCGTCGTGCAGCCGGTGCGCGAGCGTCGTGCGCGCACCGTGCCGCTCGAAGCCGAGTTCGAGGCGGCCGCGCCACGACTTGGCGACGGCGGGGCGGGACAGCGAGGCGTGCGAATCGGGGGCGGACATCGGCGGCGAACGGGAAACGAGGAAGCGGGTGCGAAGAACGTGGATGCTACCGGAACAATAATGCAGATGCCGCGTTCGTAGGAAGCGCCGCGTGCGTGCGTCCCGCGAGCCGACCGTACGTGTCCCTCGCCGTGCCTACCGCGGTGCCTACCGCCGTGCCTACCGCGGTGCCGCCCATCACACCGCGATCAGCTCCCGCACCCCGTTCGTCTCCATGTCCTGTGCTTCCCCGCCCGCGACGATCTCGCCACGACTCATCACCCAGTACCGGTCGGCGATCGATTGCGCGAAATCGTAATACTGTTCGACGAGCAGCACGGTCATCCGCGATTCGTCGACGAGCTGGCGCAGCGTGCGGCCGATGTCCTGGATGATCGACGGCTGGATGCCTTCGGTCGGCTCGTCGAGGATCAGCAACTGCGGCTCGCTCATCAGCGCGCGGCCGATCGCGAGCTGCTGCTGCTGGCCGCCCGACAGGTCGCCGCCGCGCCGTGCGCGCATGTCCTTGAGCACCGGGAACAGGTCGTAGATGCGAT
Source organism: Burkholderia sp. 9777_1386 (assembly GCF_015712265.1). Classification (NCBI taxonomy): domain Bacteria; kingdom Pseudomonadati; phylum Pseudomonadota; class Betaproteobacteria; order Burkholderiales; family Burkholderiaceae; genus Burkholderia; species Burkholderia sp. 9777_1386. The sequence continues at coordinate 71,603 of NZ_JACCQB010000033.1, read as the reverse complement.
CGGGCACTTTCGACGGCGCCTTGCGGCTCGCCGCGCCGACGAGCAGGTTTTCCTCGACGGTGAGCCGCGGAAAGATGTCGCGGCCCTGCGGCACGTACGCGAGCCCCGCCGCGACGCGCGCATACGGCGGCAGTGCGCCGAGCGCGGTGCCGCGCCACGACACGCTGCCGCTTTTCGCGGCGACGACGCCCATCAGGCAGCGCAGCAGCGTGCTCTTGCCGACGCCGTTGCGGCCGAGCAGCACGGTGAGCTTGCCGTCGTCGGCGACGAGGTTCACGTTGCGCAGGATATGGCTGCCGCCGTAGTACTGGTTCAGCGCTTCGATTTTCAGCATCGCATCATCGTCCGAGGTAAGACTCGATCACCGCGTCGTCGCGCTTGACCTGGTCGAGCGTGCCGTGCGCGAGCACCGCGCCTTCGGCCATCACCGTCACGCGTCCCGTGTCGCCCGCGAGCGCCGCGACGAATTCCATGTCGTGCTCGACGACCATCATCGAGCAGGTGCCGCGCAGCGTGTTCAGCAGCTCGGCGAGTTCCATCGTCTCGTGGTCGGTCATCCCGGCCGCCGGCTCGTCGAGCAGCAGCAGCGCGGGGCGCTGCATCAGCAGCATGCCGATTTCGAGCCGCTGCTTCTGGCCGTGCGACAGTTCGCCGGCCGCGCGATACGCATGGCTTTCGAGGCCGATCAGTGCGAGCGTCTCCTCGATCTTCGCCTGCGCGGTGCGGTCGAGCCGCGCGCGCAGCGACGCGAGCCAGCCCTTGTCGGTCTGCATCGCGAGTTCGAGGTTTTCCCATACCGGATGCTGTTCGAACACGGTCGGCTTCTGGAACTTGCGGCCGATGCCCGCCCGCGCGATCTCGGGTTCGTTCATCCGCGCGAGGTCGATCGTCTGGCCCAGAAACACCTTGCCCGCATCGGGCCGCGTCTTGCCGGTGATGACGTCCATCATCGTCGTCTTGCCCGCGCCGTTCGGGCCGATCACGCAGCGCAGCTCGCCCGCGTCGATCGCGAGCGACAGCTTCTTCAGCGCGCGAAACCCGTCGAAGCTCACCTCGATGTCCTCGAGATAGAGAATCGTGCCGTGCGACGAATCGATGCCGGGCGGCACGACGCGCCCCATCGACGCGCTGCCGCTGACGGTCAGCTCGTCCTCGGGGGGCGGCGTGAACTGGTAGAGCGCCGTTCCATTCATGCGCGTTTCCCCTTCGCGAGCACGGTTTCGACGAGGCCCATGATCCCGCGCGGCAGCAAGAGCGGCACGAGCACGAAGATCAGACCGAGGAAGAACAGCCAGTATTCGGCGAAGTACGCGGTGAAGACGCTCTTCGCGCCGTTTACCGCGAACGCGCCGACGATCGGCCCGATCAGCGTGCCGCGTCCGCCCACCGCGACCCAGATCGCCATTTCGATCGAGTTGCCGGGCGACATCTCGCCGGGATTGATGATGCCGACCTGCGGCACGTACAGCGCGCCGGCGATGCCGCACAGCACGGCCGACACGGTCCACACGAACAGCTTGTACGCGAGCGGGCTGTAGCCGAGGAACATCAGCCGCGTCTCGCCGTCGCGCACCGCGGTCACCACGCGCCCGAGCTTGCTCGTGACGATCGCGCGCGCGGCGACGAACGCGAGCACGAGGGTCGCGAACGTCAGCAGCAACAGCACCGTGCGCGTGCCCGGCGACGTGATCGCGAAGCCGGCGATGCGCTTGAAGTCGGTGAAGCCGTTGTTGCCGCCGAAGCCCGTCTCGTTGCGATAGAACAGCAGCATCGCGGCGAACGTCAGCGCCTGCGTGATGATCGACAGGTACACGCCCTTCACGCGCGAGCGGAACGTGAAGAAGCCGAACACCCACGCGAGCACGGCCGGCACCAGCACGACCAGCGCGAGCGCCCACGCGAGATGCTGCGTACCGCTCCAGTACCACGGCAACTGGTGCCAGTCGAGGAACACCATGAAGTCGGGGAGGTCGCTGCCGTACTTGCCGTCGCGGCCGATCTCGCGCATCAGGTACATGCCGATCGCATAGCCGCCGAGCGCGAAGAACAGGCCGTGGCCGAGGCTCAGGATGCCGCAGTAGCCCCACACGAGGTCGAGCGCGAGCGCGGCGATCGCGTAGCACATCAGCTTGCCCGCGAGCGTCATCGCGTACGCGGACAGGTGGAACGCGCTGGCTTCGGGCGCGACGAGTGCGGCGAGCGGCACGCCGATGCCGATCGCCACGCACAGCGCGACGAGCGCGAGCCATGCGCGGCGCGACAGCAGCGCGGGGCGGGGCGGCAGGCCGAGCGCGAAGCCGTCCGCCGCGCGTCCGGCGGCAGCGGGCTTCGACGTGTCGGCGACCGGGTTCGATATCGAATCGGTGAATGAAGTCACGTCAAGCCTCCGCGCTGCGGCCCTTCGGGGCGAACATGCCCTGCGGGCGTTTCTGGATGAACAGCACGATCATCACGAGCACCGCGATCTTCGCGAGCACGGCACCCCAGAACGGTTCGATCGCCTTGCTCGCGAGGCCGAGTCCGAAGCCGCCGAGCACGGTGCCGGCGATCTGCCCGACACCGCCGAGCACGACGGCCATGAACGAGTCGATGATGTAGTTCTGGCCGAGATCGGGGCCCACGTTGCCGATCTGCGACAGCGCGCAGCCGCCGAGGCCGGCGATGCCCGCCCCGAACGCGAACGCATACGCGTCGACCCGCGCGGTCTTCACGCCGACGCAGGCTGCCATCCGGCGGTTCTGCGTGACCGCGCGCACGAACAGGCCGAGCCGCGTCTTCGTCAGCACGGCCCACGCGACGACCACCACCGCGAGCGCGAACGCGAGGATCGCGAGCCGGTTGTACGGCAGGATCAGGTTCTGCATCACCGTCACGCCGCCACTCATCCACGACGGGTTCACGACCTGCACGTTCTGCGCGCCGAACAGCATGCGCGTCGCCTGGATCAGGATCAGGCTCACGCCGAAGGTCGCGAGCAGCGTTTCGAGCGGGCGGCCGTACAGGTGCCGCAGCACGAGCCGTTCGAGCACGATGCCGACGAGCGCGGCCACCGCGAACGACACCGGCACGGCGACGAGCGGATACCAGTCGAATGCGCCGGGCGCGTAGCGCTGGACCAGCGTCTGCACGACATAGGTTGCGTACGCACCGATCATCAGGAATTCGCCATGCGCCATGTTGATCACGCCGATCAGCCCGTACGTGATCGCGAGGCCGAGCGCAGCGAGCAGCAGCACGCTGCCGAGCGACAGGCCGGCGAACACCGTGCCGACGATTTCGCCGCGGCGCTGCAGCGCGTGCAACGTATCGAGCCCGTGTTGCGCGGCGTCGCGCACGCGCGCGTCAGGTTCCGCGTAGCTGCCGTCCGCGTTTTTCGCGACGAGCGGGCGCAGTTGTTCGATCATGTCGAGGTCGCTGCGCGCGGCCACCACCTGCACGGCTTCGAGACGCTTCGCCGGATCGGGATCGTGCAGCGCGGCGATCGCCCACAGCGCGTCGAGGCGGCGTTTCAGCGCCGGATCGGTTTCCTTTGCGCGGGCGCGGTCGATCATCGGCTTGAGCGCCGGGTCGGGCGACTTCAGCAGCGCGTCGATCGCGTCGCGGCGCGCGGCCACGTCGGGCGACGCGAGCGCGAGGCCCGACAGCGCGCCGGCGATCTTCGTGCGCAGCAGGTTGTTCAGCATCACCGGCTGCGCGTCGCCGGCCGGCGTCGCGGCCTGCGTGAGCGCGTCGTGCGCGGTGTCGCCGGACTGGATCAGCAGGCGGCCGTCGCCGGTCGCGAGCGCATCGCCGCTCGACAGCGCATTGAGCACCGCAACGGCGCGCGGATCGGTGTCGGCGGCGAGCCGTTCGATCGCGGCCGTCTTCGCGTCGAAGTCGTCGCCGGCGAGCGCGGCGGTATCGGCCGCCGTCAGCGCGAACGCGGCGTGCGGCAGCAGGCCCGCGAGGGCGGCGCATGCCGCGATCGCGCGGGCGGCTCGGCGAAAGCGTGTTGGCATCGGGAAATCCTGTCGGGCGTGGGGAAGCGGAGTGGGGCGGCGCTGCGCCGTTGCCGACGGTCCGTCACGGCAAGCGTGGCCGGCGCATCGGCAGCGGGCGGGCGAGCGGCACGTCGCACACGAAGCGCGACGCGCCGCTCGACGTCAGGCCAGCGCGGCGCGCTGCCGGCGCAGGAACGCCGGAATCGAGCTGACGACGTCCGGCTTGCCCTGGTTGCCCGCGATGAACGGGCTCCACGGTTGCGCGCGCACGGCCGTCTTCGTCTTCCACACGACGTTGAACTGCCCGTCGCCACGGATCTCGCCGATCATCACCGGCTTGTGCAGGTGATGGTTGCCGTCCATCGCGAGCGTGAAGCCCGACGGCGCGGCGACCGTCTGGCCGATCATCGCGACGCGCACCTTGTCGACGTCGGTGCTCTTCGCCTTCTCGACGGCCTGCTTCCACATATGGATGCCGACGTAGGTCGCTTCCATCGGATCGTTGGTCACGCGCTTCGCGCCGCCCGGCAGGTTGTTCGCCTTCACCCATGCGGCGAACTGGTCCTTGAATTTCGTGTTGGTCGGGTTCTTCACCGACATGAAGTAGTTCCACGCGGCGAGGTGGCCGACCAGCGGCTTCGTATCGATCCCGCGCAGCTCTTCCTCGCCGACCGAGAACGCGACCACCGGCACGTCGGTCGCCTTGATCCCCTGGTTGCCCAGCTCCTTGTAGAACGGCACGTTCGAGTCGCCGTTGATCGTCGAGACCACGGTCGTCTTGCCGCCCTGCGCGAAGGTCTTGATGTTCGCGACGATGGTCTGGTAATCGCTGTGGCCGAACGGCGTGTAGACCTCCTGAATGTCGGCGTCCTTCACGCCCTTCGATTTCAGGAACGCGCGCAGGATCTTGTTGGTCGTGCGCGGATACACGTAGTCGGTGCCGAGCAGGAAGAAGCGCTTCGCGCCGCCGCCTTCCGCGCTCATCAGGTACTCGACGGCGGGAATCGCCTGCTGGTTCGGCGCGGCGCCCGTGTAGAACACGTTGCGCGACATTTCCTCGCCTTCATACTGCACCGGGTAGTAGAGCAGCCCGTTCAGCTCCTCGAACACCGGCAGCACCGACTTGCGCGACACCGACGTCCAGCAGCCGAACACGCACGCGACCTTGTCCTGCGTGAGCAGCTGGCGCGCCTTTTCGGCGAACAGCGGCCAGTTCGACGCCGGGTCGACCACCACCGGTTCGAGCTTGCGGCCCATCACGCCGCCGCTCTTGTTGATGTCGGCGATCGTCATCAGCGCGGTGTCCTTCAGCGACGTCTCCGAGATCGCCATCGTGCCCGACAGCGAATGCAGGATGCCGACCTTGATCGGGCCGGTGCCCGCATCGGCCGCGTGCGCGAACGGGCTCTTGCCCGCCAGCGCGAGCGCGCCGGCCATCGAACCGAACTTCAACAGACTGCGACGTTTCATCGGGATCCCCTTGTCGTGTTGGATGTGCGTGCGCCGTGGCGGCGCCGGCCATCGTGTAACGCAAGGCATGTGCCAGTCGCGCGGATGCACGTCCGGCGTGCCTGCGCGGGGCATCGGCGGGCATCGGGGCGGTGCGGATGACGCGTCGTGCAGCATGCGCGGTCCGTTGCGGTGCAGACGCGCGGGCGCAAATGGTGCACGTCGGTGCCGCGGCGCCGCGACGCGGGAAACGACGGAACGGCGCGCGGAAAAGAGAAACGGGCGCGCAATGCGCGCCCGTTCGGCGGATCGGTGCGGCCGGCGGCGGGGGCCGGGCGGTGCGGCGGCGCGTGATGCGCGGCCGGAAGGATCGGTCAGTAGCGCGGCACGGACGGATCGACGTCGCGCGACCACGCGTCGATCCCGCCTTGCAGGTTGTACAGCTTGGTGAAGCCGCGCGATTCGAGGAACATCGCGACTTGCGCGCTGCGCATCCCGTGATGGCACACGCAGACGATTTCCGCTTCGTCGTCGAGCTCTTCGCTGCGCGCGGGAATCTGCTGCATCGGAATCGACACGCTGCCGGCGATCTGCGCGGTCGCGATTTCCCACGGCTCGCGCACGTCGAGCACGACCGGCGCGGGGCGCGCCGTGTCGCCGAGCCATTCCGCGAGCATCGCGGGCGTCAGGATCTGCATGGAGGCTCCGCCGCTCAGAACTTGAAGCGCGACGGCTCGATCGCGTTGACGAGGTGGTCGATGTACGTTTCAAACACGTCGGCCACGCGGTACTGCTTGTCGTCGATGCGCGTGATGATCTGCGCCTTCATCACCGGACGGCCGCCGACGAACGCCGACAGGCGGCCGCCGACCTTGAGCTGTTCGAGCATTTCCTGCGGCACGACCGGCAGGCCGCCCGCGACGCAGATCACGTCGTACGGCGCCTTCGCGGCCCAGCCGCGCGAACCGTCGCCGAGCACGACTTCGGCGTTGGTCACGCCGTCGTTGCGCAGGTTGTCTTCCGCGAATTTCGCGATCGCCGGATCGATCTCGACGGCCGTCACGTGCTGCGCGCGATGCGCGAACAGCGCGGCGAGGTAACCCGAGCCCGCGCCGATCACCAGCACGTTCTCGTGCTTCTTGACGCCCAGCTCCTGCAGCACGCGCGCTTCGACGCGCGGGAACAGCATCTTGCTGGCGCCGCCGGGCAGCGGCAGTTCGAGATCGGCGAATGCGAGATCGCGGTATTGGGCCGGAACGTAGTTTTCACGCTTGACGATCGACAGCAGGCCCAGGACATCCAGATCCAGCACGTCCCACGGACGGATCTGCTGTTCGATCATGTTGAAACGCGCGTTTTCGATATTCATGGTGTGGTCACGCAGCCAGGTCGGCCATCAGCGGGGATAGAGAAACTTCGTGATTGTACCAAAGGGCACGGCCGCGAAGCCTTCAGGCGGCCTGCAACAGACCTTTACCCCTTGCTCTTCTTGATCTGCGCCTCGAACGCGAGGTCGAGCTTGCTCGCCTTGCGCGGTTTTTTGGGGCCGAATTCGTCGACGAACTTGACGAATTCGTCGAGCGGCAGCGGCTCGCAGCGCTTCTCGGCGGTGCCGCCCGAGCGGTCGACGAGATAGAACAGGCCGCCCGCCATCGCGACGGCCGCGAATTGCGGGTTGCCGGAGCGGGTCTTCAGGCGTTCGACCGCGTGGGTCGCTTTGGTGGTGCGCATCTTGGGGGGCTGGCGAAGCGGATGTAAGCCTCACACTGTATCAAACCGGCCGCCTGCTTGCGGCCGGCGGCCCGCCCGTGGCCGGCGCGAACCGGCCCTAAACCGTGCGCGAGTAGCGCTGCCGCGGCGTCTGGCCGAGGTACGCATCGAACGCCATCACGATGTTGCGTACGACCATCCGGCCGGCCGGGTGGATCGTCAGGCGGTCGCGCGCGATCGTCAGCAGCCCGTCGCGCTCGAACGGGCGCAGCGCGTCGAGCTCGCGTGCGAAATGATCGGCGAAGCGGATGCCGTGCGCGGCCTCCACATGCGAGAACGGCAGTTCCAGGTTGCACATCAGTTGCGTGATCACGTCGCGGCGCAGCCGGTCGTCCGGCGTGAGCCGCACGCCGCGCGCGATCGGCAGCCGGCCCGCGTCGAGCGCGGCGCCGTACGCGGGCAGGTCCTTCGCGTTCTGCGCGTAGACGTCGCCGACCTTGCCGATCGACGACACGCCGAAGCCGATCAGGTCGGTATCCGCACGCGTGCTGTAGCCCTGGAAATTGCGCTGCAGCGTGCCGTTGCGCTGCGCGCGCACCAGCTCGTCGGACGGCCGCGCGAAGTGGTCCATCCCGATGTACACGTAGCCGGCCGACGTCAGCATGTCGATCGCGAGGCCGAGCAGCGCGATGCGCGTTTCGGGCGGCGGCAGCGTCGTGTCGTCGATCTGCCGCTGCATCTTGAACAGGTGCGGCATGTGCGCGTAGCCGAACACCGACAGCCGATCGGGCGCGAGTTCGATGATCGTCTCGAGCGTGCGCGCGAACACCGCGACCGTCTGGTGCGGCAGCCCGTAGATCAGGTCGACGCTGACCGAATGAAAGCCCGTCGCGCGCGCGGCGCCGAGCAGGTCGGCGGTCATCGCGAGCGGCTGGATGCGGTTGATCGCCTGCTGCACGACCGGGTCGAAATCCTGCACGCCGAGGCTCAACCGGTTGAAGCCAATCGTGCGCAGGTGCACGAGCGTGGCCGGCGTGACCGTGCGCGGGTCGATTTCGATCGAGAACTCGGCGTCGGTATCCGGCGCGAGCGAGAAATGCTCGCGCGTGGCCGCCATCAGCTCGGCCGTTTCGTCGTCGGACAGGAAGGTCGGCGTGCCGCCGCCCCAGTGCAGTTGCGTGACGGGGCGGGACGGATCGAACAGCGCGGCCTGCAGCGCCATTTCGCGCTTGAGCTGGTCGAGATACGGGCGCGCGCGGCGGCGGTTGTTGGTCGCGATCTTGTTGCAGCCGCAGTAGAAGCACGCGGTGTTGCAGAACGGGATGTGGAAGTACAGCGACAGGTCGCTCGACGATGCGCCGGGGTCGCGCGCCGCGCGACCGTAGTCGGCCGGGTCGAAATCGTCGCGGAACTGCAGCGCGGTGGGGTACGACGTATAGCGCGGCCCGTTCGCGCCGTATTTCGCGACTAAATCGGGACGGAACATCGTGTCGGCAGAACCAGAACGCATGGCGGTCTCGCGCTTTTTGGGATGCTTCCGAGTATATGAACGCGCGATCGGGCTGCATTGTGTAATAACGTCGCAGCGGGCGATGGCACAATGCGGGGTGGGGCTGCCGGACGCCGCGTCCGGTTGCCGCACCGTTTTTCGTTGTTCGTCGAGAGAGCCGAGTGTCCGTCGAAATGCCTGTCCGCCTGGCGCCCGCCGAAGTCCCGCCGCCGCATGCGTGCCGCGAGGGCTGCGGCGCGTGCTGCATCGCGCCGTCGATTTCCAGCCCGATTCCGGGCATGCCCGACGGCAAGCCGGCCGGCGTGCGCTGCGTGCAGCTCGGCGACGACCTGCGCTGCATGATCTTCGGCCGGCCCGAGCGCCCCGCGTGCTGTTCCGGGCTGCAGCCGTCCGCCGACATGTGCGGCGCGTCGCGCGACGACTCGCTCGCGTGGCTCACACGCCTCGAGGCCGCGACGCGGCCGGCGCATCCAGGAGAGGGTTCAGCATGACCGTTGCTCGCGCGCCCGGCCGGCGCCGTTTTCTCGCTGCCGCCATCGGCGCCGTCGGCGTGTGCGTATCGCTTGCCGCGTGCGCGTCGACGTTCCCGTTCATTCCCGATCACTACACGTTCTCGCGCGGCGACGTGCAGAAGGCCGTCGCGCGCAAGTTTCCTTACCAGAAGACGGTCGCGCAGGTGGTCGACGTGTCGCTCGCGAACCCGGCCGTCAACCTGCTGCCCGACCAGAACCGCGTCGCCGTGCAGCTCGACGCCCATTTCGCGAGCCCGTTCCTGCGCGGGCCCGTCAGCGGCAAGTTCACCGTGTCGGGCCAGCTCGCGTACGACGCGCCGAGCCGCTCGGTCGTGCTGAAGGCGCCGGCCGTCGACAGCCTCGTGCTCGACGGCGATGCGCAGATGTACGCGCAGCAGGTCGGCGCGGCCGCCGGCCTGCTGGCGACGCAGTTGCTGACCAACTATCCGATCTACACGTTCAAGCCCGAACAGCTCCAATTTGCCGGGGTGAACTACGAACCCGGTACAATTACGATTCTTACAAACGGCATACGCGTGGCGATCGTCGAAAAGTGACGACGGCGCGCGCACGGCCGGGCGGGCCGCGCGCGCAAGAGTGGCCTTTTCTTTCGACCATTTCGGAGTTGGGCCACGGATGGACTGGATCCTGATCTGCAAGGCATTGATCCTCGGCGTCGTCGAGGGGCTGACGGAATTCCTGCCGGTGTCGAGCACCGGTCATCTGATCGTCGCGGGCAGCTTCCTGAATTTCAACGATTCGCACGCGAAGACGTTCGACGTCGTGATCCAGTTCGGCGCGATCCTCGCGGTCTGCTGGGAATACCGGCAGCGGATCGTGTCCGTCGTGTCCGGGCTGCCGAGCCGGCCCGATGCGCAGCGCTTCACGCTGAACGTCGTGATCGCGACGATTCCCGCGATCGCGCTCGGTCTCCTGTTCGAGAAGAAGATCAAGGCCGTGCTGTTCTCGCCGGTGCCCGTCGCGTTCGCGCTCGTCGTGGGCGGCGCGATCATCCTGTGGGCCGAGGCGCGGCAGCGCGAACGCAGCGAGCCGCCGCGCGTGCTGTCGGTCGATGCGCTGACGCCGCTCGACGCGTTCAAGGTCGGGATCGCGCAGTGCTTCGCGCTGGTGCCCGGCATGTCGCGCTCGGGCTCGACGATCATCGGCGGGATGCTGTTCGGGCTCGACCGCCGCGTGGCCACCGAATTCTCGTTCTTTCTCGCGATCCCGATCATCTTCGGCGCGACGCTGTACGAAACCGTCAAGGACTGGCAGGCGTTCACCGTCGATTCGCTCGGGCTGTTCGCGCTCGGGCTCGTCGCGGCGTTCGTCAGTGCGTTCGTGTGCGTGCGCTGGCTGCTGCGCTACGTCGCGACGCACGACTTCACGGTATTTGCGTGGTACCGGATCGCGTTCGGGCTGTTCGTGTTGCTGGTGGGTTACAGCGGGTGGTTGAACTGGGCGTGATGCCGAGCATGGGCCGATGCGCGGGCCCATGAAAAAGCCCGACCGGCGAGAGATGCCGGTCGGGCTTTTTCATTTTGCGTGGGGCGAAGCCGCTCAGCTTGCGCGCTTGCGGAACACCAGGTCCCACACGCCGTGGCCGAGCCGCAGCCCGCGCCGTTCGAATTTCGTCACCGGACGGTAGTCGGGGCGCGGTGCGTAATCGGCGGCGGTGTTTTCGAGCGTCGGTTCCGCGCCGAGTACTTCAAGCATCTGCTCCGCGTAGTTCTGCCAGTCGGTCGCGCAGTGCAGGTACGCGCCGGGTTTCAGGCGCGATGCGAGATGCGCGACGAGCGGCGGCTGGATCAGCCGGCGCTTGTGGTGACGCGCCTTGTGCCACGGATCGGGGAAGAAGATGTGCACGCCGTCGAGGCTTGCCGGCGCGATCATGTGCTCGAGCACCTCGACCGCGTCGTGCTGGATGATGCGGATGTTCGACAGATCCTGCTCGCCGATCAGCTTCAGCAGCGCGCCGACGCCCGGCTCGTGCACCTCGACGCCGAGGAAGTCGTCGCCCGGGCGGTGCGCGGCGATTTCCGCGGTCGACGCGCCCATCCCGAAACCGATCTCGAGGATACGCGGTGCGCTGCGGCCGAAGATCGCGTCCCAGTCGGGCAGCTCCGGCGCATACGGGACCACGAAGCGCGGGCCGAATTCGTCGAGCGCACGGCGCTGGCCGGTCGACACGCGGCCGGCGCGCGTCACGAAGCTGCGGATACGGCGGCGGTGCAGCGGGTTGACTTCGTCGGCGCCTTCGGCGGCTTGGTCGGCTTCGTCGGGAATGGCGTCGTCGTGCGGCGGCAGGCCGGCTTCGTTCGGATCGTCGTGCATCATCGGTACAGAGAAAGGCTCGGTTCGGGCGAGGGCATCGGGCGCGCGGGAAGCGCCGGCGCGGTACAAAAAAGCCGCCTTCGACGAGGCGGCTGGCGCGCGGTTGCGGAACGTGGCGACGGGAGTGGCGATACGCCGTCAAGCCGTTGATCCTTAAGGATTTCCCGTTCAGCCAACCGGAAAGAGCCGGATTATGGACTGGTTTGATCGGGCTGGCAAGGTTGTGCGGGTCGCCGCCGGCGCGCCGCTCGCCCGGCCGGGCGCGCTCCGGGCCGGGGTCAAATGGCCCGAGGGCCGACGCGCATGCCGCTTCGGCCCTCGTTTCCGCGACCGGGCACGGCGTGCGTCACGCGACGCGCTGATCGAGCCGGCGGCGCGTGATCGCCTTGATCTGGTTCAGCGCGTAGTCGAGTTCGAAGGCGGTGTCGCGCGCCACCCGGCTTTCCAGTTCGAAGAAGATGCCGGCCTTCGTGTAGTGGCGCACGCAGATGATGAACGGGAAACCGTGTTGCTCGCGATACGCGCGGTTCATCCGCTGCAGGCGGATTTCCTCGTCGTCGGTCAGCGCGTCGAGACCGGCGCTCGTCTGTTCGCTGACCGATGCGTGCGTCAGCCCGCCGCCGCGTACCGCCTGTGCCGACAGCTCCGGATGGCGATCGAAGAACGCCTTTCTCGCGTCGATGCTGCGCGCGCGGATGCTGGCCATCATCGCGTCGTGCAGCGCGTCGACCGACGCGAACGGGCGCGCGGCCCATGCGGCTTCGGCGACGTCCGGCGAGTGCTCGAAGATGTCGCCGAGGGCTTGAACGAACTGGTCCTTCGTCATCGCGTTGAGCGCGGCGAGGTGGGTGGTGTCGAGTGGAGTCGAGGACATCGTCTGCAGGAACCTTCGAGCGGGAATGGAGGTTCCGAGTATAGGAATCGCGCCGGTCCGACCAGAAGTGGGCAAGACCTATTGGCCGTATACCAGTCGACGCATCGACCCCGCATGCCGGCCGTTGCAGGCCTGCCGCGTGGTGCGCGTCACGCGGTGCCGGCGATCGACGTCAGCCGCTCGCCGCTGTCCGACAGCAGCCCGCGCAGCCACGCGTGCGCGTTCGAGCGATGCTTGTTCGGATGCCACAGCACGTAGAAGCGCATCAGCGGAAAGTTGAACGGCGCGGAGCGGATCAGCAGCGGCAGGCGGCGCGCGTAGTAGGCCGCGAAATGCCGCGCGGTGGTCAGGATCAGGTCGGACTCGCTGACGAGGTACGGCGCGAGACTGAAGTACGGGCACGACATCTGCCGGCCGCGGCTCAGGCGCAACGTCGCGAGCGAACTTTCCACGACGCCGCGCTGCGAGCTCGAATAGGGCAGCGGCACCAGGTGCGACGCGTCGATATAGCTTTCGGCGGTCAGCCTGCCGGGCTTCGCGAGCGGATTGTCCTTCGACATCAGGCAGACGATTTCGTCCTCCAGCAGCACGTTCATGTGCAGATGCTCGGGCGGCGTCGGCCAGTTGCCGATCACCACGTCGACCTGTCCTTCCGCGAGGGCTTTCTCGTAGTCGTAGTCGGTCCCCATCGGCAGCGTCACGAGCTTCGCGTTCGGCGCGTGCTGGCGGAACCGCCGCGCCAGGTCCGCGAAGAACGGCGGTGCGAGGTAGTCGGGCATCGCGATCGTGAACGTGCGGTCGGTGCGCTGCGGATCGAAGGCGTCGTCGGCGCTGAACATCTTGTCGAGCGCGTTGAGCGCGACCCGCGCGTCCTGCGCGAGCTGCAGCGCGCGCTCGGTGGGCACCATCTCGTTCTTTTCGCGCGTGAGCAGCGGATCGTCGAACAGCTTGCGCAAGCGTTTCAGCGCGCTGCTGAGCGCGGGTTGCGACTGATTCATCCGGATCGCCGTGCGCGACACGCTGCGTTCCTCGACCAGCGTGCAGAGCACGCGAAGCAGGTAGGTGTCGAGCGGGTCGTCGTGGCGCATGGTGATTTCGGATTCGTTGAGCGGCTCCACTTTGCCGTCGAGTGCCGAACGGCGTCAACGGGGCGTGCGGCAATGGCGAGATGGCAGGGAGCGGCGCCGAGCCGGGCGAAACGATCGCCGCGCATGACGGGTGACGCCCCGCGAAGCGGTACGGGGCGGCCAGCAGCGCGGTTTGCTATGGGGCCTATAACAACCCGCGCCTGTCTGCTGCGGGAGCCCTGCGATATGGTCGGGCTTCACAACAAGATCACGGCCTTGCAAGCCGCCGATGCTCGACCCGATCCGCCGCATGGCATGGCCGCGGGACGGGCGGTCGCGTCGCCGGTGCAGCGCGGCCGCGTCATTTCAGGAGACACCTGTGTCGGTCACGGAACAGCATTCGTCAGTCTATTCGGCGGTCGAGCCGACGCTCGAGGAGCACGTCTACCGCAAGGTGTCGTGGCGCCTTCTGCCGTTTCTCTGCGCTTTGTGGGTGCTCGCGTGGCTGGACCGCGTGAACATCGGCTTCGCGAAGCTGCAGATGCTCGATACGCTCAAATTCAGCGAGGCCGTCTACGGGCTCGGCGCCGGCATCTTCTTTCTCGGCTACTTCTTCTTCGAAGTGCCATCGAACGCGTTGCTGCAGAAGATCGGCGCGAAGAAGACCATCATGCGCATCACGATCGGCTGGGGGATCATCTGCATCCTGCAGTCGTTCATCAAGACGCCGACGCAGTTCTACATCCTGCGCTTTCTGCTCGGCGCATTCGAAGCCGGCTTCTACCCCGGCATCATCCTGTACCTCACCTACTGGTATCCGAGTTCGCGGCGTGCGAAGGCGTTCGGCACCTTCATGTCGGCGTCGGCGATCGCCGGCGTGCTCGGCGGCCCGCTGGCCGGCAGCATCATGACGTCGCTCGACGGTGCGCACGGCTTCCACGGCTGGCAATGGCTGTTCGTCATCGAGGGCATCCCGTCGGTGCTGGCGGGCGTCGTCGCGTACTTCTACATGACCGACCGGCCCGAGCAGGCGACGTGGCTGTCCGTTGCCGAGCAGCAGGTCGTGCGCAACGCGCTGGACGCGGACAAACGCGAGCTCGGCGAGCGCGGCCACGACTGGCGCACGCTGTTCCGTAATCCGAAGGTGTGGCTGCTGATCGCGATCTTCTTCTGCCTGCTGTGCGCGAACTCCGCGCTGACGTTCTGGATTCCGACGATCATTCGCGACTCGGGCTTCGGTGCGACGGTGGTGATCGGCTGGATCGCCGCGCTGGCTTACGTGTTCGGCGCGGCGGGGATGATCCTGAACGGCGCGCGTTCCGACCGGAACCAGGAAGTGCGCTGGCATTTCGCGGTGCCCGCCGGATGCGGCGCACTGGCGATGGCGGCGATGGCTGTGCTGCTCGGGATGCCCGGTGTCGCGCCTGCGTTCACGATCGCCGCGATGATCATCGCGCTGGCCGGCACGATGAGCGCGATTCCGGTGTTCTGGCAATTGCCGAACCTGTATCTGGCGGGCAGTGCGGCGGCGATCGGCGTCGCGCTGATCAATTCGGTATCGAACCTCGCCGGCTTCGGTGCGCCGTACGTGCTCGGGCTCGTCAAGAGCGCGACCGGCAGTCTCGCGCCGGGCCTCTACCTCGTCGCGGCGATCGAGCTGATGGCCGCCGTGCTGGTCGTGACCGCCATCGTGCAGTCCCGAAAGTCGAAGGAGTCCTGATCATGAGCGACATCATCAAGCGTGAGCGCCGGCAGTTCGTGATGGCGTCGATGGCCGCGGCCGGCGGCGTGCTGCTGGCCGGCCGTGTACAGGCCGCGACGCTGCCGGCGGGGCAGGGCGATGCCTTGCAACCCGCGCAGGCTGCCGATCCGATTTCGCAGCATGGCGCGAGCCCGCGGCTGACCATCCACCTGCTCGATACCTACCATGGTGCGCCGGCAGCCGGCATGCACGTCGAGTTTTCGCGGATCGAGAAGGGCGAATCCGTGTCGATCCGCACCGCAGTCCTCAACCGGAGCGGACGGACCGACGCACCGTTGCTGATCGGCAATACGTACGTGGCCGGCGACTACGAGCTGCTGATGCGTGTCGACGATTACTTCCGGACGAAGGGCGTGCGGTTGCCGTCGCCGGCGTTCCTGTCCGAGGTGCCGATCCGCTTCCGCATCACCGATGCATCGGTGCGGCTGCATCTGCCCGTGCAGTTCGGGCCGTGGAACTACACGTACTACCGCGGCAGCTGAGCGGCAGGTTCTTTGCGGATACCCCCGACCCGAATTGGAGCAAGCGAATGGCTGGCATCAGCACCCATGTTCTCGACCTGACGACCGGCAAGCCGATCGGCGGCGTGCCGATCGAGCTCTACGACCTGAGCGTGACGCCGCCGCGTCTGCTGAAGCGGACGGTCAGCAACGCCGACGGGCGCACCGACGCGCCGATGTTGAGCAGCGAAGCAGCCCGGGCCGGGCAGTTCGAACTGCGTTTCTCGATCGGCACGCATTTCAACGACGCGAGCGCGCTGTCCGACGTCGTGCCGATCCGTTTCACCGTATTCGATCCGGCACAGCACTATCACGTGCCGCTGCTCTGCTCGCCGTGGTCGTTCTCGACGTACCGCGGCAGTTGACCTCACCTGAATGGAGAAGCCGATGTCTCATACCGAAACCTACCTCGTCGATTCGATCCGTCTCGCGATGGAGAACGTGCGCGAACGCAAGACCTGGCCGTTCGGCGCCGTGCTCGTGCGCGACGGCAAGGTGCTCGCGCGTTCGGTCAACGAAGTGGAGGCGACGTGCGACCCGAGCGCGCATGCCGAGATGCAGGCCGTGCGTGCCGCCAGCAAGGCGCTCGGCAGCACCGATTTGAGCGGCGCGGTGATGTACGCGAGCGGGTATCCGTGTTCGATGTGCCTGTCGGCGATGTATCTGGCGGGCGTCAGCGAGGTGTATTACGCGTATTCGAACGAGGACGGCGAGCCGTACGACCTGTCGGCCGCGCGCGGGTATGTAGAGATTGCGCGGCCGCTGCATGAGCGCGAGATGAAGCTGGTTTATCACCGTGCGCGTGATGACGGGCCCGATCTGTACGAGGCCTGGCAAGTGGCGCAGGGTAGCTGAGCGATCGGCTCGCGCGACGCAAGGTTGACCGGTGCCGGCGCTGACGGCGCACTCCCTGGCACTGGTTTTAGGACACGCTTTCCCGGTGACGGAGGGCGTGTCCTTTTTTCTTGGTGCGGACCGTGAGTGCACGGCCATGTCTCGCTGCGGGGCGATTGAGTAGAATCGCTGACGCAGCCGGCATGGCTGGACGTGTCAGACGCGCGCGCAGCATGATGACAATGAACCGTGCGCGTTTTCAGTTCAACTGGAACGACAAGAAGCGGTAACGGCCGACATGGCGCTTCATGTTCCTCCGGTGGTTGCTTTCGCAACGGTCGTGAGAAATGATGCGTCGGCTTGAACCACGATCAATGGCGTTTGGAGAGAAAAGCCATGAGTGAAACGATTTCCGTGCGCCGCAAGGTCGGCAGCAGCCCGGCCATGCTCGCGCTGGCCGAGTGCGTGATCGCCGGTATCGCCGGCATGTCGATCGTGAATGATTCGGGGAGCTTTGCCGGTTCGTCGGGATTCGGCGCGATCGGCGCGGCGCTGGCGGTCGTGGCCCTGTGCGGCGTCGTTTCGCTCGGTGGGCTCGTTTGGGCGATAGGTGCGTTGCTCCACGCGAACGGCGATGCTGGAGCGGATGCAAGGCCGGCGTATTGCGCGATCGTGCTTCACGGTTTGCTGTGTCTGCCCATTCTCGTCGTGATTCTTGCTGCAAGGTAGAGGCGGCGTGCGCGAGGCGGCTGGAGCAGGCGCCGGATTTTTCGTCACGAACGAGCGATTGGGTGATCTTGCGACGGACGAGCGACGGAAATGCTTCGCCACTCACATTCAGGGGCGGATATCGCTGGAAGGGGGGAGATTCGGCGGCTGCCGGAAACCCAGTGAGCTTTGCGCGGCAAGGGTTTGAGAAGGACTGGAGCGGGCGATGGGAATCGAACCCACGTCATCAGCTTGGGAAGCTGAGGTAATGGCCATTATACGACGCCCGCAGAACGCGTAATTCTACAAGGATTCGAGTCGATATGGCAAGCGGGGAGTTTCGGCTGACGGTATCGAATCGAGTCCGGATCCGGGGCGGAGCGGTGGCATCGATGTCGGATTTCATGGCCGAGTCGCCAGCAGAGGCCCGGGCATTCTTCCCGGCAGAGCGCGAACGATCGGCCAAGATCAGGCGACAGGCCCACGCGCGGCGAGCGGTGGCTCATGCCGGCAAAGAGGCCACGGGCGGACAGGTTCCATGATGTTGAATGCATTGACGATCACTCCCGAGCAGGAACACGAAGCGCGGGCGAAGGCGTTCTATCTGCTCAAGCAATGGACGAGCTTCACGTTCCTCGAGTACGCCGTTGGTCTGTATCGGGATTTCCTCGGCGCGTACGCCAAACAATTGAACACACCGAGCCCAAATCAGGCAGAGCTGGAGGCCGCGTATACGCACGATTTCCTGGCGGCACTCGCGCAAATGGAGCGGGGCATTGACGCATTACGCCGAGGTCTCGACAAACGAGCGGCATACGACGCGCTGCTTGCAGGAAGTCAGCAAGGCGGCGACCTGTTGTTTGGACGGAGCGCACTTGAAATCGGCCGGAAATACGATCCGTTTTTCCATTCGCTGGGACTGAAGGACACCAGCTTCGCGGATCCCGTGTATGCCACCGGGTTCGCGGAGGGCGTATGGATCGAGAGATTGATTTGCTACGCGCTCAAGTGCACGGTCGGATCCGGTTTTACCGGGATGCTTGCATACGGAACGCGTGCGGATGGCGGAACCCGTGTTTTCGAGCACTGGACCTATGAATCCATGTTCGCGGACGCGCCCCTTCCTGCGTGGCGCTATTGGCCTCTCGGTCGTGCATATCCGGCATCGCTTCCTCCGTGTCCGCCCAGGAACGAATCCGCAAGCGGCGAGATTTGCAGCGATCGGGAGATCCCTGTCGACGGTATCTGGGAGCCATGGTTTCCGGGCGGCAAGGTCGGTTGTCCGAGCTACTTCCTCGAGGGCAGCGTGGCTCACAAGTACCTGCTGGAAGGTACCAACGACGAATATGCGGTGCGCTGGCGACTGCTGTGGGAAGACATGCGTTACCGGGATGGCAGCTTTCCGACAGAGGAGGAAACCTGCCTTCCTTTGCACGCAAGCCCATGTCGAAAATAGACGAGTCGGTGTCGGAAGCATACAAGTCGCGACAACGCTTTCGAACTAACGTGACAAGCCTCTTACACGATCGTCAGTCTGGAGCCGACATGTCCGATTTCATCACCGTTCTGCGCAAAACCTGCCCGACGCCTGTCCTCGATGCGACCAAGTGGAGGCGCATTAGCGGCGATCCGCATACCGTCAACCTCAACGCGTACGTCTCGAAGGACGGCAGCAAGATCATGGGCACCTGGATCTGCACGCCGGGCAAGTTCGAGGTGAACTACGAAAAATGGGAGTACTGCCACTTCCTCGATGGTTACTGCATCATCACGCCGGAAGGCGAGGAGCCGCAGCACCTGAAAGCCGGTGACGTATTCGTGATCGAACCCGGCATGAAAGGGACATGGGAAGTGGTGGAGACGGTGCGCAAGTACTTCGTCTTCGCCTGAGCGGGCTGGTCGATCCAAGCATACCGTCGTCGCTCGACATCCTTCCGGTTCACGGAGCCGGGAGGGCAAGCGGCGGATGCCGGTTCAATCGGACTCGATCCGGTTCGAAAAATGGCGCGCCGAGCATGGTCACCCGCTCGGCGGCTCTCGCTATCCGACCGTACCCGGTGCTGAATTCAACGCGCGGTTGTCCGGCGGCGACACGATGACGCTCGCCGGTCGTGCACGCGGTCGCGCAAACCCCTAAGATGCAGCGATCCGTCCACCGTTTCCGCTGCAGCGCACGAATCTCCCGCCTGCGCCGGACGCCCCACCGGAACCCCGACCATGCGCATCACCGCGATCCACGAACGCGCGATTCCCGTATCCCGCTATGCCGATCCGGCGATCCCGTCCGGCGGCCTGACCACGAGCGTCGTCGCGGTCGTCACCGATGTCGTGCGCGCCGGCCGCCCGGTGACGGGCTACGGCTACGCGTCGATCGGCCGTTTCGCGCAGGGCGGCCTGATCCGCGAACGCTTCGCGCCGCGTCTGCTCGCCGCCGCCGATACGCTCGCCGACGAAGCCGGCACGAACCTCGACCCGTTCCGCGCGTGGCGCGCGATGATGGCCGGCGAGAAGCCGGGCGGGCACGGCGAACGCTGCGTTGCGGTCGGCACGCTCGACATGGCGATCTGGGACGCCGCCGCGAAGATCGCCGATCTGCCGCTGCATCGCTTTCTCGCCGATCGTCTCCAACGCACGGCAGCACCACGCGTGCGCGTCTACGCGGGCGGCGGCTACCGCTATCCGCATGACGATCTCGCGCGCCTGTCGGACGAGATACGACGGATCGTCGATCTCGGCTACACGCACGCGAAGATCAAGATCGGCGGCGCGGATCTCGATCAGGACCAGCGCCGCATCGACGCCGCGGCCGCGCACCTTGCCGGCCCTTCGCATCTCGCGGTCGACGCGATGAACACGTACGACGCGACGACCGCCCACGAGGCGGCCGACATGCTCGCGCCGTTCGGCCTCTGGTGGTTCGAGGACATCTGCGACCCGCTCGACCTGCCGCTCCAGGCAGACGTCGCCACGCGATACGCACCGCCGATCGCAGCAGGCGAAGCGCTGTTTTCGCTCGCGGAAGCGAAGCTGCTCGACCGCTACGGCGGCCTGCGTGCCGACCGCGACGTGCTGGTGTTCGATCCCGTGCACAGCTACGGGCTGCCGGGCTATCTGCAGATCGTCGATCACTTCGTGTCGCGCGGCTGGCGGCGTGACGCGTTCTGGCCGCATGGGGGCCATCTGTTCTCGTTGCACGTCGTCGCGGCGCTCGGGCTCGGCGGCGCGGAAGTCAGCCCGTTCGCGTTCCAGCCGTTCAGCGGACTGGCCGATGGCGAAATCGTCGACGCGGGATACGCGCGCGTGCCGCAGGCACCGGGTATCGGATTCGAGCTGCATGCCCACGCGCACGACGCGTTCCGCGCGATATCGCTATCGGGCTATCGGGCCGCTGACACCTAAAGCGCGTCGATCGCGAAACGCACCGCGAAGCCGAGCATCATCACCGCGACGAAGCCATCGAGCACGCGCCACGCGAGCGTACGGGCGAACCACGCACGGCACGCGCGTGCGCCATAGGCGAGCATCAGGAACCACGCCAGCGAAGCAGTCATCGCGCCGATCGCAAACGGTGCGCGGGCAGACGGCGCGTGGCTCACGATCACGGTCCCGAGCAGCAGGACCGTATCGATCCATGCATACGGATTGAGCAGCGAAACCGCGGCGGTCGCGAGCAGCGTGCGCGACCGCATGGGTTCGCTAGCGACGCATGAGCCATCTACATGCTCAGGCTCCCGTCCGACGATCGCCGAGCGCAGCGCGAGCAGGCCGTAGCCGGCGAGATACGCGATACCGGCCCACAGCGCGGCTGCCACCACGGCGGCATGGCGCGACAGCAATGCCGACAGCCCGTGCGCGCCGAGCACGATCAGCAATGCGTCGCTGCCTGCGCAGACGAGGGCGATGGAGAGCAGGTGAGGGCTCGAAAGCGAGCGCTTGATGACGAAGGCGTCCTTGGGACCGACCGACGTGAACAGGCCTGCGCCAAGCAGCAGGCCTTCGAGGAAGGCAGAGGTGTCGAGCACGAGCGGGCCGACAACCTCTTAAGCTGAACCGGTGATGGTTACGATGGAGCCACGTTAAGGGGCGCCGGGGGGCGTTGTCAATGCCCGGCCGGCCGCCCATTCCGGCCGCTGCCCGAGCGTGTCGAACAGCCGGACGATTTCGCCCTTCACCTTCTGCACCGCGTTGCTGACGAGCGCCGTGTCGTGCCAGCACAGCGACAGGTCGCGCGCGAACAGCCGGTGCGCGACCGTCGACAGCTTCAGCTTGCGCTCCTCGATCTCGACGTGCGCGGCCGTCCACGGCAGGATCGTCACGCCGAGCTGCGCCATCACGGCCGCGAACAGCAGCCCGGTCGAACTTGCCTCGAAGCTGATTTCATACGACAGGCCGGCCTCGCGCATCGCCCAGTCGACGCGGTTGCGGATCGTGTTCGGCGCGCTCGGCAGCACGAGCGGCATCCGCGCGATCGCGTCGAGCGGCACGGGGTCGTCCGGCACCGGGAATTCGGGCCACGTGATCAGGTACAGCGTTTCCGTCAGCAGCCGGTGGATCGCGATCCCGCGCGTACCGACCGCATCGACGACGATCGCGAGATCGAGCCGCGCGCGCTCGAGCAACGTGTCGAGATCGGCGCTCGGCGCTTCGATCAGCTCCAGCATGATGCCGGGAAAGCGGTCGCGCACCGCGCGCGCGAGCGGAATGGCCAGCACGCGCGCGGTGCTCGACGGCATGCCGACGGTCACGCGGCCCTGCGGCGTATCGGCGTCGCGGCGCAGCAGCTCGCGCGTGCCGTCGGCCTGGCGCAGCAGTTCGAGCGCGTGCTGGTACAGCGTGCGGCCGGCGGCGGTCGGCGCGACGCCGCGCACGCTCCGTTCGAGCAGCTGCATCCCGAGATCCTGCTCGAGATTGCGCATCTGCTGGCTCACCGCCGGCTGCGCGACGTGCAGCGCCTCGCTCGCATGCGTGACGTTGCCGCATTCGACGACCTTCACGAAATAGCGCAACTGTCTCAAGTCCATCGCCGCCGTCTCCCCGATTCACGCGCGTTTCGAGCCATAAGCCAATTCGATCGAACAAGATGAATATCATATTTTTCAGCGATCGATGGCGTTTCTATACTCGTCTCACAAAAGAGCCCGACTGCCGGCCATCCCGGACCGGACGCGGCGACGGAGCCGGCCCCGCCGGCAAGGAGACGAAGATGTTCAAGGCGATCGACGCGCCGGCGGCCGGCGCGAAGCCGCGGCGCACGCCGCTCACGCGCGAGCAGGTCAAGGGCTTCTGGGCCGTGTACGCGGGCTGGGTGCTCGACGGCGTGGATTCGGTGATCTACGCGCTCGTGCTGATTCCCGCGCTGACCGAATTGCTGCCGGCCTCCGGCATCGCGGCGACGCCCGCGAACCTCGGGATGTACGGCTCGATCCTGTTCGCGCTGTTCCTGATCGGCTGGGGGCTGTCGTTCATCTGGGGGCCGCTCGCCGACCGCTTCGGCCGCGTGCGCACGCTCGCCGCGAGCATCCTGATCTATTCGGTGTTCACCGGCGCGGCCGCGTTCGTGCACGACGTGTGGGCGCTGGCCGCGTGCCGCTTGATCGCCGGGATCGGCGTCGGCGGCGAATGGGCGCTCGCCGGCACCTACGTCGCCGAGAGCTGGCCGGAAGACCGCCGCAAGATGGGCGCCGGCTACCTGCAGACGGGCTACTACTTCGGCTTCTTCATCGCGGCCTGCCTGAACTACACGATCGGCGCGACCTACGGCTGGCGCGCGATGTTCCTGTGCGGGCTGGCGCCCGCGCTGCTCGCGGTGTTCACGGTGATGCGCGTGAAGGAGCCGGGGCAGTGGCGCCGGCACGATGCGCGCGACGGCGACGTGGCCGACACGCGGCGCGCGCATCCGCTGCGCGAGATCTTCGCGCCGGCGTTCCTGCGCCGCACGCTGACGAGCGCGAGCCTCGTCGGCGTCGCGATCGTCGGGCTGTGGGCCGGCTCCGTCTACGAGGCGAGCGCGGTCACCACGCTGGCGGCGCGCGCGGGCATCGATCACGTCGGCGCATTGCGGCTTGCGTCGATCGGCGCGGCGATCCTGTCGTGCGCGACGATCGCCGGCTGCCTGGCGGCGCCGTGGCTGTCGGAACGGCTCGGCCGGCGTACCGCGCTCGGCGTGTATTTCGCGGGGATGGCCGGCTCGATCGTGTTCGCGTTCGGCTGGGCGTTCTACCAGCCGAACGGGCTCGCCGCATTCATGGTGTCGCTCGCGTTCCTCGGCTTCTTCGGCGGCAACTTCGCGATCTTCTCGCTGTGGCTGCCCGAGCAATATCCGACGCGCGTGCGGGCCACCGCGTTCGCGTTCAACGCGTCGGTCGGCCGCTTCATCGGCGCGGGCGTGAACTTCCTGCTCGGCGCGGCGATACACGGTTACGGATCGCTCGGCGTGCCGGTCGCGTGGACCGCGGCCGTGTTCGGGCTCGGCATCCTGATCCTGCCGTTCGCGGTCGAAACGCGGCATCAGACGCTGCCCGAATGAACGGCGCGGCAGTCGTTCGCAAGCAACACACATCTCGTCATCCCTATCAGGAGTCCGGAATGCAGGCATTAACAGGAATCAGGGTCGTTGATCTGAGTCGCGCGCTGTCGGGGCCGTTCTGCTCGATGGTGCTCGCCGATCTCGGCGCCGACGTGATCAAGGTCGAGTCGGGGCCGCACGGCGACATGAGCCGCGCGTGGGGGCCGTTCGATCGCGGCGTGAGCACGTACTACCTGTCCTGCAACCGCAACAAGCGCGGCATCTGCGTGGACTTCCGGCAGCCGGCCGGCCTCGACGTCGTGCGGCGGCTGATCGCGCAGGCCGACGTCGTGATCGAGAATTTCAAGGCGGGCACGATGGACGCGATGGGGCTCGGCTACGAAGCGCTGAGCGCGCGCGACCCGCGGCTCGTGATGGGCAGCGTCACCGCGTTCGGCCCGCGCGGCCCGCTGCGCGACTGGCCGGGCTTCGACCAGATCGCGCAGGGCTATGCGGGGCTGATGAGCGTCACCGGCTTCCCGGACGGCGAGCCGACCCGCACGGGCACCGCGATCGGCGATCTCAGCTCGGGGATGTGGGTCGCGACCGGCGTGATGGCCGCGCTGTTCGAGCGCGAGCGTACCGGGCGCGGCCAGCATGTCGGCACGTCGCTGCTCGAAAGCCTCGTTGCGTTGCTGAGCGTGCACGGACAACGCTACCTGAGCCTCGGCGACGTGCCGCGCCGCACCGGCAATGCGCATGCGGTGATCGCGCCGTATGGCGTGTTCGAGACGGCCGACGGCCCGCTCAATCTCGCGCCGATCACGACCGACATGTGGTTGCGGCTGTGCCAGTTGCTGGACCTGCCCGAGCTGCCGAACGATCCGCGCTTCGCGACCAACGACGCGCGCGTCGCGCATCGCGATGAACTCAAGGCGCTGCTCGAAAGCCGGCTGCGCACGCGCGGCAAGCGCGAGTGGACGCAACGGTTCGTCGAGGCCGGGCTGCCGGCCGGGCCGATCCATACGCTCGACGAAGTGTTCGACGATCCGCAGCTCGCGCATTGCGGGCTGGTCGAGCCGGTCGCGCATCCGACGCTCGGTACGCTGCGCCAGGTCGTCACGCCGCTCGGCGGGATGGGCGACGCCGTGCCGGCGCCGCGCACGCGCCATGCGCCGCCGCTGCTCGGCGAGCATACGGTCGACGTGCTGCGCGAAGCCGGCTACGGCGACGAGGCGATCGACGCACTGCTGGCCGCGCGCGCGATCTTCCAGGCGGATGCGGTGGCGGAGGCCGTGCAATGACCGACATGACGAAACACGATGCGGCGTCGACCGTGACGGTGGACCTGGTCGGCGAGCGGATCGCGCGCGTGCGGTTCGCGAATCCGGCGCGACGGCATGCGCTCGACGCACCGTTGCTCGATGCGCTCGTCGCGCACCTCGATGCGCTGGCCGCACGCCGTCCGCCGCCCGTCGTGATCCTGTCGAACGACGGCAGCGGCGACGTGTGGAGCGCGGGGCACGACCTGCGCGAGCTGGCCGACGACCGCGATCCGCTCGCGTACGGCAAGCCGCTCGAACGCGCGCTGCGGCGCGTGCGGACCTATCCCGGCGCGGTGATCGCGGCGGTGGCGGGATCGGCATGGGGCGGGGCGGTCGATCTGGTGATGAGCTGCGATCTCGTCGTGGCGGCGCGCGACGCACGCTTCGCGATGACGCCGGCGAACATCGGCCTGCCGTATTCGACGAGCGGCCTGCTGCGCTTCTACGACAACCTGCCGATCCACGTGCTGAAGGAGATGTTCTTCTGCGCGCAGCCGCTCGATGCGGAACGCGCCGCGCATCACGGGCTCGTGAACCGGCTGGCAGACGCCGGCGGGGTCGACGACGCGGCACTCGACGTCGCGCGCACGATCGCCGCGAAGGCGCCGCTCGCGGTGCACGCGGTGAAGGAGCAGTTGCGCGTGCTGCAGGATGCGCGGCCGTTGCCGGCCGATGCGTTCGAACGGATCGCCGAGTTGCGCCGGCACGCGTGCGAAGGCGCGGATTTCGACGAAGGGCTGCGTGCGTTCGCGGAACGCCGCGCGCCGGCGTTTCGCGGGATTTAGGCGGACCGGCGGGGTTTCGGTGTGACGATGGCGGCACGCGTTATGCGCCGCCGAGTATGCGCACGCCGGGGGCGATCAGCGGTCGCGCCTGAACGCGCGCGTATCGATCACGCACCGCGTCGACGCATTCGCAGTTCGATTGCGCGGGCGGCCCGCCTGTACCGCGCGCTACGCGCGCACCACCGTCACGCCCGCGGCCTCGATCGGCTTCGTCAGCGCGGCGTCGGTTTCCTGTTCGACGACGATCGTCTGCGCGAGCGTGATGTCGCCGATCACGAACTGCGACGCCGCACGCAGTTTCGACTGCGACGCGAGCACGACCGTCTCGGCCGCGCGTTCGGCCAGCGCGCGCTTGATCGCCGCTTCCTCGAAATCGCCGGTGCTCAGGCCGGCGACCGGATGCACGCCCGTGACGCCCATGAAGTACAGGTCCGCATGGATGCGCGCGATGCCTTCCATCGCCGCCGCGCCGACCGCGACGATCGAGTGCTTGTAGAGCCGCCCGCCGATCAGGATCACGTCGATCGACGGATGTGCGGCCAGCGCAACCGCGACGCTCGGGCTGTGCGTGACGATCGTCGCGCGCAGGTCGGCCGGCAACTGGCTGACGAGCAGCGCGGAGGTCGTGCCGCCGTCGACGATCGCCACCTGCCCGGGCGCGATCATCTGCGCGGCCCGCCGTGCGATGCGCCGCTTCTCCCTGGCTTCGAGCGCCTCGCGCTGTGCGAACGGCGCGATGGCCGGCGACGCCGGCAGCGCGCCGCCATGCACGCGCTGCAGCAGTCCTTCGGCCGCGAGTTCGCGCAGGTCGCGGCGCACCGTGTCTTCGGATACACCGAATTGCACGCTCAGCTCGGCGGCCAGTACCTGGCCGTCGCGTGCGAGCGCATCGAGGATCGCTTTCTTGCGTTGCGTCGTCAGCATCGTGATTGCACGAAAATTCTTGAAATTGCACGAATCTGCACGTTACCATGGGCGCCGTCCTTTGTCGAACCGGAGGCTGCAATGGCTGCAACGCGGGAGCGGGTGCGCATCGTCGATACGACGGTGCTGTCCGACGACTGGTATGTGCTGCGGAAGGTGACGTTCGATTTCCTGCGCCGCGACGGAACGTGGCAGCGCCTGAGCCGCGAGACCTACGATCGCGGCAACGGCGCGACGATCCTGCTGCGTCATGCCGAGACGGGCGACGTGCTGCTGA
Organism: Burkholderia sp. 9777_1386; assembly: GCF_015712265.1. Taxonomy (NCBI): domain Bacteria; kingdom Pseudomonadati; phylum Pseudomonadota; class Betaproteobacteria; order Burkholderiales; family Burkholderiaceae; genus Burkholderia; species Burkholderia sp. 9777_1386. The sequence goes on along the minus strand of NZ_JACCQB010000033.1, from coordinate 44,547 downwards.
CACGGCAGTTCCGGATGCCGGCGTTCGTGAGCGGGCACGACGGCATGCTGCTCGAAGCGGCCGCCGGGCTGCTCGACGACGCCACGCCCGAAGCGCGCATCCGCGCGGAAGCCGAGGAAGAGACCGGCTACCGCGTGCGCGGCGTGCGCAAGGTGTTCGAGGCGTTCATGAGCCCGGGTTCCGTGACGGAGAAGCTGCATTTCTTCGTCGGCGAATACGATGCGTCGCTGCGCACCGGCGCGGGCGGCGGCGTCGCGGCAGAGGGCGAGGATCTGGAGGTCGTCGAGATGCCGCTGCAGGCGGCGCTGGACGCGGTCGAGCGCGGCGAGATCGTCGATGCGAAGACGATCATGCTGCTCCAGTACGTCGCGCTGCGGGAAACCGCTGGGGCACGCGCCGCATGACGCCGCAACTCGTGCTGGTCGCCGGCCCTTATCGCAGCGGCACGGACGGCGACCCCGCGCGCATCGCCGCGAACCTGCACCGGCTGGAAGCGGCAGCGCTCGCCGTGTATCGCCGCGGGCACGTGTCGATGATCGGCGAATGGCTGTCGTTGCCGCTCGCGGCCGCGGCCGGGTCGACGCAGGTCGGCGACGCGATCGGCGAAACGTTCCTGTATCCGGCCGCGCACCGGTTGCTGCGCCGCTGCGATGCGGTGCTGCGCATCGACGGCGCGTCGCGCGGCGCGGATGCGGACGTGGCGCTGGCGCGGCAACTCGGCAAGCCGGTCTATTTCTCGGTCGACGAGATGCCGGTCGCGCAGGACGATGCGGCTGACTGAGCAAGCGTGGGCGCCGGGTCGCGGCATCGCCGGTGCGATGCTTGCGGACGGCCGGCGGTCGCATTGCCGGTAGCCGTACGCGCACGGCGTCACGCGATTGCTGGGTCGATGCTGCGCGACGCGCGAACCGGCGTATGATCGCGACGCCACTCGCGCAACGTTCGACGCCACCGCTTCTCCATCATGCCGTTTTCCGATCCCGCCGATTCCGCCGCCGCCGCGTCGCTTCCCGCCGCTCTCGTCGCGTCCGCCGTCGACGCGCTCGCGCGCGCCGACGCCTTGCTCGTCACGGCCGGCGCGGGCATCGGCGTCGATTCCGGGCTGCCCGATTTTCGCGGTACGGACGGTTTCTGGCGTGCGTATCCGGCACTGCGCCACGAGCGTTTCGAGTTCCACGAGATCGCGTCGCCGCACGCGTTTCGTGCGCGTGCGCCGCTCGCATGGGGGTTCTACGGGCACCGTCTCGCGCTCTACCGCGCGACGGTGCCGCACGCGGGCTTCGCGATCCTGCGTCGCTGGATCGACGCGATGCCGAACGGCGGCTTCGTGCTGACGAGCAACGTCGACGGCCAGTTCCAGAAAGCCGGCTTCGATCCGGCGCGCATCGTCGAGATCCACGGTTCGATTCATGCGATGCAGTGCCTGCGACCGTGCACGGACGACACGTGGAACGCGGCGCCGTTCGTGCCGGTGGTCGACGAAGCGACGTGCCGCCTGGTGGGCGACATGCCGCGCTGCCCGCACTGCGGCGGGCTCGCGCGGCCGAACATCCTGATGTTCGGCGACACCGGCTGGCTCGGTGCGCGCTACGACGCGCAGGAGCGCGCGCTGGAAGACTGGATCGCGCAGGCGGGGCGTGTCGCCGTGGTCGAGATCGGCGCGGGCACCGCGATTCCGACCGTGCGCCTGCTGAGCGAACGGCTCGGTGCCGACGTGATCCGCATCAACGCGCGCGAAGCGCATGCGCGCCGCGCGGACGTGATCGGGCTGAAGGGCGGTGCGCTGGCGACGCTGAACGCGCTCGATCGCGCGTGGCGCGGCGGCTGAGCACCGCGCCTCGTATCGATTGGCCGACGTCGCGCGATTGCGGCCGCGCGACGAGCGCCTGCACGAGCGCCGGCGCGCTGCCTGCCGGTTCGGGCCGCCGGCATTGCCGGTGCGGCGCGATTCCGCATACAGTTCAGCGTAGGCCGCGTCCGCCGCGCGGCGCCGTCAGTGAGGAGTGCCCTTGTTCTATTCGATCGTCGCGATCTTCGTCGGCGCCGGGCTCGGCGCGTTGCTGCGCTGGTGCCTGAGCCTCACGCTCAACGCGTTCTTTCCCGCGGTGCCGCTCGGCACGCTCGCGGCGAACCTGCTCGGCGGCTACGTGATCGGCGTGGCTGCGGTCGTATTCACGGTTCGCGTCGGGTTGCCGCCGGAGTGGCGGCTGTTCGTGATCACGGGCTTTCTCGGCGGTCTCACGACGTTCTCGACCTATTCGGTCGAAGTGATGACGCACGCGCTCGAGGGCGAATTCGGATGGGCGTTGGCGGTGGCTGCCCTACACTTGACTGGATCGTTCGCGCTGACGGCGCTCGGCATGTGGACCGCGCGCGCGTGGCTGGCTGCGGCCTGAGCGGGGCCGCCATCGGAGGGAGCGATGGACAGGGTCTTGTTGCGCTTCTATGTGCACGAGCAGCACCGGCTGCACTGGAAGCCGCTGTGGGAATGGCTGCTGGAAGAGGCGAACCGGATGGGCGTCGCGGGCGGTTCCGCGTTTCGCGCGATGGCCGGTTTCGGCCAGCATCGCGTGCTGCACGAGGATCGCTTCTTCGAGCTGCAGGGTTCGCTGGCGGTCGAGGTGGAATTCATCGTCACCGAGGACGAAGCGCAGCGGCTGCTCGAGCGGCTGTCGCGCGAGAAAGTGCGGGTGTGCTACGCGATGATGCCCGCGCAGTTCGGCGTGATCGACACGCTCGGCGCACCGCCGGCGCCGGGGCCGGCGGCGTAGGGCGCCGCGCCGATCAGATGCCGAACATCGTCAGCGACACGGCGGCGCGCGTGACGATCATCAGCAGCACCTGCACGATCACGAACAGCAGGATCGGCGACAGGTCGATGCCGCCGAGATTCGGGATCACGCGGCGCAGCGGGTTCAGGAACGGCGCGGTGAGCTGGTAGAGGATCGGCATCGCCGGCGAGCGCGGGTTGAGCCACGACAGCAGCGCCATCAGGATCGTCATCCAGATCACGAGGTTGAGCGCCCACTTCACGACGGTGAGCAGCGCGACCACGACGAGCGTCGCGATCACGGCGGCCGGATCGAAGCCGGCCATCACGACCATCAGCACGACGTAGACGAGCGCGGTGAGCAGCGCGGCGACGACGCTGGCCCAGTCGATGCCGCGTACGCCCGCGATCACGCGGCGCAGCGGCAGCACGAGCCAGTTGGTCGCCTGCAGCACGGCTTGCGTGACGGGGTTGTACGGCGGCACGCGGACGGCCTGCATCCAGACGCGCAGGATCAGCGCGGCGCCGAATAGCGTGAAGACGGTATTGAGCAGAAAACGGGCGATCTCGCCGAACATCGTTGGCATCCTTTTTATACAGTCAGTAGCGTGCGGCCGCCAACGCCGGTTGGCGGCGCATCGGCCGACACCTTATCACGCCTCGTCGCGCGACGGGGAGGGGCGCGCGGCCACCCGTGCGAGCGAGGTTTCGACGGCTTCGGCCAGCGCCGGCAACGACGCCGGCGGCGTCGCGCGCTTCGCCGCGAGCGCGACCGCGCGGCGCGTCAGCAGCGCATACAGCGCCGCGTGATCGCCGCCGCGCGCCTCGAGCAGCGCGAGCTGGCGCTCGACGATGCCCGTGTCGCCGCGCGACACCGGGCCCGACAGCGCATTCGCGAGCCCCTTGTCGCGCGCGGTCTCGATCGTGCCGGCGAGCATCGGCAACAGCGCACGCAGCGCGGCGTCCTCGTCGAACCCGAGGCCGCGCCACAGCTCGACCGCTTCCGACAGCCCGCACAGCGCGAAGCTCGCCGCGTAGTGCGCGGCCGCGTGATACAGCATCCGGCCGCCGGCCGGGATCGACAGCGGATGGCAGCCGAGTGCGGCGGCAAGTCGCATCAGCGCCGCGTGCAGCGCGCCGTCCGCTTCGATCGTGACCGAGCAGCCGTCGATGCGCGCGAGGTCGGCGTCGGTGCCGCCGAACAGATAGAGCGGATGAAAGCCGCCGATGGCCGCGCCTTGCTGCTTCGCCGGATCGAGCAGCGCGACCGCCGACGCGCCGCTGCAATGGACGAGCGCCTGACTGGCGGCGCGCGATGCGTCGAAGCGCAGTGCGGCGGCGCTCGACGCGAGATGATCGTCGGGCGTCGTCAGGAAGATCAGGTCGGCGGCGTCGACCACCTGCTGCGCGGTGTCGACCGCGCGGCAGCCGTCGATGCGCGCGGCGAGGCCGGCGGCCGACGCGGGCGTGCGGCTCGCGATCGCGACGACCGGGAAGCCGGCCTGCGCGAAGCGCTGCGCGACACAGCGCGCGAGGCGGCCGGCGCCGATGAAGCCGAGGCGGGGTGGGTCCGGAAGGGGCATGGCAGCGGATGTAAGCAAAAACGAAGCAACCGCCAGTATCGCAGGAATGACGGCGGTGTCGTGGAAGGCCGGTTGCGGAGCGGTCGCATGTATGAATTACCGGTAGGCGCGGCGATCTGTACGCAGGCCGACGGCCGGTATCGCAGCGGCGTCAGCATCATGGAATCCGACCCCGAAATGCCACGCGCCTGCCTCCCGCTTGAAACGTCGGCATCTTGTCTCGAATTTGTAATCGTTCATTACGCATGCCGGCCGGTTGCACGCGCCGGATCCGGTAAGACTGACCGGCCGTCGTGTTGCGACCCGACTCCTCGGACGGAATCGCGCGACCCGCAAGGGTCATCGCCCGCACCGGGCGCCGCGCCGCGCGGCGGCTCCGGCCGCGTGCAATTGCAATTTGCAACAAATGCACGATACGCGCGGGGCGGGTTTTCGCTACATTGCTTGCATGCGACGTGCATGTCCGCCGTTGCCGACAGGAGCGCCTAAAATACCGCTCCAGCAGGAGAATCGAAGTGAAAAAGCTCATTCCGTTCATCGCCGCCGCCGCGCTGGGCCTGGGTGCCGCAAGCGCCGCGCAGGCTCACGTGTCGATCGGGGTCGGCATCGGTATCCCGGTCGCACCCGCGTATCCCGTCTATGCACCGCCGCCGCCCGTGTACTACGCGCCGCCGCCTCCGCCCGTGTACTACGCGCCCGCGCCGGCCTACTATGCGCCGCCGCCCGCCGTGGTCGTCGGCGGTTACTACGGTCGCCCGTACTGGCGCCATGGTTATGGCGGCTGGGGCCACCACGGCTACTGGCGTCGCTGATTCGTCCCGCGCGGCCTGACCGCGCGTGGCAAAACGGCGCAACGTCCCGCGAGGGGCGCTGCGCCGTTTTTCTTTGGGGGCGGCGATACCGTGCCCGGCTCGCGCAGGGCGGCCGCGATTACACCGCGTGCACGATCAGGTCGCGGTAGCCGCCGACGATCACGCTGTACGAGAAGTACGCGAACAGCAGCGCGGACGCGATGTGGCAGGCCCGCATCAGCCCGGCGCCCGCGCGCTTGCGGCCCTGGCTCGCGAGCGTGCACATGAACAGCGTCCATGCGAGGCCGCCGAGGAAGAAGCCCGACAGGAACACCGACGCGGTCGCCGGGGTGGTCGCACCGGCTTTCGCGATCAGCGCGCCGCCGACCGCCGCGAACCACAGGATCGCGCTCGGCGACGACATCGCGAGCAGCATCCCGCGCAGAAAGCTGCGCCGCGCGCTCGCCCGCGGCTGGGGGGCGTCGTCTGCTTCGTCGCCAGCCGCCTTGACCGGCGTCAGCGCTTCACGCGCCATCTTCCACGTGAGGAACAGCAGCACCGCGCCGCCGCCGATCCACACGATCCAGCGCACGGGTTCGAACTGCAGCAGCACGGCCATTCCCGCGAGCGCGAGCGCCGCATAGACGAGATCGCCGACGCACGACCCGAGGCCGAGCCAGAAGCCCGGCCGGAAGCCGTGCGATAGCGTGAGCGACAGCATCGCGACGTTCACGAGGCCGATGTCGAGACACAACGATAGCGACAGAAAGAATCCGTCGGACAGCATGGACGCGGGCGGAAAGCTCATCTTCTGGGTGCTTGCGGCGATTGCGATGCGCGAGCCGGCGGGCGCCGGCCGCCTGGCGTCAGAGGCCGATCTCCTGCCACAGCCGGTCGACACGCGCCTTCACGGCCGCGTCCATCTCGATCGGGCGGCCCCATTCGCGGCTGGTTTCGCCCGGCCACTTGTTGGTCGCGTCGAGCCCCATCTTCGAGCCGAGTCCGGCCACCGGCGACGCGAAGTCGAGATAATCGATCGGCGTGCTGTCGACCATCACAGTGTCGCGCACGGGGTCGACGCGCGTCGTGATCGCCCAGATCACTTCCTTCCAGTCGCGGATGTTCACGTCCTCGTCGACGACCACGATGAACTTCGTATACATGAACTGCCGCAGGAAGCTCCACACGCCGAACATCACGCGCTTGGCATGGCCCGCGTAGCTCTTCTTCATCTGGACGATGGCCATCCGGTAGCTGCAGCCTTCGGGCGGCAGGTAGAAGTCGGTGATTTCCGTGAACTGCTTCTGCAGCAGCGGCACGAACACCTCGTTGAGCGCGACGCCGAGCACCGCGGGTTCGTCGGGCGGCTTGCCCGTGTAGGTCGAATGGTAGATCGCGTCGCGGCGCATCGTGATGCGCTCGACGGTGAACACCGGAAACCACTCCTGCTCGTTGTAATAGCCGGTGTGGTCGCCGTACGGCCCTTCGAGCGCGTGCTCGTACGCGGCCGCCGCGTTGCCGGCCGGGCGCGGCGGCGCGCCGGCCGGAGCGGGGGCAGGGGCGCCGTCCTGCGGATGAATGAAGCCTTCGAGCACGATCTCCGCGCGCGCGGGCACCTGCAGCGTGTCGACGCCGGGCGTCAGGCACTTCGCGAGCTCCGTGCGACTGCCGCGCAGCAGGCCGGCGAACTGATACTCGGACAGCGAATCGGGCACCGGCGTCACCGCGCCGAGCGTGGTGGCCGGATCGGCGCCGAGCACGACCGCGACCGGATACGGCTTGCCCGGATTCTGCAGCGCGAACTCGCGGAAATCGAGCGCGCCGCCGCGGTGCGCGAGCCAGCGCATGATCAGCTTGTTGCGGCCGATCAACTGCTGGCGGTAGATGCCGAGGTTCTGGCGCGACTTGTTCGGCCCGCGCGTGACCGTCAGGCCCCACGTGACGAGCGGCCCCGCATCGCCGGGCCAGCAGGTCTGGATCGGCAGCTTGTTCAGGTCGACGTCCGCGCCTTCCCAGACGATCTCCTGGCACGGCGGCGACGACACCGACTTCGGCGCCATGTCCCACACCGCCTTCGCGAGCGACAGCAGCTTGCCGGCATCCTTCAGGCTCTTCGGCGGATCGGGCTCCTTCAGCGCGGACAGCAGGCGCCCGAGGTCGCGCAGCGAGCCGAGCGCGGCATCGTCGCCCGCATCGACGCCCATCCCGAGCGCGACGCGGCGCGGCGTGCCGAACAGGTTGCCGAGCACCGGGAATGCGTTGCCGGGCGGCGCGTTGAACAGCAGCGCGGGGCCGCCGGCGCGCAGCACGCGGTCGCACAGCTCGGTCATTTCGAGCACGGGCGACACGGGCTGCGTGACGCGCCGCAGTTCGCCGAGCGCCTCGAGGCGCTGAATGAAATCGCGTAAGTCTTTGTATTTCATGAAGAAGGTCCGGGCCGCCCGTATGCACGGGCAGCGATGGGCGGGCGCAGCGGCCGGCTGCGACCCCGAATCGACCGACGATTTTACCCGGGCAGCCGCACGACCGCCCGGCGGAGAAAAAAGTCGACCGCGCGCAAACCCCCTACGGCACGGGGCTTGCGTTCTGAAGAGGGGTTTTAAATTACTTTTTGTTATAATTTCGAGGTTTTATAGTGTTGACGATCTATAAAACCCTGCTAGAATCCGCTCACATTGGTTGCAGGGTAAAAGGCTTCGAGCCGCCAATCACCGATCTTTGACGCAGCGCGTCACCGTCCGCCGAATCCTGCACGGCGTCTTCGACGGCTTTTGTCGTAGTCCCAGCCAGCGCCACCAGACGCTGGTTTTTTGCGTGGGTGCCACCGCGTATGCCCGCCTCGCCCAGTGTGCGAAGGCGCCGGCCCTCTTACACCGTGGCCTCGAACGGTACTTATACCGTTTCCCCGATGCTTGCGCGTCCCAACCAAGGCGTGCGGCGTCGTGATTCCGCGGCGCGTTTTCTGTCTCGCCATCGAGCTGAGCGAGCCGCACGAGTCATGTTCATGGGAGATGATCTGAATGAACGCTTGGTTATCGTGGCGTCCCACTGAGCAGCATGCGCAAATCGTGCGCAACTTGCTGCGTCGCGGGACGCGTGTCAGTCACCATCTATTCAGCGTTGTCGGCTGTCTCGCTGTCGCGGTTGCGCTTGCACTGTGGCTGCTGCCAACCGTCCGCGGCACGCTCGCCGCGAAGCTGATGCCGGTCGTATCCGCGGCCGTGCAGGCCGGTCCGGCCCGTCTGCTGTCCGGCCATCCGCTGCCGAACTTCGCGCCTGCCGGTGCGCAGCCGCAGCAGGACGACGCGCCCGAAACGGATGCGCTTGCGGTCGGCCTCGATGTCGCACCGGAAGCCACCGCGCAAGGCGTCCAGGGTGATGCGTCCGATCCGGCCCGCAACGGTCCGTCGCCGGTCGCACTGGCCAAGCTGATTCCGATCCAGCGCGTGGCGGCCGATGCCCGCGACGATCGCGCGCTCGCGTCGAACCGCGAACAGGCGCTCGTCGCCACGTATTTGTCGCGCCGTTACCGCGTCGCCCAGGAGCCGCTCGGCCAGCTCGTCAAGGCGGCGTTCCAGACCGGTCGTGACGTCGGCCTCGATCCGCTGCTGCTGCTGTCCGTGATGGCGATCGAGTCGGGCTTCAACCCGTACGCTGAAAGCGGCGTCGGCGCGAAGGGCCTGATGCAGGTGATGTCGAAGGTCCATTCCGACAAGTTCGAGTATTTCGGCGGCACCGACACCGCACTGCAACCGCTCGCGAACCTGCAGGTCGGCGCACTCGTGCTGAAGGACTGCATCGCGCGCGGCGGCTCGCTCGCGAACGGCCTGCGCCTGTACAACGGCTCGACGAATCCCGACGACAACGGCTACGGTTCGAAGGTGATGGCCGAGCGCGGCCGCCTGCGCGACGTCGCGCGTGGCCGCAGCGTGCCGATCAACGCACCGCAGGCGCCCGCGCAACCCGCGAAGCCGATTGTCACCGCCGCAGCCGTGACGGCCGCGGCAGGCGGCGCGAAGCGCGTGCATGCGACGCTCGACGGCGCGACGACGGTCAAGGCAGCGCCGAAGGAAGCGGCCCCGCAGGACGACGCGAGCGTCGATACCGCGAAGCAGTCGCACGGCGATCATTCGGAGCTCGGCGCGTAACGTCGCGTTCCGTGCGGCTCCGGCTGGCGCAGATGAAGCGCAGATGAAGAAAAGGCACCCGATTCGGGTGCCTTTTTCTTTTGCGGTGCGGGAAGCGGCCGGCGTGCCGGCCGCGGCGTCAATGCTGGCCGAACAGCGTCGCGAGCCGGTCGACGGCCTCTTCGAGCCGCGAGTAGGCCGTCGCATAGGACAGGCGGATATAGTCGCGCGGGGCATGGACGCCGAAGTCCATGCCCGGCACCAGCACCACGCCTGCGTCGTGCAGCATCGCCTGCGTGAGCGCGGCGCTGTCGCCGGCCGCCGGGTGGGCGACGCCGCCGCAATGCGCATATACATAGAACGCGCCGTCCGGCATCACCGGCACCGTAAAGCCGAGCCGCTCGAGCGCCGGTGCGATGAAATCGCGGCGGCGCTTGAATTCGAGCCGGCGCGTTTCGTAGATGTCGAGCGTGGCCGGTTCGAAGCAGGCGAGCGCCGCGTGTTGCGCGAGGGCGGACGGACAGATGAACAGGTTCTGCGACAGCTTCTCGAACGTGCCGACGAGGGCGGGCGGCACGACGAGCCAGCCGAGCCGCCAGCCGGTCATGCTGAAATACTTCGAGAAGCTGTTCACGGTGATCACGTCGTCGCCGAATGACAGCGCCGACACGGGGGCGGCATCGTAGCTGAGCCCCTGGTAGATCTCGTCGACGATCGTGAAGCCGCCGCGTGCGCGCACTGCTTCGACGATCCGCTTCAGTTCGTCCGGTTCGAGCGACGTGCCGGTCGGGTTCGACGGCGACGCGAGCAGCACGCCGCGCGTGCGCTCGTTCCAGTGCGTGCGGACGTCGTGCTCGGTGAGCTGGAAGCGCGCGTCCGGGCCGCTCGGCACGAGCACCGGACGGCCTTCGGCCGCCGCGACGAAGTGCCGGTTGCACGGGTATGACGGGTCGGGCATCAGCACTTCGTCGTCGCGGCCGACCAGCGCGAGGCACGCGAGCAGCAGCGCGGCCGATGCGCCGGCCGTCACGACGATCCGCTCGGGGCTGATCGTGAGGCCGTACGCGTGTGCATAGTGCGCGGCGATCGCCTCGCGCAGCGGCGCAATCCCGAGCGCGCTCGTGTATTGCGTGACGCCGCGGCGCAGCGCGGCCGCCGCGGCCTCGACCACCGGCTCCGGCGCGGTGAAATCGGGCTCGCCGATGCCCATGTGGATAACATCGCGCCCCAAGGACTCGAGCCGCTGTGCCTCCTTCATCAGTTCCATCACATGAAAGGGCTGGATCGCGTCGACGCGTGCGGCGAGCGTGACGAGCGAATCGGCGGTGGTATTCATCGGCGGGCAGGGCGGAGGGAGAAAGGAATGAAAAACGGGCGCTTGCGCGCCCGTGGACCAACCAACGGTATCAGCCGTTGCGACGCGCCTGCGTTTCGGCGGGGCGCAGCTTCGCGGCCAGCTTGTCGAGCACGCCGTTCACGTACTTGTAGCCGTCGGAGCCGCCGAACGTCTTCGCGAGTTCGACGGCTTCGTTGATGATCACGCGGTACGGCGTTTCGACGTGGTGCGTGAGCTCGAACGTCGCGATCAGCAGCACCGCGCGTTCGACCGGCGACAGCTGATCGATCGGACGGTCCAGCGACGGCGCCAGCGCTTCGACGAGCGTCGCATGCTCGCGGATCACGCCGTGCAGGATCGCTTCGAGCAGTTCCTTGTCAGCCTTGTCGTAACCGAGCGCGCCGCGCAGTTGCGCGTCGATCTCGCCGGAGGGCGCGTTCGACAGCAGCCACTGATACAGGCCCTGCGTCGCCAGCTCGCGCGATTGTCGGCGGGCGCTCTTCTTCATGCGCGCTCCTCTTCGTCGTCTTCGTCTTCCTCTTCGTCCTCGTCGTCGCCGAGCTGGTCGAGCGCCATCGTCAGGTTGGCCATCTCGACGGCGACGCGTGCGGCGTCACGACCCTTTTCGGTCATGCGCGCGACGGCCTGCTCGTCGTTTTCGGTGGTCAGGACCGCGTTCGCGATCGGCAGGTTGAAGTCGAGGCCGATGCGGGTGATGCCCGCGCCGCTCTCGTTCGACACGAGTTCGAAGTGGTAGGTCTCGCCGCGGATCACCGCGCCGAGCGCGATCAGCGCGTCGAACTGGCCGCTTTCGGCGAGCTTTTGCAGCGCGAGCGGGATTTCCAGCGCGCCGGGCACCGACACGAGCAGCACGTCTTCACCGGTGACGCCGAGGCGCTCCAGTTCTTCGACGCACGCGTCGGCGAGGCCGTTGCACACGGGTTCGTTGAAGCGCGATTGCACGATGCCGATACGCAGGCCGTCGCCTTCGAGATTCGGTTGGTATTGTCCGATTTCCATGATCTGGTCCGTGGTGTGGATGAACGGTTATAGGGCGAAAGCGCCGTGGCGGGTTACGCGTGGGACGCCGGGCAGGACTTGGCTTCGCCGCCGGGCATCGGAATGAAGCCCGTGACTTCGAGGCCGTAGCCGGACATGCTGCCCAGCTTGCGCGGATTCGACAGCACCTGCATCTTGCCGACGCCGACATCGCGCAGGATCTGCGCGCCGATGCCGAACGTCTTGAAATCGACCGGCCGGCGCTTGAGCGCAGCGGCCTTTTCTTCCTCGTCGAACGCCTTGAAGACGTCGATCAGGTGTTCCTTCGTATCGCCGCAATTGAGCAGCACGATCACGCCGAGGTCGCGCTCCGCGATGTCGCGCATCGCGGCGTCGAGCGTCCACGAGTGGGTCGACACGCCCGTTTCGAGCAGGTCGAGCACCGACAGCGGCTCGTGCACGCGCACCGGCGTATCGACGTCGGGCGACGGGGCGCCGCGCACCAGCGCGATGTGCGGCGAGCCGCTCGGCTGGTCGCGGTACAGCACCGCGCGGAACGTGCCGTGCGCGGTCTGCATCGTGCGCTCGGCGATCCGCTCGATGATCGATTCGGTGCGGCTGCGATACTGGATCAGGTCGGCGATCGTGCCGATCTTCAGGTTGTGTTCCTTCGCGAATTCGATCAGGTCCGGCAGGCGCGCCATCGTGCCGTCGTCCTTGATGATCTCGCAGATCACCGCGGCCGGCGTGAGGCCCGCGAGCGCGGTGAAGTCGCAGCCGGCCTCGGTGTGGCCGGCGCGCACGAGCACGCCGCCCGGCTGCGCCATGATCGGGAACACGTGGCCCGGCTGCACGATGTGCTCGGGGCGCACGTCGTGCGCGACCGCCGTGGCGATCGTGTGCGCCCGGTCGGCGGCCGAGATGCCGGTCGTCACGCCTTCGGCCGCTTCGATGCTGACCGTGAACGCGGTGCCGTACTGCGTGCCGTTGCGGTAGGTCATCAGCGGCAGGTGAAGCTGCTTGCAGCGTTCCTGCGTCAACGTCAGACAAACCAGGCCGCGGCCGTACTTGGCCATGAAGTTGATCGCTTCCGGTGTGACGAATTCGGCGGCGATCACGAGGTCGCCCTCGTTTTCGCGGTCTTCTTCGTCGACCAGGATCACCATCCGGCCGGCTTTCAGCTCGGCGATGATGTCGAGCGTGGAGGCGAGCGTCATAAGGGGGCGAGAAAGAGGAAAGTGCGTATTTTACGCCAGCCGGACGGCGTTTCGGCTGGCGCGGGCCGCGCGGGGCCCGCGCGTGCTCCAGAAAGCGCTGCGGCCGGCCTGCGCGCGGGCGCGGACGGTTGCGGGCCGGGCGTTGCCCGGCCGCGCGTCACGCTTGCTCGTTGCGCCCGCCGAGGTAGTCCAGCTTGCCGAGCTCGACGCCGCTGTGGCGCAGGATGTCGTACGCGGTCGTCACGTGGAAGAAGAAGTTGGGCAGCACGAAGTTCAGCAGGTACGACTGGCCGGTGAACTCGATCGGGCCGACGCGCATCTTCAGCACGATCTGGCGCGTCTCGCTGCCGTCGATCTGTGCGGCGTCGAAGCTTTTCAGGTAGTCGATCGTCTTCTGGATGCGCGCGTGCAGCTCGTCGAAGCTCTGCTCGACGTCCGGGTAGCTCGGGATCTCGGCGCCGGCGAGCCGCGCGGCGCAGCCCTTCGCCGTGTCGGTCGCGATGTAGACCTGACGGACGAGCGGCAGCATGTCCGGGTAGAGGCGTGCGCCGATGAATACCGACGGGTCGATCTGCTTTTCGGCCGCATGCGCCTGCGCCTTGCCGAGGATGTGCTGCAGGTTGGTGAGGCCGCGGATCAGGACGGGCAGCGAAGCCTGGTACATCGAGATGGACATGGGGACGAACTCCTGTGGGAAGAGGCGCGGCCGCGATGCGGCGCGTCGTGCGTGGCGGCGTGGAAACCGCTGTCGACGCATCTTAGCGCGACGGCATGACCCGTGCGCGTCGTTGGCTGTTCGGCCAGGTGTCGGCTGGCCCGACGGCCATCGACCGAACGCGATTCCGATGCAAGCGTGTCGGATGGCCGGCGACGGAGTGGCACGGCACGAAGTAGGGCGGGATCCCTGCTCGGCGCGGCCTGCTCGGCCGACGCCGACGATTGATGCGGCGGCCGGCCGCACCGTCGGCCGTCATTCCCTGTATAGGACGCGGCGGCGCTGCCCGGTCAGTCCTGATGCACGCCCTGCGACGCCGACAGCATCCGCTCCACATAGCGCGCGATCATGTCGACTTCGAGGTTGACCTTGTCGCCGGCCTTCACGTGGCGCAGCGTCGTGACGTCGACCGTATGCGGAATCAGGTTGATCGAGAATTCGCAGCCGTCCGCGCGATCGTCGACCGCATTCACGGTCAGGCTCACGCCGTTCACCGTGATCGAGCCCTTGTACGCGAGATAGCGGCCGAGTTCGCGCGGCGCGACGATTCGCAGTTCGTGCGACTCGCCGACGGGCGCGAAGCGCGACACGGTACCGAGTCCGTCCACATGGCCCGATACGATATGCCCGCCAAGGCGGTCGTGCGCGCGCAGCGCCTTCTCGAGGTTCACCTCGCCGGGTTGCGCGAGGCCGACCGTCCGGTTCAGGCTTTCGCGCGACACGTCGACGTCGAACGTGGTGTCGGTCTTCTCGATCACCGTCATGCATGCGCCCTGGATCGCGATGCTGTCGCCGAGCGCGACATCGGCCAGATCCAGCCCGCCGGCCTGCACGGTCAGGCGCACACCGGCGTCGGCCGACGTGCCGAGCGGGGCGATCGATTCGATGCGGCCGACGGCCGCGACAATTCCGGTAAACATCGTGACGATTCCGTTCAGTGAGAGGCGTCGGGCGGCGCGATACGCGCGAGGATCCGCAGATCGTCGCCGATCCGCTCGATACCGTGGAACGACAACCGGGTACGCGCATCGAGGCTGGCCGGCGCGGCGAGATCGAACATGCCGGCCGCGTCGGCGCCCAGCAGGCTCGGCGCCAGATACACCAGCAATTCGTCGACGCACCGTTCGCGCAGCAGCGAACCGTTCAGCTTGTGGCCGGCCTCGACGTGCAGCTCGTTGACGCCGCGCGCGCCGAGCGCCGCCAGCATCGCGGGCAGGTCGACCTTGCCGTGCGCATTCGCGAGCGGCACGATTTCCGCGCCGCGCGACTTCAGCACGTTCGCGCGTACCTCGCCTGCGGCGTCGAGCCGGCCGCAGAAGATCAGCAGCGGCGCGCCTTCGAGCAGCCGCGCGTCGAGCGGCAGGTCGAGGCGGCTGTCCACCAGGATGCGTTGCGGCTGACGCGGCGTGTCGATACCGCGCACGGTCAGCAGCGGATTGTCCTCGCGCACGGTGCCGATACCGGTGAGGATCGCGCACGCGCGGGCGCGCCACGCGTGGCCGTCGAGGCGCGCGGCCTCGCCGGTGATCCACTGGCTTTCGCCGGACGGCAGCGCAGTGCGGCCGTCGAGCGACGCGGCGGTCTTCATCCGCACCCACGGGCGGCCGCGCGTCATCCGCGACACGAAGCCGATGTTCAGTTCGCCGGCCTCATGCGCGAGCAGCCCGCAGCGCACGTCGATGCCGGCGTCGCGCAGCATTCCGAGGCCGCGCCCCGACACCTGCGGGTTCGGGTCTTCCATCGCCGCGACCACCTTCGCGACGCGCGCGTCGATCAGCGCGTTCGCGCACGGCGGCGTGCGGCCGAAATGGCTGCACGGTTCGAGCGTCACGTAGACGGTCGAGCCCGCGACGTCGTAGCCGCGCGAGCGCGCGTCCTTCAGCGCCTGGACTTCCGCGTGGTCCTGGCCGGCCGGCTGCGTGAAGCCTTCGCCGATCACGTCGCCGTCCTTGACGATCACGCAGCCGACGCGCGGATTCGGCGCGGTCGTGTACATGCCGCGCGCGGCGAGCGCGAGCGCGCGCTGCATGTGGGCGAAATCGGTATCCGAGAACATGCGCGCGGCCCCGGGTCAGGCGGCGAGGGCCGCGAACGCGCGGCGCGCGGCCGCGAGCGTCGCGTCGATCACCGCGTCGTCGTGCGTGCTCGATACGAAGCCGGCTTCGTACGCGGACGGCGCGAAGTACACGC
Source organism: Burkholderia sp. 9777_1386 (assembly GCF_015712265.1). Taxonomy (NCBI): domain Bacteria; kingdom Pseudomonadati; phylum Pseudomonadota; class Betaproteobacteria; order Burkholderiales; family Burkholderiaceae; genus Burkholderia; species Burkholderia sp. 9777_1386. The sequence goes on along the minus strand of NZ_JACCQB010000033.1, from coordinate 28,819 downwards.
CCTCGTCGAGCATCAGGTGGAAGAAGCGGTTGAAGCGCGCGACGTCGCTCTTCGTGACTTCCGCGAAGCTGGTCGGCACGCGCTCGGCGAAGTACAGGCCGAACATCGCGCCGATCGAGTCGGCCGCGAACGGCACGCCGGCCGCGCGCGCTTCCGCCGCGAGGCCGTCGGCGAGCCGCTTCGTCTGCGCGGTGAGCGCATCGTAGAAGCCGGGCGCCTGGATCAGTTGCAGCGTCTTCAGGCCCGCGGCGACCGCGATCGGGTTGCCCGACAGCGTGCCGGCCTGGTAGACGCCGCCGAGCGGCGCGAGGTGGGCCATGATGTCGCGGCGGCCGCCGAACGCGGCGGCCGGCATCCCGCCGCCGATCACCTTGCCGAGGCAGGTGAGGTCGGCCGCGATGCCGTAGTACGCCTGCGCGCCGCCGAGCGCGACGCGGAATCCGCACATCACCTCGTCGAAGATCAGCACGGCGCCGTGCTTCGTGCACAGCGCGCGCAGTGCGTTCAGGAATTCGGGCGTGCCGCGCACGAGGTTCATGTTGCCGGCGACCGGCTCGACGATCACCGCGGCGATCTCGTCGCCGAACGCGCCGAAGGCTTCTTCCAGCGCGGCGACGTTGTTGTATTCGAGGACGGTCGTGTGTTTCGCGATGTCGGCGGGCACGCCGGCCGACGTCGGGTTGCCGAACGTCAGCAGGCCCGAGCCGGCCTTGACCAGCAGGCTGTCCGCGTGGCCGTGGTAGCAGCCTTCGAACTTGACGATGCGGCTGCGGCCCGTGAAGCCGCGCGCGAGACGCAGCGCGCTCATCGTCGCCTCGGTGCCGCTCGACACCATCCGCACCTGCTCGATCGACGGCACGAGCTTGCAGATTTCCTCCGCGATCTCGATCTCGGCTTCGGTCGGCGCGCCGAACGAGAAGCCGTCGGCGAGCACGTTCTGCACGGCCGACAGCACTTCCGGATGGACGTGGCCGACGATCATCGGGCCCCACGAGCCGATGTAGTCGATGTACTGCTTGCCGTCGGCGTCCCAGAAATACGGGCCTTGCGCGCGCGCGACGAAGCGCGGCGTGCCGCCGACCGAGCGGAAGGCGCGCACCGGCGAGTTGACGCCGCCGGGAATGGTCTTCTGGGCGCGTTCGAAGAGGATCTGATTGTTGGACATGGGCGAAACCTGCGAGAGAAGGGCGCGGAGGCCTGTGCACGGGCCGCGGCGCCTGGGCGGAACGATCGTCCGATTGTACCGGAGACACGCGCGGCAGGCCCGCGGGCCGGTCTGCGGCCTTTCGGCGCGCGGGGGAATCAGTCGGGCGAAAAAGGCGCGCGGGATTCGACCCGGTTTTCGGCTATCGCGGCGGCTTGCGCTTGCCGGTCAACTCGGCCCAGCGCTTTTCGAGCGGACCTTCGACCATCGGCTTGATCGACGTGCCGGACGTCTGTGCATCCCAGGTCTGTACCGAATACGGGTGAACGCGCAGCGCGTCGCGCGCGATCACGACGTCCTGGTGCGCATCGACCAGCCAGTCGTACACGAAGTCGATGCACAGCCGGTAGCCGCGCTTCGTCGACGGATCGGGCACCTCGTACGGCGCGCGCGTCACGTAGCCGGAGCCGAATACACCCTTGGGCTCCTTCGCGACGCGGTGCAGGAACACGCGGTCGCCCGGCAGGATGCCGCGCGCGAAGCCGCAACCCCACACGTCATGCACGGCCTCGCCGGCCTTCACGCGCGCGGCGACGTCGGGCAACTCGGGCCACGGCCATTTCTTGGGGCTCCAGATCAGCAGGAAAGCGGTCATCGGTTCGGTCGTACGTCGAATGGGTCAGACAAGAGAAACAAGCAGCAGCAAGCTTAATCGAATCCGCCCGCGCGTTCGTCCGGCAAACGGCAGGCGCGGACGTCGCCGCGCCCGCCGCCGGACGCGGCCCGAGGCAGGCAAAAAAGTTGCGCGTACAATCATGGGCCTGAACGCGCCGCTTGCGGCGCGGCTTCCCGTCTTCACCGCCACGCGCGCCCCGATGCGCGCGGGCTCCCATTCCGGATACCCATGTCCCACGTCGTCCGGCGCCGGCCCGATGCCCGGCTGATCCTGTTGCTCGGCGCGCTCGCGGCCTGCGGGCCGATCGCCACCGACATGTACCTGCCGAGCCTGCCGTCGATCGCCGGCAGCTTCTCCGTGAGCCCCGGCGCCGCGCAGCGCACGCTGACCAGTTTCATGGCGGGCTTCTCGATCGGCATGCTGCTGTACGGCCCGCTGTCCGACACGTGGGGCCGCCGTCCCGTGCTGCTCGGCGGGATCGCGCTGTTCACGCTCGCGAGCATCGGCTGCTTCGTGTCGGGTTCGATCGACATGCTGATCGTCGTGCGCTTTCTGCAGGCGCTCGGCGCCGGTGCCGCGTCGGTGCTCGCGCGGGCGATCGCGCGTGACGCGCACGAGCCGAGCGACGCGGCGAAGGTGTTGTCGATGGTCGCGATCGTCACCGCGGTCGGGCCGCTGCTCGCGCCGCTGATCGGCGGCCAGATCCTGCGCTTCTCCGGCTGGCGCGGCGTGTTCGTCGTGCTGGCCGTGTTCGGCGCGATCTGCGCGACGACCGCGTACTTGCGCGTGCCCGAAACCTGGCCGAAGGAGCGGCGCAAGAGCGCGGCCGTGCTCGCGTCGTTCGCGTCGTACGGGCGCATCCTGTCCGACCCCGTCGCATGGGGGCACATGCTGTGCGGCGGGATGGCGTTCGCGTCGATGTTCTCGTACATCACCGCGACGCCGTTCGTGTACATCGAGTATTTCCACGTGTCGCCGCAGCACTACGGGCTGCTGTTCGGCCTGAACGTCGTCGGGATCATGATCGGCAACTTCGCGAATACGCGCCTCGTCGGCCGCATCGGTTCGCTGCGCATCATCGCGGCCGCGTCGCTCGTGAGCTGCATAGCGTCGCTCGCGGTCGCGCTCGTCGCGCTGACGGGGTGGGGCGGGCTGTGGTCGATCGTCGTGTGCCTGTTCTTCGTCGTCGGCGTGGTCGGGATCCTGTCCGCGAACTGCACGACCGACCTGATGCACCGCTATCCGCACAACGCGGGCGCGTCGGCGGCCGTGTTCGGCGCGATGCAGCTCGCGCTCGGCGCGCTGGCGAGCGTCGCGATCGGCGCGCTCGCGGACGGCACGCCGTTCGCGATGGGCGTGACGATCGGCGTTTGCGGCGTGCTGTGCTTCGCCGGGCGCTATCTCGTGCTGCGCTGGCACGGCCGGCCGGTGAAAGCGGGCGCCTGAGCCGCATCGCCCGGCGGGCCGCACGATGAAAAACGCCACCGCGCGCGATGCGCCGGTGGCGTTGTTCGTCGGGACGCGTGAAGCGGCGGACGCCGCGCGATGCGTCAGTCCCGCGCGACGTCCTTCGCCGCCGGCGACGCGCCGTGGCTCAGCCAGTCGAGCACGTCTGCCGTTTCGTCGTCGCTGGCGCGCGCCTTCGCCTGGGCAACGGCCTCGGGCAGCTCGCCATTCGTCGACGCGCGACGGATCGCGACGCCGACCGCGAGGATGTCGATCATCAGCAGATGCAGGATCCGCGAGATCATCGACAACTGCGACTCGCGCATCTCGATGTGGTCGGTCTCGAGCGCGACGGTCGCGCGCTTCGCGAGCGGCGTGTTGCTCGACGTGATCGCGATCACCTTCGCGCCGGCCTGCATCGCGACGTCGAGCACGCGCAGCAGCTCGGGCGCGCGGCCCGACTTCGACACCGCGACGATCACGTCGCCCTTGCCAAGCAGCGCGGCCGACGCGGCCTGCATGTACAGGTCGCCGTACGCGATCGTCGGAATCCCGAAGCGGAAGAACTTGTAGTGCGCGTCCTGCGCGACGATGTTCGAGTTGCCGAGCCCGTAGAACTCGATGCGGCGCGCGCCGTTCAGGATCTCGATCGCGTTCTCGACGTGCTCGAAATTCAGGTGCTCGCGCAGTTGCAGGATCGCGGACACCGTGTTGTCGAGCACCTTCGCGCCGAAGTCGGTGGCCGTGTCGCCGAGATGCACCTGGCTGTGGCTCATCGGGATCGTGCCGGTGAGCCCGGTGGCGAGCTTCAGCTTGAAGTCCGACAGCCCCTGGCAGCCGAGCGAGCGGCAGAAGCGGATCACGGTCGGCTGGCTCACGTCGGCCTTGCGCGCGATGTCGACGATCGGATCGTTGATGATCGAGCGCGGATGGTTCAGCGCGAGATCGGCCACGCGGCGCTCGGCCGGCGTCAGCGCGTCGCGCATCTGGCGGATCCGCTCGAACACGGCCGACGACGCGCCGCCGGAGCGGTTCGACAACTGCTCCGCGAGAATCGCCGACACGCCGAGGAACGCCGGGTATTCGGCGGTGATCAGGTAGGTCGGGATGTTCTCGAGATAGTGCGTGAAGCGGCCCTTCGCCTCGAAGCGCGCGCGGAACGACGAGCGCGTGAACAGCTCGCCCAGCTTCAGCGCGACGCCGCCGCCGATGTACACGCCGCCGAGCGCGCCGAGCGTCAGCGCGACGCTGCCCGCGAACGCGCCGAGAATTCCGCAGAAGCATTCGACCGTCTCGAGCGCGAGCGCGTCGCCCGCATGCGCGCGCTCGACGATCTCGACCGTGTCGACGGTCGCGGCGACACGTTTCTTGTCGCGCGCGGCGAGCGCGCGATAGATGATCTCCATGCCGGGGCCCGCGCACACGCGTTCGAACGACACGTGCGGAAACTTCTTGCGCGCGTACTGCAGCACCAGATCCTCGCGCTCGTCCTGCGGCGCGAACGATGCGTGGCCGCCTTCGCTGCCGAGCGCGATCCAGCGGTCGTCGGCCGGAATCAGCCCCGACACGCCGAGCCCCGTGCCCGGCCCGAGCAGGCCGATCACGCTGTTCTGGCGCCGCGTGCCGCCGCCGATCTGCACGCGCTGCGCGTCGGTCAGGCCCGGCAGCGCCATCGCGAGCGCGGTGAAGTCGTTGACGACCAGCAGCGTGTCGAAGCCGAGCGCGCGGCGCGTCGCCTCGATCGAGAAGCTCCAGTCGTGGTTGGTCATCGTGACCTGGTCGCCGTCGACCGGATTGGCGATCGCGATCGCCGCGTGGTTCACGCGGCTGATCTTCACGTCCTTCAGGTATTTGCGGATCGCGTCGGTGAGCGTCGGATAGTCGGCGCCGGGATAGACGCGGATCTGCGTGATCTCGCCGGGGCCGGTTTCCAGCGCGAAGCGCGCGTTGGTGCCGCCGACGTCCGCGAGCAGGCGCGGGCCGTCGGCATGCTGACCCGCGACGACCGCCTTACTTTGCGCACCAGTAGACATCGAGCTGGGTCCCCTTGTCGTTGGCCAGTTGGGAAATCGCGTTCTTTTGCAGCGACGCGGCCGCGGCGTCGAGCACGTCGCGTTTGCGGGCGCCCGCGATCAGCAGGAACAGCCGGTCGACGCGCTTGAGCGCATCGAGCGAAAAGCTCACGCGGGCATGTGGCGCCGCGCCCGGATGCACGGCGACGAAGCGCTCGGGCGTCGTGATCGCGTGGTCCCATTCGGGCGCGTCGGCGAAGATCGACGCGGTGTGGCCGTCCTCGCCCATGCCGAGCACGGCGACGGTCGGCACACGGTAGTCGGGGTTCGCGTTCAACGCGGCGACGTGCGCGTCGAGCGTGCTGCGCGTGTCGACGAGCGGCAGGAAGCGGGCAGGGGCCGCCGCGTGCTGCAGCAGCGTGTCGCGCACGAGTTGCGCATTGCTGGCTGCGTCGTCGTCCGGCACCCAGCGGTCGTCGACCAGCGTGACGTCGACGCCGGCCCAGTCGAGCGCCGCATGCGACAGCGTGTGCAGGAACGGGCGCGGGCTGGTGCCGCCGGACACCGCGAGCGTCGGGCGCGCGGGGCCGGCGAGCGCCGCGCGCAGCGCGTCGCCGACGGCGCGCGCGAGCGCTTCGCTTTGCGCTTCCTGGGTGTCGAAAGCGTGGATCTCGATCACATCTCCTCCGGACTGCTTTGTCTGTTCAAATCGTACGAATCGTGGGGCACGTTGCCGCGTACGGTGGCGTACGCGGCAACGGTCTGCATCAGTTTTCTTCTTCGAGCCAGCAGGTGTCGTGCTGCGCGAGCATCGCGCTCGACGCGGCCGGCCCCCACGTGCCCGCCGCGTAGGGCTTCGGCGGCTTCAGCGTGCGCGCCCATTCGTTCAGGATCGGCTCGACCCACTGCCATGCGGCCTCCTGTTCGTCGCGCCGCACGAACAGGGCGAGCCGGCCGTTGATCACGTCGAGCAGCAGGCGCTGGTACGCCTCCATCTGCCCTTCCTTGAAGAACTGGTCGAACGCGAGGTCGAGGTGCACGCTCGCGAGGTTCATCCCTTCGCCCGGCTGCTTCGCGAGGCAGTACAGGCGGATCGTTTCGTTCGGCTGCAGCCGGATCACGAGACGGTTCGAACCGGGGCGCAGCGCGGTCGGGCCGAGCGCCGAATGCGGCACCGGGCGGAAGTTGACGACGATCTCCGCGACCCGGTCGGCCAGACGCTTGCCGGTGCGCAGGAAGAACGGCACGCCGGCCCAGCGCCAGTTCTCGATCTCGACCTTCAGCGCGACGAAGGTTTCGGTCTGGCTGTCGGGCTTCACGCCCGGCTCGGTCGCGTAGGCCGGCACCTGCGCGCCCTTGATCACGCCCGCATGATACTGGCCGCGCACCGCAACCTTGCCGATGTCGCGCGGATCGACCGGCTTCAGCGCGCGCAGCACGCGCAGCTTCTCGTCGCGTACCGAGTCGGAATCCATCGAGTGCGGCGGCTCCATCGCGACGATCGACAGCAGCTGCAGCAGGTGGTTCTGCACCATGTCGCGCAGCGCGCCCGTATTGTCGTAGAAATCGCCGCGCGCCTCGACGCCGAGCTCTTCCGCGATCGTGATCTGGATGCTCTCGACCCATTCGCGGCGCCACAGCGGCTCGAACAGCGCGTTGCCGAAGCGCAGCGCGAGCAGGTTCTGTACCGGCTCCTTGCCGAGGTAGTGGTCGATCCGGTAGATCTGGCCTTCCGCGAAGATCTCGCCGACCGCGTCGTTGATCGCGTTCGACGACTTCAGGTCGTAGCCGAGCGGCTTCTCGAGCACGATGCGCGAGCCTTCGTTCAGGCCGACCGACGCGAGCGCCTTGCAGATCGGCACGAACAGCGACGGGCCGGTCGCGAGATAGAACACGCGGATGCCGGGCAGCGATGCGATCGCGTCGCGCAGCACGACGTAGTCCTCCGCACGGCCGAGATCGAGCTTCACGTATTCGATACGCTCGAGAAACGACTTCCATGCCGCGTCGTCGAACGCGTTGCCGGCCGCCTTCGCCGCATGCGGCTTCACGTGCGTATCGACCCATTCGAGATAGCCTGCCCGATCCGATTCGTGCCGCGCGACGGCCACGATCCGGCCGCCGTCCGCCAGCATGTTCGCGCGGTGCGCTTCGAACAGCGCGGGCAGGATCTTGCGCATCGACAAATCGCCGGTGCCGCCGAAAAGTACGAAGGTAAAGCTGGAATCGGTATGCATGTGTCTCCGCCGTGTTGGGGGTGCTGGGAAGCGATCCGTAGTGCGATAAAAATATTTTTGACACTGAATTGTAGTTTAACTACAATCCGCCGCAAGGGGTAGCACCTGGGTGAAGAAAAAAAGAAGTGCGGTCGATGAACTGCGCGAGCTTCGCCTTCGGGAACGCCTTGTGCCGAATGGTATCGGACATTGACGGAGCGCATCATCGCGCGCCGTCGCCCCCGGGCTCGCGCCGCGGCATCGCGGTGGGCCAGAAACACAAAGAGGAGACACGCCGTTGAATCTCGATTCACGCTTTCTGTAAGAGCCCGGCCGGTCATCGGCCCCGTACGCTGCATGCGTCCCGCGGCTCGATTTCCCCGTCGTTTATCAAGAAGCCGGTTCCCCGTCGGGGAACCTCACGAGTTGATTCAGTCTGGAGGAGATAAGTAATGAAAGTTCGCTCGATCATGGGCGCGCTCTGCGCCGCGGGTCTGATGGCTGGCGCCGTGGCGGCGCAGGCAGCCGAGAACGTAACCGTGCTGCACTGGTGGACCTCGGGCGGCGAGTCGAAGGCCGTCGGCGTGCTGAAGGACGACCTGCAGAAGCAGGGCTACGTGTGGAAGGACTTCGCGGTCGCGGGCGGCGCTGGCGCCGCGGCGATGACCGCGCTGAAGACCAAGGTGATCAGCGGCGATTCCCCGTCGGCCGCGCAGATCAAGGGCCCGCTGATCCAGGACTGGGCTGACCAGGGCGTGCTCGTCAACATTGATTCGGCCGCCGGCGACTGGAAGCAGAACCTGCCGCCGGAAATCGACAAGATCATCAAGTACAAGGGCCATACGGTCGCCGCGCCGTTCTCGGTGCACCGCGTCAACTGGCTGTACATCAACAAGGCCGCGCTCGACAAGGTCGGCGCGAAGGTGCCGACCACCTGGCCCGAATTCTTCGCGGTGGCCGACAAGCTGAAGGCCGCGGGCATCCAGCCGGTCGCGATGGGCGGCCAGCCGTGGCAGGACCTGACGCTGTGGGAAGACGTCGTACTGTCGCAGGGCCCGGCGTTCTACAAGAAGGCGCTGGTCGACCTCGACCAGGCGACGCTGACGTCGCCGCAGATGCTGTCGGTGTTCGACACGGTGCGCAAGATCCAGGGCTACTTCGACACCGGCCGCAACGGCCGCGACTGGAACCTCGCGACCGCGATGGTCATCAACGGCAAGGCCGGCATGCAGTTCATGGGCGACTGGGCGAAGGGCGAGTTCGAGAACGCCGGCAAGAAGGCGGGCAAGGACTACGTCTGCGCGCCGGTGCCGGGCACCGCGAATTCGTACACGTTCAACGTCGATTCGTTCGTGTTCTTCCAGCAGAAGGGCGAGAAGAACGCGACGCCGGGCCAACTCGCGCTCGCGAAGACGATCATGACGCCGGACTTCCAGGAGCAGTTCAGCCTGCTGAAGGGCTCGGTGCCGGTGCGTCTCGGCGTGAAGATGGACAAGTTCGACGACTGCGCGAAGAAGTCGTATGCCGACGAGCAGACCGCGATCAAGTCGGGCGGCTTCGTGCCGTCGCTCGCGCACGGCATGGCGCAAGGCGACGCGACCGCCGGCGCGATCACCGACGTCGTGACGAAGTTCATGAACTCGCAGCAGGATTCGAAGAGCGCGGTCGCCGCGCTCGCGAAGGCCGCGAAGGTCAAGTAACGCGCGCCAGGCGCCCGGCCGGACACGCTTCATCGGCCGGGCGTTTTTGCATGTGCAGCAAACGGGCTCGCCCGCGGGCCCGTGCCGTACCCGGCGCCGGCCCGGCCTGCGCCGCCCTCGTTCCAGGAGTCGAATCAAGTGGCTGCCCCTCTTAGCGGAAACGGATCCGGCGCTGCCGCCGCACGGCGTACGTCGCCGATGTCGGCCTTCGCCGATCGCTGGATCCCGAAGCTCGTGCTCGCGCCGAGCGTCGCGATCGCCGTGGTGTTCATCTACGGCTTCATCCTGATTACCGGCTATCTGTCGCTGACCCGCTCGCGGCTGTTGCCCAACTACGAATTCGACGGCTTCGGCCGTTACACGGACCTGTTCCAGAACGACGTGTGGTGGACCTCCGCCGCGAACCTCGGCTGGTTCGGGATTCCGTTCATCGCGATCTGCGTCGGGCTCGGGCTGTTCCTCGCGATCCTGCTCGACCAGCGGATCCGCAACGAAGGCGCGCTGCGTGCGATCTTCCTGTACCCGATGGCGCTGTCGTTCATCGTCACCGGCACCGCGTGGCAGTGGATACTGAACCCGGGCCTCGGCCTCGAGAAGGTGATGCACGACTGGGGCTGGACGAGCTTCTCGTTCGGCTGGCTCGACGATCCGGACAAGGCGATCTTCTGCGTGGTGATCGCGGCCGTGTGGCAGTCGACCGGCTTCGTGATGGCGCTGTTCCTCGCGGGGCTGCGCGGCGTCGACGGCGAGATCTTCAAGGCCGCGCAGGTCGACGGCGCGACGCTGCCCACCATCTACCGCAAGATCGTGATCCCGAGCATGCGCCCGGTGTTCTTCTCGGTGCTGCTGATCCTCTGCCACATCACGATCAAGACCTTCGACCTCGTCGTCGCGCTGACCGCGGGCGGCCCGGGCACGTCGTCGTCGCTGCCGGCCATGTTCATGTACACGTTTTCGTTCAACCGCGGCCAGCTCGGGCTCGGCGCGGCGTCCTCGGTGATGATGCTCGCGACCGTGGTCGCGGTGCTGGTGCCGCTGATGTATATGGAATCGAGGAGCACCCGCAATGCAGCCTAAGATGACGATCAGCCGGGCAGTGATCTATGCGGCACTGATCCTGTTCGCGCTGTATTTCCTGTTCCCGATCTACGTGATGCTGTCGACGTCGTTCAAGGACCTCGACCAGCTGCGCACCGGCAACCTGCTGACGCCGCCCACCACGTGGACCGTCGAGCCGTGGGTGAAGGCCTGGAGCGGCGCCTGTACTGGCGTGCGCTGCGACGGGATGAAGCCGTTCTTCCTGAACTCGCTGCAGATGGTGATCCCGGCCGTGCTGATCTCGTCGCTGATCGGCGCGTTCAACGGCTACGTGCTCACGCACTGGCGCTTTCGCGGCGCGGACGCGCTGTTCACGATGATGCTGGTCGGCTGCTTCATTCCGTTCCAGGTGATCCTGCTGCCGATGGCGCGCCTGCAGGGGATGCTCGGCCTCGCCAACACGATTCCGGGCCTCGTGTTCGTGCACGTCGTGTACGGGATCGCGTTCACGACGATGTTCTTCCGCAACTTCTACGTGAGCGTGCCGGCCGAACTCGTGAAGGCCGCGCGCATCGACGGCGCGGGCTTCTTCACGATCTTCACGAAGATCCTGTTGCCGGTGTCGCTGCCGATCTTCATGGTGTGCCTGATCTGGCAATTCACGCAGATCTGGAACGACTTCCTGTTCGGGATCGTGTTCTCCGGCGTCGATTCGATGCCGATCACGGTCGCGCTGAACAACCTCGTCAACACGTCGACGGGCGTGAAGGAATACAACGTCGACATGGCCGGCGCGATCATCGCCGCGCTGCCGACGCTGCTCGTCTACATCGTCGCCGGCCGCTACTTCGTGCGCGGGCTGACGGCAGGCGCGGTGAAGGGGTAAGCGCGGCTTCATCCGATACGACGAACCGGCCGCGCAGGACGCGCGGCGCATCGAAACGAACCCGACGCGGCGCCCGAGCGCGCCGCGCGAGACGAGACAGAGGATTCACAGCATGGCAAGCCTTTCCATCCGTGACGTGTACAAGACCTACCCGAACGGGGTGCCGGTCCTGAAGGGTGTCGACATCGAGATCGAGGACGGACAGTTCCTGATCCTGGTCGGCGGCTCGGGCTGCGGGAAATCGACGCTGCTCAACATGATCGCCGGGCTCGAGACCGTCACGAGCGGCGAGATCTGCATCGACGGCAAGGTCGTCAACGACCTGTCGCCGAAGGATCGCGACATCGCGATGGTGTTCCAGTCGTACGCGCTGTATCCGTCGATGACGGTGCGCGAGAACATTTCGTTCGGGCTGAACATCCGCAAGGTGCCGAAGAGCGAGCAGCAGCAGATCGTCGACCGCGTGTCGGCGATGCTGCAGATCCAGCACCTGCTCGACCGCAAGCCGGGCCAGCTGTCGGGCGGCCAGCGGCAGCGCGTCGCGATGGGCCGCGCGCTCGCGCGCGATCCGTCGCTGTTCCTGTTCGACGAACCGCTGTCGAACCTCGACGCGAAGCTGCGCATCGAGATGCGCGCGGAAATCAAGCTGCTGCACCAGCGTCTCGGCACGACGATCGTCTACGTGACGCACGACCAGATCGAGGCGATGACGCTCGGCGACCGGATCGCGGTGATGAAGGACGGCGTGGTCCAGCAGTTCGGCGCGCCGCAGGAGATCTACGATTCGCCGTCGAACCTGTTCGTCGCGGGCTTCATCGGCGCGCCGCCGATGAACTTCATCAACGGCAAGCTGGTCGAGCAGGGCGGCGGAATCGCGCTCGAGATCGACACGGGCCTCGCGCGCAGCGCGCTGATCCTGCCGTTCGACGCGGCGAAGCTGAAGTCGCACGTCGGCCGCGAGGTGATCCTGGGCCTGCGTCCGGAACGCATCACCGACGCACGCAACGCGCACAACGGCGAGGCGTCGAACCTGCAGCCGATCGACGTGCGCGTCGACGTGACCGAGCCGACCGGGCCGGACACGCACGTGTTCGCGCAGGTGAACGGCAAGCGGATCGTGAGCCGCGTGCATCCGGCCGCGAACCCGCAGCCGGGGCAGACGCAGTCGCTGCTGTTCGACGTGTCGAAGGCCGTGCTGTTCGATCCGGCATCGGAAGAGCGGATCGCGTGACGCGGCGCTTGGGTTGAACGAAACAGAAAGGGGCCGTATCGAACGGCCCCTTTTTTCGTTTCGGCGCTGCGGCTGACGCGTCCGCGGACGCGTCGGTCAGTGCGGCAATCGCACGTCGAACTTGAACGTCGCGAGCCGCGCGACGAGGATGAAGCCGGTCGCGAGCAGCACGCTGTACACCGAGTCGAACTGCAGCCACACGAGCAGCAGGTAGAACCAGCAACCGACGAACGCGCAGGTCGCGTACGGCCGCGAATCGCGCAGGATCAGCGGAATGTCGTTGCACAGCACGTCGCGGACGATCCCGCCGACCACGCCGGTAATCACGCCCATCATCACCGCGATGAAGCGCGGCATCTCGGCGTCGAGCGCGATCGCCGTGCCCGAGATGCTGAAGATGCCGAGCCCGATCGCATCGGCGATCAGCAGCAGCCGTTCGGCCGACAGCCGCGACAGCATGCGCAGCACGAACGGCGCGAACAGCGCGAGCACGAAGATCGCGATCACGTAGTCGTCGTGCACGACCCAGTAGAACGGCCGGCGCTCGAGCAGGATGTCGCGCAGCGTGCCGCCGCCGAACGCGGTCGCGAGCGCGACGACGAACGTGCCGACCGAATCGAGACGGTTCTTGCGCGCCTCGATGAACCCCGAAATCGCGAAGGCCAGCGTGGCGATCGCCTCCAGTACCGCGATCGCGAGCGTCAGCCTAGGATGCGGCACGCGGCCCCCGGTCGGCCGGCGCCGCGTGCGGCTGCAGCAGCACGAGCACCGCGCCCGCGCCGCCGTCGTGGCCGCGCGCCTCGCAGAATGCGATCACTTCTTCCTTCTGCACGAGCCATGCGCGCACCTTGCCCTTCAGCACGGGTTCCTTGCCGATCGAGCCGAGCCCCTTGCCGTGGATCACGCGCAGGCAGCGCAGCCCTTTCTTGCCGGCTTCGCGGATGAATTCGGCGAGCGCATCGCGCGCCTCGTCGCGCCGCATCCCGTGCAGATCGATCTGCGCCTGCACGATCCACGCACCGCTTCTCAGCTTGCGCACGACGTCGCGGCTGATGCCGGGGCGGTGGTAATACAGCGAGTCGTCGCTGTCGAGCAGCGTCTCGGGATCGAATTCGTCGGACAGCGTCGCGTTCAGCACGGCTTCCTCGTCGCGCTGCGTCTGTTTCGGCACCGGGTCGGGCGGCATGCGGCCGGACGACGCGCGCGGCGGCGCGTTCAGCGGCCGGATCGTGCCGATTTCGTTGCGGAACAGGTTCGCGTCGGCTTCCGCCTTGCGCTCGGCCTGCGCGGCTTCGATGCGCGCGCGTTCGCGACGGTCGGCTTCGCCTTGCAGCGACTTGCGCAACGCGCCGAGGCCCGCGAGGCCCTGGCCGCGCAACGCGGCCGCATCGAGGGCGGGCGGCGGCGCCTCGGGCGCCGGGGTCACGGGACGGGCAGCGATCTTCCGCTTCGCGGGATCGCTCGGATGGGGCTGGTTCTTCGCCATGATTCGATAACAGGGCAGGCGCGTTCGGGCGCGCGGGCACAAAAAAGCCGCTGCGCGGCGGCAGCGGCTTTCCGGTCGAGCCCGCTTCGCGGCAGCGGACGCCATTGTAGCGCCCGCCGCGAAAAGGCTTCCGGCTTACTTCTTGTCGTGCAGGCTTTCGAGGTAGCGCTGCGCGTCGAGCGCGGCCATGCAGCCCGTGCCCGCGCTGGTGATCGCCTGGCGGTACACGTTGTCCTGCACGTCGCCCGCGGCGAATACGCCCGGCACGCTCGTCGACGTCGCATTGCCCTGCAGGCCGCTCTTCGTCAGGATGTAGCCGTCCTTCATCTCCAGCTGGCCCTGGAACAGGTCGGTGTTCGGCTTGTGGCCGATCGCGACGAACACGCCCTGCACCTGCAGGTCTTCCGTCGCGCCGGTCTTCACGTTCTTGATGCGCAGGCCCGTGACGCCCGACTCCTCGCCCGTCACCTCGTCGAGCACGTGATCCCACTTGATGTCGACGACGCCTTCCTTTTGCTTCTCCAGCAGGCGGTCGATCAGGATCGGCTCCGCGCGGAACTTGTCGCGGCGGTGGATCACGGTGACCTTCTTCGCGATGCCGGTGAGGTAAAGCGCTTCCTCGACGGCCGTATTGCCGCCGCCGATCACCGCGACTTCCTGGTTGCGATAGAAGAAGCCGTCGCAGGTCGCGCAGGCCGACACGCCCTTGCCCATGAATGCTTCCTCGGACGGCAGGCCGAGATACTGGGCGGACGCGCCGGTCGCGATGATCAGCGAATCGCACGTGTACTCGCCCGAGTCGCCGATCAGGCGGATCGGCTTTTCGTGCAGTTTCGCGGTGTGGATGTGGTCGAAGACGATTTCGGTGTTGAAGCGCTCGGCGTGCTCCTGGAAGCGCGCCATCAACTCCGGACCCTGCACGCCTTTCGCGTCGGCCGGCCAGTTTTCGACGTCGGTCGTGGTCATCAGCTGGCCGCCCTGCGCGATGCCGGTGATCAGCACCGGGGACAGGTTGGCGCGTGCCGCGTAGACGGCAGCCGTGTAGCCGGCGGGGCCGGAACCGAGAATCAGGACTTTGGCGTGTTTGGGCGTGGACATGTGCGAATCCGTAAAAGGCGGCCGCGGCGGGCGGGGTGGGGCTCGCCGTACGATCCGGGATTGACCGGGATGCCGTCATAGATGGGTATCAGACGCGCATTATAAAGGCCCCGTTGCTGCGCTGCCGAACGAGAGTTTCAATCGTGCCGATAGCGTTTCGCGGCGCCTCGCCCACACGGGGCCGCGGGCCGGACGGCAGGCGGCCGGGGTGGCGGCGCGTTGCCGCACGCGCGGACATCCGGCCGGCTTGCGGCCGTCGGCGGCGCCGGTTCGGCGCTCCGTCCCCGTGATGTAACCGTCATTTACACTTGGCGGCGCGGTGCAGCGTTTACAATAAGCGCGATCGAACGACAGGCGGGCGCACGGCCCGTCCTCTTTATACGGATTCATGGCAAAAGCTCCTTATTCCGCCCAGGCACAGGCGTTGCCGCACCGGATGTCGAAGCTCCTCACGGAGATCCGCTGGATTCTCCAGGTCGCGCTCTGCGCCTTTCTTGTGATGGCCCTGCTGAGCTACAGCCGGCGCGATCCGAGCTGGACGCACGCCGCCCAGGTCGATCACATCTCGAACTGGGCCGGCCGCGTCGGCGCGTGGACGGCCGACATCATCCTGCTGCTGTTCGGCCTGTCGGCCTACTGGCTGATCGTGCCGCTCGGGCGGCGCATCGCCGTCAACTACCGCCGCATCACGCGCCACGAGGCGATTCCCGACGAACCGGAGCGGCCGATCGGCTGGCTCACCGAAATCTTTGCGTTCGTGCTGGTCGTGCTCGCGTGCGACGGCATCGAGGCGCTGCGCATGTGGTCGCTGAAGGTGCAGTTGCCGCGTGCACCGGGCGGCGTCGTCGGCGAAGCCGTCGCGGGCGCGATGTCGCATGCGTTCGGCTTCACGGGCGGCACGCTGTTGCTGCTGATCGCGCTCGCGATCGGCCTGTCGCTGTATTTCCGCTTCTCGTGGCTGTCGGTCGCCGAGCGCGTCGGCGGTGCGATCCTGTCCGCCGTCAACGTCGCGAAGCTGCGCCGCGAGGCCGAGCGCGACCGCAAGCTCGGCGAGGCCGCGGCGGTGCGCCGCGAAGGCAAGGTCGAAGAGGAGCGCGTGCGCATCGAGGACCACGAGCCGGTGACGATCGTGCCGCCGGTCGTCACGCCGGCGAAGTCCGAGCGCGTCGAGCGCGAGCGCCAGGTGCCGCTGTTTACCGACCTGCCGGGCGATTCGACGCTGCCGCCGGTGTCGCTGCTCGACCCCGCGCCGAAGACGCAGGAAGCGATTTCCGCCGATACGCTCGAATTCACGTCGCGCCTGATCGAGAAGAAGCTGAAGGACTTCGGCGTCGAGGCGAGCGTCGTCGCCGCGTATCCGGGCCCGGTCGTCACGCGCTACGAGATCGAGCCGGCCACCGGCGTGAAGGGCAGCCAGATCGTCAACCTCGCAAAGGATCTCGCGCGTTCGCTGTCGCTCGTGTCGATCCGCGTCGTCGAGACGATTCCCGGCAAGAACTACATGGCGCTCGAGCTGCCGAACCAGCGCCGCCAGACGGTGCACCTGTCCGAGATCATCGGCTCCGAGGTGTATGCGGCCGCGTCGTCGGCGCTGACGCTGAGCCTCGGCAAGGACATCGGCGGCAAGCCGGTGTGCGCGGATCTCGCGAAGATGCCGCACCTGCTGGTGGCCGGTACGACCGGCTCGGGCAAGTCGGTCGGGATCAACGCGATGATCCTGTCGCTGTTGTACAAGGCGACCGCCGAGCAGGTGCGCCTGATCCTGATCGATCCGAAGATGCTCGAAATGAGCGTCTACGAAGGCATTCCGCACCTGCTGTGCCCGGTCGTCACCGACATGCGCCAGGCCGGCCATGCGCTGAACTGGACCGTCGCGGAGATGGAGCGCCGCTACAAGCTGATGAGCAAGCTCGGCGTGCGCAACCTCGCGGGCTACAACAACAAGATCGACGACGCGGCGAAGCGCGAGGAGAAGATCCCGAACCCGTTCAGCCTGACGCCGGAAGATCCCGAGCCGCTCGGCCGCCTGCCGAACATCGTCGTCGTGATCGACGAGCTGGCCGACCTGATGATGGTCGTCGGCAAGAAGGTCGAGGAACTGATCGCGCGGATCGCGCAGAAGGCACGTGCGGCCGGCATCCACCTGATCCTCGCGACCCAGCGTCCGTCGGTCGACGTGATTACCGGCCTGATCAAGGCGAACGTGCCGACGCGGATCGCGTTCCAGGTGTCGTCGAAGATCGACTCGCGCACGATTCTCGACCAGATGGGCGCCGAATCGCTGCTCGGGATGGGCGACATGCTGTACCTGCCGCCGGGCACCGGGCTGCCGGTGCGCGTGCACGGCGCGTTCGTCGCCGACGACGAAGTGCATCGCGTCGTCGAGAAGCTCAAGGAGCAGGGCGAGCCGAACTACGTCGAGGGCCTGCTCGAAGGCGGCACCGCCGACGGCGACGAGGGCTCGGCCGGCGCGGGAACCGGCGAAGGCGGCGGCGAGTCTGATCCGCTGTACGACCAGGCGGTCGAGATCGTCATCAAGAACCGCCGCGCGTCGATCTCGCTCGTGCAGCGTCACCTGCGGATCGGCTACAACCGCGCGGCGCGGCTGCTCGAGCAGATGGAGCAGTCGGGGCTCGTGTCGGCGATGTCGTCGAGCGGCAACCGCGAAATTCTTGTGCCGGCGCGCGACGCGGAATGAGTCCGCGGCGCCCGCAGCGCCGGCCACCCAGGGAGAAAACCGCAATATGCAGCAACTTTCGTTCGTCCCTTTCCTTCGTTCGACGCGGCGCTGGCTCGGCGCGGCGCTCGCCGGCGCATCGCTGATGCTCGCGGCGACGCACGCGTTCGCGGGCGGCACCGAGCAACTGAAGGCCTTCGTGTCGCAGGTGCGTTCGGCGAAGGGCGATTTCACGCAGCAGATCGTCAAGGCGCCGGCCAAGGGCGCGAGCGCCGCACAGGCCGCACCGAAGCCCACCGACAATTCGAGCGGCACGTTCGTGTTCGCGCGTCCGGGCAAGTTCATCTGGACGTACCAGAAGCCGTACCAGCAGGTGCTGCAGGCCGACGGCGACAAGCTCTACGTGTACGACCGCGACCTGAACCAAGTCACCGAGCGCAAGCTGAACGGCGCGCTGGGCGCGAGCCCCGCCGCGATCCTGTTCGGCAGCAACGATCTCGACAAGAACTACACGCTGCGCGATGCCGGCGAGAAGGGCGGCATCGAGTGGCTCGAGATGCTGCCGAAGGCGCAGGACACGCAGTTCCAGCGGATCGGCATCGGCTTCCGCAACGGCACGCTCGCCGCGATGGAGCTGCACGACGTGTTCGGCAACGTCACGCTCTTGACCTTCACGAACATCCAGACGAACCCGGCGCTGAAGGGCGATACGTTCAAGTTCGTCGTGCCGAAGGGCGCGGACGTGATCAACGGCTGACCGGCGCCGCGCGCCGTTCTCCTGCAACGGGCCTGCCGGCGACGGCAGGCCCGTGTCGTTTCCGGGCGCGGGTAACAGGCGTGGGCATCCCCGGGCCCGGCGGCGCGCTCGCGCGGCTGTCATAATGTCGGGTCCGGCGGCCGGTTCGGCCGCTATCGTTTGATGTGGAGCGAGGGTTCATGTCCGACCTGTTTCAAGTCGAGCCGCGCCGCCCGCTCGCCGAGGCGCTGCGGCCCAAAACGCTCGCCGAGGTGATCGGCCAGACGCATTTGCTGGGCGAAGGCAAGCCGCTGCGGCTCGCGTTCGAATCGGGCAAGCCGCATTCGATGATCCTGTGGGGGCCGCCCGGCGTCGGCAAGACGACGCTCGCACGGCTCACCGCGCTCGCGTTCGACTGCGAGTTCATCGCGCTGTCCGCGGTGCTCGGCGGCGTGAAGGACATCCGCGAGTCGATGGAGCAGGCGAAGGACACGCTGAACCGCACCGGTCGCCACACGATCCTGTTCGTCGACGAGATCCACCGGTTCAACAAGGGGCAGCAGGACGCGCTGCTGCCGTTCGTCGAGTCGGGTCTCGTCACCTTCATCGGCGCGACGACCGAAAACCCGAGTTTCGAAGTCAATTCGGCGTTGCTGTCGCGCGCGCAGGTGTACGTGCTGAAATCGTTGAACGACGACGAGATGCGTCAGTTGCTCAAGCGCGCGCAGGAAATCGCGCTCGACGGCCTCGCGTTCGACGACAAGGCGATCGACACGCTGGTCGGCTACGCGGACGGCGACGCGCGCCGCTTTCTGAACCTGCTCGAACAGGCGCAGACGGCGGCGACGTCGGCCGGGGTCGCGACGATCGATGCCGATTTCGTCAGCAGCGCGATGACGCTGAACGCGCGGCGCTTCGACAAGGGCGGCGACAACTTCTACGACCAGATTTCGGCGCTGCACAAGTCGGTCCGCGGCTCGAGCCCGGACGGCGCGCTGTACTGGTTCTGCCGGATGATCGACGGCGGCGCGGATCCGAAGTATCTCGCGCGGCGCATCGTGCGGATGGCGTGGGAAGACATCGGGCTGGCCGACCCGCGCGCGTTGCAGGTGGCGAACGACGCGGCCGAGACCTACGAACGGCTCGGCTCGCCGGAAGGCGAACTCGCGCTCGGGCAGGCCGTGATCTATCTCGCGTGCGCGGCGAAGAGCAACGCCGGCTACAACGCGTTCAACCAGGCGATGGCGTTCGTGAAGCAGGACAAGTCGCGCGAGGTGCCCGTGCACCTGCGCAATGCGCCGACCAAGCTGATGAAGGAACTCGGCTACGGCCACGCGTATCGTTACGCGCACGACGAGCCGAATGCGTACGCGGCCGGCGAGACGTACCTGCCGGACGGGATGCGCGAGCCGCGCTGGTATCAGCCGGTGCCGCGCGGGCTCGAATCGAAGATCGCCGAGAAGCTCGCCTGGCTGCGCGAGCTCGATCGCGAAGCCGGCAAGAAGGACTGACGAGGCCGCGCGGGCCGGTTCGGCCTGCGCCTCGCGGACGCGTCAGCGCTTGCGGCCCGGCTGCTGCTTCCAGTATTCGAACGGTTCTTCGTGGCATTCGATGTCCAGTTCGGCGATCCGCGCGTGCAGGCGCTCCTGCGCGTCGGCGATCGCGAGGTTGTAGATCGCCGGCGCGATTTCCTGGACGAAGAAATGCAGCAGCGCGCCGGCCTGGATGTTGCCGATCGGCTCGTCCATGTTTTCTGTGAAATAACGTTGCAGCGACGCGATCGCACGGTCGCGTACATCCTTGTCGAGTTCGATGGTCATCGGATTCTCTGGCGTGCTGTGATACGGAGCCGGCGCGCCGCCTGAATCGGTTGGCGCCAGCCGGCGCGGGCGGTTTGCGATCCGCCATGGCGCGTCGCGCGGCAATTCGCCGGCCGCCGACGCGCAGACCGGCAATGCGATACTGCCATGCTCGCCCCATTTGCGGCATTGTCCGTCCGGACGGTGCCGTGGCGGCCGCGCGGTGCGTTAGAATTCCCGTCTTACACAACGATTTTCCAAGTCCTCCCATGCTCGACATCCAGTTGCTGCGCAAAGACCTCGACGGCGTCGCCAAGCGCCTCGCCGATCGCGGCTACACCCTCGACGTCGCCGCGTTCTCCGCACTCGAAGCGGAACGCCGCGCGATCCAGACCCACACCGAAGAGCTCCAGGCGCGCCGCAACAGCCTGTCGAAGCAGATCGGCGCGATGAAGGGGAAGGGCGAGGACACGTCGGTCGTGATGGCCGAAGTCAGCGGGATCGGCGACGACATGAAGGCGTCGGAAGCCAAGCTCGGCGAGATCCAGGCGCGCCTGTCCGACCTGATGCTGGGCATGCCGAACGTCGCGCACGAAAGCGTGCCGGTCGGCAAGGACGAAGCCGACAACGTCGAGGTGCGCCGCTGGGGCACGCCGCGCCAGTTCGACTTCGAGGTGAAGGATCACGTCGACGTCGGCACGCCGCTCGGCCTCGATTTCGAGACGGGCGCGAAGCTCGCCGGTGCGCGCTTCACGATGCTGCGCGGCCCGATCGCGCGCCTGCACCGCGCCCTCGCGCAGTTCATGATCGACACGCACACGCAGCAGCACGGCTATACCGAAACGTACACGCCGTACATCGTGAACCCGGAGATCCTGTACGGCACGGGCCAGTTGCCGAAGTTCGCGGACGACATGTTCCGCGTCGAGAAGGGCGGCGCGGAAAACACGGTCACGCAATACCTGATCTCCACGTCCGAGATTTCGCTGACGAACACCGTGCGCGAGTCGATCGTCGACGGCGCCGCGCTGCCGATCAAGCTCACCGCGCATTCCCCGTGCTTCCGCTCGGAAGCCGGTTCGTACGGCCGCGACACGCGCGGGATGATCCGTCAGCACCAGTTCGACAAGGTCGAGATGGTGCAGGTCGTCGCGCCGGAAACGTCGTACGCGGCGCTCGACGAGATGGTCGGCCACGCGGAAGCGATCCTGCAGAAGCTCGGCCTGCCGTACCGCGTGATCACGCTGTGCACGGGCGACATGGGCTTCTCGGCCGCGAAGACGTTCGACCTCGAGGTGTGGCTGCCCGCGCAGAACACCTATCGCGAGATCTCGAGCTGCTCGAACACCGAGGCGTTCCAGGCGCGCCGGATGCAGGCGCGCTTCCGCAACGCGCAGGGCAAGCCGGAGCTCGTGCATACGCTGAACGGTTCGGGTCTGGCGGTCGGCCGCACGCTCGTCGCGGTGCTGGAGAACTACCAGAACGCGGACGGCTCGGTCACGGTGCCGGAAGTACTGCGTCCGTACATGGGCGGCATGGAGCGGATCGACGCGCCGGCACAGACCTCGTAACGCGGGTCTTTCGAAGCCCTCGCAAAAAATTTGCAGAAAGGGCTTGTCAGCCGCGAAGTGATCGTCTTATAATCTTTTTCTCGCGGAAACGACCAGCCGCGAAATGCAGTAAGGAAGGAGAGGTGGCAGAGTGGTCGAATGTACCTGACTCGAAATCAGGCGTACGGTTTCCCCGTACCGTGGGTTCGAATCCCACCCTCTCCGCCAAAATACGAAGCCCCTTGATCCGGCAGGATCAAGGGGTTTTTCGTTTTGGGCCGGCGGCGCGCCCGCATCGGGTCGCATCTTCGATGCAGCCCGGCTGCTTGATGAACACCATCGCCCCGTGACGAACCGGTCGTCGGAAGTCCTGACAGTCGTTGCATGGCTGCCGCACCGCGCACGCGTGCAAAACCGGCAGCCGGTGCGCCCACCAGTTTCTACGCAGCCCTCACAGAACCATCACGCCGCCGCCGGATACTGCGCCAGCACCCTGTCGCGGATCGACGGCTTGATGTTCGACATGCGCCATGTCGCCGCGATAGTGGGCGACGACGCGCGGGTTCATCACGCGATACCAGAGCGGCGGCACGTACGCGAACAGGATCATCGTCGCGTAGCCGGCCGGCAATTGCGGCGCATCGTCGAAGTGGCGCAGCGCCTGGTACGAGCGCGTCGGATTCGCGTGATGGTCGGCGTGTCGCTGCAACTGGTACAGGAACAGGTTCGTGACGACGTGATTGCTGTTCCACGAATGCTGCGGCGTGCAGCGTTCGTAGCGGCCGCTCGGCAGCTTGCGACGGCCCAGCCCGTAGTGCTCGACGTAGTTCACGACTTCGAGCAGCGACGCGCCGTAGACGGCCTGGATCACGAGGAACGGAATCACGACCTTGCCGGCCATCGCGATCGCGATGCCCCACACGACGGCGGTCATCGCCCACGCGTGCAGCACTTCGTTGCGCCAGGTCCACGGCGACTGTCCGAGCCGTTCGAGGCGCGCCTTTTCGAGCCGCCACGCCGAGCGGATGCTGCCGGTCACCGTGCGCGGCAGGAACGCCCAGAACGACTCGCCGTAGCGCGCGCTCGCCGGATCCTCGGCCGTCGCGACGCGCACGTGATGGCCGCGGTTGTGCTCGACGTAGAAGTGGCCGTACGCGACCGGCGCGAGCGTGATCTTCGCGAGCCAGCGTTCGAAGCGGTCGGTCTTGTGCCCGAGTTCGTGCGCGGTATTGATCGAGATCCCGGTCGCGGCGCCGAGCGACAGCGCGAAGCCGACATAGTCGTACCACGCGAGCGCATGCGTGCCGACGATCCA
This sequence comes from Burkholderia sp. 9777_1386, assembly GCF_015712265.1. Classification (NCBI taxonomy): domain Bacteria; kingdom Pseudomonadati; phylum Pseudomonadota; class Betaproteobacteria; order Burkholderiales; family Burkholderiaceae; genus Burkholderia; species Burkholderia sp. 9777_1386. The sequence goes on along the minus strand of NZ_JACCQB010000033.1, from coordinate 5,809 downwards.
CACGCACATGAAGAACGCGACGTATTCGACGAAGGTCGCGAGATAGACGATGTACCGGTAATAGCGCTCGCGTTCGAGATGCGGCACGACGGCCTCGGGCGGATTGTCGCGATCGTCGCCGATCAGCGTGTCGAGGATCGGGATCACGCCGAACGCGAACAGCGGGCCGAACCACCAGAACACATGCAGGCCCGTCGACAGCGCGAGCTGTGCAGCGAGGATCGGCAGCGTGATCGTCAGCGCGCCGAGCAGCCACAGGTAACGCTTGCCATCCGACCAGCCCGAAGCCGATTCGTCGGTCATTGCCATTGTCTCCCTCCAGTCGGCCGGCCCGCCGACGGCCGCATGCAAGATTGTTCGAATCCTCGTGGTCCGCGGCGTGCGCGGCGGCCTCCGGATCGTCGCCCGGTTCTGCCTGTTATACGACCGGTGCGCGCGCTTGCCAAACCCCGGCGCTAGGCGCGTCGCTCCAAACGGCGTGGTGCGCGCACCGCGCGCCGGGAAGGGCCGACACGCGCCGATTGAAACATGCAGGCGAGGGCGGATCGACCCGCACGGAGCGTCGCGTTCGTCGGATGAATGGCCCGGCGCGCGGCGAGCGCATGCCGGGTGATGGGGCTGCAACAAATGTTGCGTCGCAATAAAGACGGTGACGAAGGATTGGCACAGCGTGTTTTTCGTTTGCTTATATTACGCAGCATTACGGCCGCCGCGCGGCCATTCAGCGCGACTTGAAACCGGGTGGCCATGCATGGCAAGGAGAACGGGGCGATGCGCCAAATGAGGACGGCACGTTCACCGTCCGACAGCCTGCGTCAATGCCCCGATGCTGCACCTGCACACCGATCGGCGCGTGTCGTCGCTGATGACACCTGCTGCCTTTCGATCCGCGCCGCCATTTGAAAATTACGATTTGACTCATGCCCCGCTTTCGGTTGAAGCTAATAGCTTGCTGTCCGAAGGGGGCTGTGCCTGCATGAGTTCGACCTTGACCGTTCGTCGTATCGCTGCCGATCAGGGCGGCGTGTATCGCGAACTCCGCGCTGCATCGCTGCGTGAGCCCTACGCGCCCGGCGAAGCGCCGGAGGCCGAATTGCTGACCGTCGAAGCGGACGCAGCGTCGGCGATCGCCGCGCAGCGCGCCGTGTCCGACGAGTCGACGACTTTCCTGCTGTACACCGAAGGCCATCCGGCCGGCATGATCGGCGCGTATTTCGACAACACGCCCGATCGGCGCGCGTTCGTCAGCGAACTGTGGGTCGCGCACGCGGTGCGTCACCTGCGCGGCGGCGTGCTGCTGCTGGAGACGGCCACCGCGTGGCTCGCCGAGCGCGGCGCCACCGACGTCTACGCGTGGATCGCCGATGCGAACCGCAACGCGATCCGCTTCTACGAGCGCGCGGGTTTCGGCAACACCGGCGAACATGCGCCGATCGCCCGGATGCCCGGCGCGATGAAATCGCTGTTCGTATCGCAGGTGAAGCACTGACGCGACGCCGAAACGCCAGCCGCGCGGCGCGATGACAGCCCGGTCGCCCGCCTGCCTGCCCTCTGCCGGTCGCGCGTCCGCCCGGGCCGCCGCGACCCCGAGTCCCAAAAATAATGGCTGCACGCGTGGACGCCTGTAAAATACGCAAAAATTTTTTGCAGAGTGTCCATGTCGCTTAAAAAATCGCCATTCTTCGAGCTGCGCAGCGGATCGGTCGATACGTTGCTGTTCACCGTGAAGACGACCGATCTCGATGCGTTGCGTACCGAACTGGTCAAGCGCTTCGAAGCGACTCCCGAGTTTTTCGCCGACGATGTCGTCGCGATCGACGTCCGCCGCCTGGCTGACGGCGAACGCGTCGCGCTCGCGGACATCCGCCAGATGCTGAACGACGTGCGGATGCGTCCGGTGGGCGTCGTCGCACTGGCAACGCAGGGCTGGGCGGGGGAAGCCGGCCTGCCGTTGCTGGAGGCGCGCGATCGCCGCGCGCCGGCCGCGAAACCTGCGGACGAAGCGGAACCGGCGGCTGTGCCAGCCGTCGAGGCCGCCGCCGCTCCGGCAGCCGCAGCGGCGCCCGAACAGTCGTCGGATCCCGCGCCGACGCTCTTGCAGGCCGGTGGCCAGACGCTGGTGATCGACCGGCCGTTGCGTTCGGGGCAGCAGATTTACGCGAAAGGAGACCTCGTGGTGCTCGCGCCGGTCAGTCACGGCGCGGAAATCATCGCGGAAGGCAATATCCACATCTACGCGCCGTTGCGCGGCCGCGCCCTCGCGGGCGTGCACGGCAATCACGACGCGCGCATTTTCTGCACGTGTCTCGAACCGGAACTGATTTCGATCGCGGGTATCTATCGAACGACCGAGAACCCGCTGCCCGCCGACGTACTGGGCAAATCGGTGCAGATCCGGCTCGAAGAGGAAAAACTGATGATCGAACCGCTGCGCCTGACGTGATTCACGCGGTGCGCTCCGGATCGGTCGGCTCTCATTGACGAACACAGGGTATTGGGTAAATGGCAAAAATCATCGTGGTGACCTCGGGCAAGGGCGGCGTGGGCAAGACGACGACGAGCGCGAGCTTCGCGTCGGGTCTCGCGCTGCGCGGCCACAAGACGGCCGTGATCGACTTCGACGTCGGCCTGCGCAACCTCGATCTCATCATGGGCTGCGAGCGTCGCGTCGTGTATGACCTCGTGAACGTGATCCAGGGCGAAGCGAACCTGAACCAGGCGCTGATCAAGGACAAGAAGTGCGAGAACCTGTTCATCCTGCCGGCGTCGCAGACGCGCGACAAGGATGCGCTGACGCGCGACGGCGTCGAGAAGGTGCTGAACGACCTCGTCGCGATGGATTTCGAATACATCGTCTGCGATTCGCCGGCCGGTATCGAGGCCGGCGCGCTGCACGCGATGTACTTCGCCGATGAAGCGCTGATCGTCACGAACCCGGAAGTGTCGTCGGTGCGCGACTCGGACCGCATTCTCGGCATCCTGTCGTCGAAGACGAAACGCGCGACGGAAGGCAAGGAGCCGATCAAGGAACACCTGCTGATCACGCGTTACAGCCCGAAGCGCGTGAGCGAAGGCGAGATGCTGTCGCTCGAGGACATCAGCGAGATCCTGCGCATCAAGCTGATCGGCGTGGTGCCCGAGTCGGAAGCCGTGCTGCACGCGTCGAACCAGGGTCTGCCGGCCGTGCATATCGACGGCACCGACGTCGCGGAAGCGTACAAGGACGTCGTCTCGCGCTTCCTCGGCGAGGACAAGCCGCTGCGCTTCACCGATTACCAGAAGCCGGGCCTGCTGCAGCGCCTCTTCGGCAGCAAGTAACGGAGGCCGCCCATGTCCATCCTTTCGTTTCTCCTCGGCGAGAAGAAGAAGTCCGCATCGGTCGCGAAGGAGCGCCTGCAGCTCATCATCGCGCACGAGCGGGTCGGCGGCCGGCCGCCGGCCGATTACCTGCCGGCGCTGCAGAAAGAGCTGGTCGCGGTCATCTCGAAGTACGTCCATATTTCGAACGATGACATCCGCGTGAGCCTCGAGCGCCAGGACGATCTCGAAGTCCTCGAAGTGAAGATCGAGATCCCGCAAGCCTGACGCTTGGCGCGTGTCCCTCCGCACGGCGGCGTCCGCCGCCGTGCGCGTCTTACGCCCTGTTGCATTTTCGGGCACGCCGTAACACGGCGCCTGTCGGCCGTAATCGACCTTCCCGCATTGAACGAATACGCTCGCGTGACTTGTTCAACCAGGAGGTTCCGATGGCTGTCCCTACCGTTTCCCGTCGTATCGTTTCGCTCGCGCTGTTCGCCGCGGGCCTGTCGGCCGTCGTCGCCCCGTTTGCCGCGCAGGCCGACGAGATTCTCGTCGGCACGCCCGTGGTCGCGCCGCAGGGCCGCATGGTGATCGCGGAGCCGGTCGCCGTGCGCACCGAGGAAATCGTCGTCGTCGCGCCGAATGCGCCGCCGCCCGTGCGCTACGAGGTCGTACCGGCCATGCGCGTGGGCTATGTGTGGGAGCGCGGACACTGGCGCTGGGATCATGGCCGCTACGTGTGGATCGGCGGCCACTGGGAAACCGAGCGCGTCGGCATGCAATGGGTGCCGGGGCATTGGGACCAGCGCGGTCCGAACTGGTTCTGGACGCGTGGCCACTGGGCCTGATGGAGGCGCGCGATGAAAAGAACCGCAATCGCCATCGTGCTCGTCGCGATCACGCTGGCCGGGTGCATCGTCGTGCCGGCGCGGCCGGTCTACTACCGGCCGGCGCCCGTCGTGATCTATTGAGCGTCGCGCGGGCCGTGCTGTTGCGCCGGACCGTTCGCGTCGGTCGCAGCCGGTCCGGCATCGTGCGGCGCCGGCGCATGCGCGGCGCTGTCGGCTGCCGCAGCGGCGGCCGGCTCGCTGCCATCTTCGTCGCGCAGCGTGTCGAGCGGATCGGCGGGGGCCGCGTTCGCGTCCTGGGGTTCGGTCACATCGGTCACGTTGCTCGCAGCGGACGCAGCGGTTGCCGCGGCCGGTGCGGCGGCCGCGACGGGCGGCGCGAGATAGCGCTGCGCGAGCGTTTCGTAGAGCGGCGGCGCGAAAAAGCGCGAGACGCGGCTCGATACCAGTGCGGTCGCCATCAGCGAAATCACGAGCGCATGACCGTTGATCATTTCCATCACGATCACGAACGACGTGATCGGCGACTGCGTGACGGCGGCCAGATAGCCGACCATCGCGAGCGCGATCAGCATCGGCAGGCTCATGTTGGTGAACACCGCATGCAGCAGATTGCCGAAGCCGGCGCCGATCGACAGCGACGGCGCGAAGATCCCGCCCGGGATGCCCGGCAGGTACGACGCGACCATCGACACCATCTTCAGGAACGGATAGAACACCGACAACTGCTGGCTGCCGTCGAGCAGGCCGCGCGCTTCGGCGTAGCCGCTGCCGAACGTCGTGCCGCCGGACACGAGCCCCACGACGGCGATCGCGAAGCCGCACAGCGCGGCGAACGTGACCGGCCGCTCGCGATACAGGCCCAGCAGTTGCGCGGGCAGCCAACGCCCCGTGTTGAGCAGCAGCCAGCAGAACAGGCCGCCCGCGATGCCCGTCACGATCGCGGTGACCAGCACCGCGACCGCCAGCAGTTTCGGGAAATGGAGGCCCGTGTCGATGGTGCCGAAATACGTGTAGTTGCCGTTCAGGCCGAGCGCGACCACGCCGGCGAGGATGATCGCGGTGATCAATACGCCGCTGGCGCGCGCGGAGAAGCTGCGGGTCAGCTCCTCGATCGCGAACACGATGCCGGCGAGCGGCGTATTGAATGCGGCCGACAGCCCGGCCGCCGCGCCGGCCAGCACCAGCTGGCGTTCGATCTGCGCGTTCGAGCGCGGGTAGAAGCGCCGCAGGTTGAACATCAGCGCCGCGCCGACCTGTACCGTCGGCCCTTCGCGACCGATCGTGAAGCCGCCGAGGATGCCGAGGAACGAGATCAGTACCTTGCCGAACAGGATGCGCAGCGTCAGCAGCCGGGCGCCGAATGCGCTCGGGCGCGCATGCAGCGTCGCGATCACCTGCGGGATGCCGCTGCCCTCGGCGCCGCGGAAGAAACGGCGCGTGACCCACACCGACATCGCGGCGATCGCCGGCGTCAGCAGCAGCGGCAGCCAGACGGCGTGATCGCGCATCGCGCGGAAAGTCTCGTAGCCCCAGTCGATCAACCGGGCGTACAGTACGGCGGCGAGGCCGACGACGATCGCGCCGAGCCAGAAAACACCATATTGGCGCCAGATTCGCAGCGAGCGGCGGGTGAGGGCGGGGAACAGCGAGGGAAGGGC
>NZ_JACCQB010000032.1:0-83268 GCF_015712265.1 Burkholderia sp. 9777_1386 | reverse complement strand
AAGTCGGCAGCGTGAACGTGCGCGAAGTGCCCGGCTATCGGCTCGAACTGACGCCGTTCGGCGGCGTGAAGGATTCGGGGCTCGGCTACAAGGAGGGCGTGCAGGAAGCGATGAAGAGCTTCACGAACGTGAAGACGTATTCGCTGCCGTGGTGAACGCGGCGGGGAAGGGCGCGGCGCGCCCTCCCGTCGCCGGCGGCGTTACTGATAGAAGTTGAGCGTGACCATCGCCGAACGGCCCGGCGCCCACGTCGCGTAGATCGGATACGCGCTCGCGTAATACTTCTTGTCGAACAGGTTCTGCACGTTCAGTTGAACGTCCATCGTCTTGTTCACGCGCCACGTCGCGGCCGCGTCGAAGCGTGCATAGCCGGGCGTCCACTTCTTCACGGTCGGCGATACCGATGCATAGGTCTTGCTCATCACCGTCGCACCCGCGCCGAGCGTGAGCTTCGGCATCACGTCGTAGCTGGTCCACAGCGTGAAGTTGTGCTTTGGCACCATCACCATCGGCAGGCCCGATGCGCCCGGGCTGCCGGGGCCCGCGTCGGTCGTGATCGCGTTCAGGTACGAATAGCCGCCGAACACGTGCCACTTCTGCGTCAGGTTGCCCGCGAAGCCGAATTCGAAACCGCGCACGCGCTGCTTGCCCGCGTTGACCGTGTGACCGAGGCCGTCGCTGACGCGCGCGTTGGTCTTTTCGGTCTGGAACAGCGCGGACGTCAGCGACAGCTGATCCTGCAGCACGTCCCACTTCGCACCGATCTCGATGTTGCGCGCGCGTTCGGGCGCGAGATCCTGGTTGGTCGCGGTGATCTGGTCGGTGCCGCCGCCGAGGCCGCCGTTCGAGCCCGGCGGGTTCGACGACGTGCCGTACGACGCGTACAGGCTCACGTTGGTCATCGGCTTGAACACGAGGCCGAACTGGTAGCTGAACAGGTTCGACGTGTTCGACAGGTCGGCGACGCCGGCCTGCTTGCCGGTCGTGTCGTAGCGGTCGAAGCGCAGCCCCGTGTTGAACTGCCAGCGCTCGGACAGCTTCACCGTGTCGAAGATGTACGCGGAGACCGTATCGGTGCGCGTGTTCGTCGTCGCGCCGGGGAAGCCCTTGTCGCCGTTCAGTACGATGCTGCCGGTCCACGGCATGTTCGGGTTCCAGCCGCCGGCGAGCGGCGTGCAGTTGCCGACCACCGCGCACGGGCTGTTCGAGCGGATGTTGTTGCCGGCCGAATCCGACACGAGATAGCCCTCGTAACGTGCCTGCTCGTGGCTGAACTCGACGCCGGCCGTCATCGTATGCTTCATCCCGAACAGGCTCGCGCTGCCCGTCACTTCGGTCTGGTTCGAGAAACCGTTCAGCGCGTACTTGCCGCTCTTCGCCTGCAGCCCGAGCATGTTCGGGTTCGACGCGAGGATCTGCGGATTCGTCGCCACGTAATCGAGCGTCGAGCGGCCGAACATCGTCGTGTTCTTCAGCTTCCACGTGTCATTGAGCTTGTGCTCGACGCGAATTTCGCCGGTATCGGTCTGCCCGTAACGGTAGTCGCGCGTGTTGAGCCCGAAGAACTGCCCGCGATCGGTCGGCACCGGCGTGCCGCCCGATGCGCGGAACGGCACGCTGAAGTCCGGCATGTCGTAGGAGTTCATGTGGTAGTAGCTGACCGTGACCGTGGTCGGCGTGTTCAGCCCGAACACGATCGACGGCGCGACGCCCCAGCGCTTGTTGTACACGTCGTTGCGGCCGGCCTGGTTCGCGTCGTGGCCCATCACGTTCAGGCGCACGGCCGTCGTGTCGTTGATCTTGCGGTTCGCGTCGACCGTCGCGCGCTTGTAGCCGTCGGTGCCGAAGCCGATGCTGCTGTTGATGAAGTTGTCGTTCTGCGGCGTCTTCGTGACGATGTCGATGCTGCCGCCCACCGAGCCGCGGCCCGCGTAGACCGAATCGGGGCCCTTGATCACGCTGATCTGCTCGACCGCGAACGTCTCGCGGTTCTGCAGGCCGGAGTCGCGCATGCCGTCGACGAAGATCGAGTTGCGCGATTCGAAGCCGCGGATCACCGGACGGTCGGCCGACGGGTTCGCCGCCGCATCGCCGCCGAGGAACGTGATGCCCGGCACCGAGCGCAGCGCGTCCGCGAAGGACGTGACGTTCTTCTCCTTGATCAACTGCTCGGGGATCACCGTGACCGAGCGCGGCGTATCGAGCAGCGGCGCGGTGAACTTGTACGACGGCGAGCGTTTCACCTGCATGTCCGACAGCGCGGACGACTGCACGGCAATCGTCGGCAGCGTCGCCGGGACGTCGGCGGCAGGAGCGGAAGCGGGAGCGGTTTCGGCGGAGGCGAGCAGCGGCGTCAGGAACACGGAGCAGGTCAGTGCCGATACGAGGGTGCGAGGCCTCGTCTTGAACTGGGCGGGCATATCGGGAAGCAGCGGAAGGTTCGGTGATCGGACGCGTTTTTCTCGATGCCAGCGGGGCGTGCCCGAAACATCGGAAAACGTCAATGTAAATGCGTATGATTCGCGTTTTCGGTCGCAATTCTACGGATTAGTGTCAAATCTGTAAACGATTGAATGGTTTTTGTACTCATTCAGTCGGGCGTTCGTGGGGGCGCGATCGCCTTTGCGTCGCGTGCAACACCGCTTTCCATGACAGGGCCGCCGCGCGGCGGCGGCGACTCGCTACACTGCCGTACCGGTTGAGGGGCCCCGGCAGTCAGGCCCCCAGGCAAGGAGACAGGACACGATGGACACCCCACGCGCAGCAGTCGTCACATACCGCGGCAATGCGATCGAGAACACGTACGTCGCCCATGTGGCGGTCGTCGATGCACGCGGCAGGCTGCTGTCCCGGTTCGGCGATCCGTTCCGGATCACGCTCGCGCGGTCGGCGGCCAAGCCGGCCCAGGCGCTGTCGGTGATCGAGACGGGCGCGCCGGAACGCTTCGGCTTCGACGACGCGGACATCGCGCTCATGTGCGCGTCGCACAGCAGCGAGGACCGTCACATCGCGCGCACGCGCGCGATGCTCGAGAAGGTCGCCGCGCACGAAGCGGATTTGCGCTGCGGCGGCCATCCGCCGCTGTCCGACGCGGTGTACCGGTCGTGGATCAAGCGCGACTACACGCCGACCGGCGTGTGCAGCAACTGTTCCGGCAAGCATGTCGGGATGCTGGCCGGCGCGCAGGCGATCGGCGCGGCGATCGCCGATTACCATCTGCCCGACCATCCGATGCAGGTGCGCGTGAAGCACGTGGTGGCCGATGCGTGCGGCTTGCGCGACGACGAGGTCGACTGGGCGATCGATGGCTGCAACCTGCCGACGCCGGCGTTCTCGCTGGATCGCCTCGCGCGCCTTTATGCGTCGCTGGCCGACGGTGCGGACGCGGTGGAAGCCGGCGGCGCGGTTACCGATCGCGTTCGCGCGCTGGCGCGCATTCATCGTTCGATGACCGCGTATCCGGAACTGGTGGCGGGCGAAGGGCGCTATTGCACGGTGCTGATGAACGCATTCGGCGGGCAGGTGGTCGGCAAGCTCGGCGCGGATGCATGCTACGGGATCGGCGTGCGTGCGTCGGAACGCACGCGGGAACTCGGTGCGGACGGCGCGCTCGGCATTTCGGTGAAGATCGAGGACGGCAATCTCGACGTGCTGTATATGGTCGTCAGCGAAATCCTCGAGCGGCTGCGGATCGGCACCGCCGAGCAGCGCGCGCAACTGGCCGGCTTCCACCGGCCGCGGATGCTCAACACGCAGGGCGTCGAGTTCGGGCACGCGACGTTCCCGTTCGAATTGCAGGCGGCCTGAACGCCGTTACCGAGCCGATGCCGCCGGCCTGTGATCCGGGCCGCGCGTCGGCGCGCACTATGCGCGTAGGTCGCGAATCTTCGCCAGCTCCCGCTCCGACAGCTCGCCGATCTGCGCGAGATGTTCCGCGAGAAAATCCTTCAGCACGCGCAGCTTCGCCGAGCTGCGCCGGTTCGCCAGATACGCGATGTAGATGAATTCGCCGGTCAGCCTGTTCTGCAGCCGGTAGCGCGGCAGCACGGCTTCGAGCTGGCCGCTCGCGAGCAGGTCGCGCACCAGCCAGATCTCGAATTCCGCGATGCCGAGCCCCGCGCAGGTCGCATCCAGCAGCAATTCCGAATGGTCGGTGACGAGATTGCCGGCCGGCAGCACGCTGTGGTGCGCGTCGCCGCTCACGAGATCCCAGCGCGGATCGCCTTCCGGGTGCACGTAGCGCAGGCAGTTGTGATGCTTGAGGTCGTCCGGCGTCGCCGGCCGCCCGCAGCGGTCGAGGTAGCCGGGCGTCGCGCACAGGATGCTGTCGTTGCGCGACAACCGGTGGACGACGAGGTTATCCAGGTAGTTCTCGCCTTCGTGGATGTCGAGGTCGAAGCCGCCGGCCACGAGGTCGTTGTGGTTGTCGGTGAGCCGCACGTCGAGCTGGATGGTCGGATAGCGCGCCAGGAACGGCGCGATCAGCGGCGCCAGATGACGCCGCCCGAACGCGACCGGCGCGGTGAGCTTCAGCGGGCCGCTCGGCCGCGCATTCAGCTCGGCGACGACGCGCAGCGTGTCGTCGAGATCGGCGATCAGCGTGACCGCGCGCTCCAGGTAGATGTGGCCGGCCTCGGTGAGCGTCACGCTGTGCGTCGAGCGGTGCAGCAGCGCGACGCCGAGCGCTTCCTCGATCGCCGTCACCTTGCGCGCGACGGTCGACGTCGACACGTGCATCTCCTTCGCGACCGCCGAAAAACTCCCCGTTTCGACCACGCGCACGAACGCGCGCATCGCGCCCAGGTGATCGATGCCGGTTTCCCTCGCGCCTGTTTTCATTCGATTCTCGCTGTTGCGTCCCACGCAAAACCGCTTTCGATAATACAGAAGCGAGGTTGTTTTTGCAAAGGCATAGAATGCGAACCCGTCGCGTCGGGAAGCGGCGCACGACGAGCGGCACGAGACATTCAGGAGGGCACGATGGCAGAAAACGGCTTCCGCGTCGAAGCGGATCTTTTAGGGAAACGAAGTATTCCGGATGCCGCCTACTACGGCGTCCACACGCTGCGCGCGAAAGAGAATTTCGACATTTCGGGCCGCACCATTGCGTCGCTGCCGTACCTCGTGATGGCGCTCGCGGCCGTGAAGGAAGCGGCGGCCGATGCCAACTGCGAACTCGGGCTGCTGCCGCGGCCGTACCGCGATGCGATCGCCGCCGCGTGCGTCGAGATCCGCGAAGGGCGGCTGCACGACCAGTTCGTCGTCGACGTGATCCAGGGCGGCGCCGGCACGTCGACCAACATGAACGCGAACGAGGTGATCTGCAACCGCGCGCTCGAAATCATGGGGCACGCGCGCGGGCAGTACGAATACCTGCATCCGAACGAACACGTCAATCTCGCGCAGAGCACCAACGACGTCTATCCGACCGCGATCCGGATCGCGACGTGCTTCGCGGTCGAGCATCTGCTCGAAGCGATGGCGCGGCTGCGCGATGCGTTCGCGGAGCGCGCCGACGCGTTCGCCGGCTTGCTGAAGCTCGGCCGCACGCAGTTGCAGGACGCGGTGCCGATGACGCTCGGCCAGGAGTTCTCGACCTACGCGGTGATGCTGACGGAGGACATCGCGCGGCTGCAGGAGGCCGGCTGGCTGATTCGCGAGATCAACCTCGGCGCGACCGCGATCGGCACGGGCATCACCGCGCATCCGGAGTACGCGGAGAAGGCGCTGGCCGCGCTGCGGCGCATCACCGGGCTCGACCTGAGCACCGCGCCGAACCTGATCGAGGCGACGCAGGATTGCGGCGCGTTCGTCCAGGTGTCGGGCGTGCTCAAGCGGATCGCCGTCAAGCTGTCGAAGATCTGCAACGACCTGCGGCTGCTGTCGAGCGGCCCGCGCGCGGGCTTCGGCGAGATCAACCTGCCGCCGGTGCAGGCCGGTTCGTCGATCATGCCCGGCAAGGTGAATCCGGTGATCCCGGAAGTCGTCAACCAGGTCGCGTTCGAGGTGTTCGGCAACGACCTGACCATCACCTTCGCGGCCGAGGCCGGCCAGCTTCAGCTCAACGCGTTCGAACCGGTGATCGCGAGCGCGCTGTTCCGCAGCTTCAGCCACCTGACGGCCGCCTGCACGACGCTCGCGCAGCGCTGCGTGAGCGGCATCACCGCGAACCCCGAGCGGCTGCGCGAAACGATGGAGCGCTCGGTCGCGCTCGCGACCGCGCTGAATCCGTACATCGGCTACAAGCGCGCGACCGCCGTGGCCGCCGAAGCGCATGCGACCGGCAAATCGATCCGCGAGGTCGTGCTGGCCCGCGAGCTGATGACCGCTGCGCAACTCGACGAAGCGCTGCAACCGGAAGCGCTGATCCGGCCGCGGGCGCGCTGACGCCGGCCGGTTCGCGACCGTACCGAAAGCGCCCCCCGAAGCGGGGCGCGACACATCAACAAACGACGGAGACTCACGATGAAACACACCAGCGAACGCCCGGCCGGCCCGGCCGGCGGCGCGGATGCCGCTCATGCCGATCCCGATGCGATGTTCGCGTCGCACGAAGCCGGCTATGCGAAGCAGTTGAAGCCGCGGCACGTGCAGATGATCGCGATGGGCGGTGCGATCGGCACCGGCCTCTTTCTCGGCGCGGGCGGGCGCCTGCAAAGCGCGGGGCCCGCGCTCGCGCTCGTCTATCTCGTGTGCGGCGTGTTCGCGTTCCTGATCATGCGTGCGCTCGGCGAGCTGGTGATGCACCGGCCGACCAGCGGCAGCTTCGTGTCGTACGCACGGGAGTTCATGGGCGAGCGGGCGTCGTTCGTCGCGGGCTGGATGTACTACCTGAACTGGGCGACGACCGGCATCGTCGACATCACCGCGGTCGCGATCTACATGAAGTACTGGGCCGTCTTCACCGACGTGCCGCAATGGGTGTTCGCGCTCGGCGCGCTCGGCATCGTGTCGGTGATGAACATGATCGGCGTGAAGGTGTTCGGCGAGATGGAGTTCTGGTTCTCGCTCGTCAAGGTCGGCACGCTCGCGGTGTTTCTCGCGGTCGGCGCGGTGTTTCTCGCGAGCGGCCATCCGGTGGCGGGGCAGATGCCGGGGCTGCATGTCATCGCGGATCACGGCGGGATCTTCCCGCACGGGATCCTGCCGGCCGTGCTGATCGTGCAGGGTGTCGTGTTCGCATACGCGAGCATCGAGCTCGTCGGCGTCGCCGCGGGCGAGACGGCCGATGCGCGCAAGGTGCTGCCGAAGGCGATCAACAGCGTGATGTGGCGCATCGCGCTGTTCTATGTCGGCTCGGTCGTGCTGCTGACGATGCTGCTGCCGTGGACCGCGTACAGCGCGCACGAAAGCCCGTTCGTCACGTTCTTCAGCAAGCTCGGCGTGCCGTACGTCGGCACGGTGATGAACGTCGTGGTGCTGACGGCCGCGCTGTCGAGCCTGAATTCCGGCCTCTATTCGACGGGCCGCGTGCTGCGCTCGCTCGCGATGGGCGGCTCGGCGCCGCGTTTCGTGTCGCGGATGAACGCGCGCGGCGTGCCGTACGGCGGGATCCTGATCACGGTGGCGATCAACGCGATCGGCGTGCCGCTGAACTACATCGTGCCGGCCCAGGCGTTCGAGATCGTGCTGAACATGGCGTCGCTCGGGATCATCACGACGTGGGGCTTCATCGTGATGTGCCAGATCCTGTTCCGCCGCGCGGTCGATCGCGGCGAGATGAAGGCCGTGTCGTTCCGGATGCCGGGCGCGCCGTTCACGTCGTGGCTCACGCTCGCTTTCCTCGTCGGCGTGCTGGTGCTGATGGCGTTCGACTATCCGGGCGGCACGTGGACCATCGCGACGATTCCCGTCGTCGTGCTCGCGCTGGTGATCGGCTGGAAGCTGGCGAAACGTGGCGCCGAGCGCGAGCGGGCGGCGGCGATGCCGGCATCCGTGCGTGCCGTTGCGGATCCTGCGCGGAACGCGTGACGCGCGCGTGACGTCATGCACCGGGGCGCCGGTCCGTTCGCGGGCGGGCGCCCCGGTGCGTCGGGTTCGAGTCAGTTCAACCCGGTGCGCGCGCCGACCCATCGGCCGAAATCGCCGGCCATCTCCGCGGTCAGCTCGTGCCCGGCCGCATACAGCCCCGTGTCGTGCGCGACGCCGAGCGCCGCGAGTGTCGCGTCGGCCTTGTCCGCCCACGAGACGGGCAGCTTGTCGTCGAAGCGGCCATGCATGATCAGCGCGTGAAGCGGGCGCAGCGCGTCGCGCGGCCCGATCAGCGGATCGATTTCCGGCAGGATGCGCCCGCACAGCACGGCGAACGCACTCACATCGCCCGGCGACGTGAGGCCGACGCTCGCGCTCATGATGCCGCCCTGGCTGAAGCCGGCGATCACGGTCGGCAAAGCCGGTGCCGCGCCATCCTGCTTGCGCAATGCATGCAGCAGCGTGATCAGTTGCACGCGGCTCTCGTCCGCGCGCGCCGCATCGATTTCAGGGCCGTTCGGGCCGAAACGCACCGGAAACCACGCATGCTGACTGGGCCCGAACGTGAGCGGGCCGCGCAGGAACGCGATTTCGATGCGCGGATCGATCACGTCGGCCACGTTCAGCAGGTTGGTTTCGTTGCCGCCGACGCCGTGCAGCAGCAACAGGCGCGCGGCGGGGCGGCCAGCGGCCGGGCGCAGCCGGTACTGCAGGCCGGAATCGGGATCGGCGGTCAGCGGCAGGGCGTCGGTCATCGCGTGGGTCCGGAAAGAGGTCGATGCGACAGTCTAGAGCGGGCGGATCGGCAGGGGAATCGCCGGGGCGGGATTGATTGTTTCCTGAGCGGAATGAATCGGGGCACCGTTCGTTGCGGGAACGGATCGCGATGTCACGCGGCCAGGCATGGCCGGACGGCCCGGATATACGCCGACGACAGGCCAAGTGGACGACTCGTCATTCTCACGTACAGTTGATAAAATAGATACATTCTGTAGATACGTGAGGATGGAGCGATGGATACTGCAAAGCTCTTCAAGCATGGCGGCTCGCAGGCTGTCCGGCTACCGAAGGATTTCCGCTTCGATACGGCCGAGGTTCGCATCCGCCGCCACGGGGCGGCCGTCATTCTCGAGCCGATGCCGCAAGACTGGGCTTGGCTGGCACCGCTGATCGGTCCGGTGGACGCCGATTTCGAGGCTGCAGCGACCACACAGCCGTCCGCTCAGGAGCGCTCGGGCCTGGACGTGTTCGAATGAAATTCCTGCTGGATACCAACGCGGTGATCGCCATTCTCAAAGGCGAGCCGGCGATACTGGCCCGTTTGCATGCCTGGCACCCGGCCGATTTCGGGATTCCCGCGATCGTCGCGCACGAGCTTTACTACGGCGCGTACAAGAGCCAGCGAGCGGCTGCGAACGTCGCGCGTGTCGACGCGTTGCAGTTCGAGGTCGTATCGTTCGACACCGAGGATGCACAGCATGCGGGTGAAATTCGCGCGCACCTGATCGCGGCCGGCACGCCGATTGGTCCATACGACGCGTTGATCGCAGGGCAGGCGCGCGCACGACAACTGGTGCTGGTCACGCACAACGTCCGCGAATTCGAGCGCGTTCCGCGGCTGCAATTCGAAGACTGGCTCGCCGAACCGAACGCAGACTGAACGGCAGGTCATGCAAGATCGACATTAACGAACCTGCCCGACAAACCCCGCGTCGAGCATAAAAAGATGCCAGGAAAAACGATTCGCCGATAATACGCAAACGTTTTGCCGGCATTCAATAGAACGGATTTTGCGGAGCATGAATAAAACAATGAATATCCGCTATTCGTGCGATTCGTCGAACGCCGCATCCATACGGGGCATGGCGGCGGAAAGTTAACGGCAAGCCGACCAAAAACTTTAGGCTTTTCACCGCGCAATTATTCATTTCATTTTTCTCAATGACCGATTGATTTTCGGTCATCGGACAGTCATACACCATCCCCGATAATTCGGCGCTCATATTCTTTCAATAGACCAGAGGGCGATCGAACCCGGATCGCTGCGGGGAGCTGTACTCATGACCATCCGTCATCGCATTACGCTGCTAGTCGTCCTGACGTTCTTCGCGCTGTCCGCGATCGGCGCTTATGCCGTGTACCAGACGCGCAAGAGCGCATCCGAGGTGCGTCAGGTCACCCAGGGAATCGTGCCGAGCGCGCTCGCGTCGGCGGATCTCGTCGCCGATGTGAAGAACATCCAGATCGCGACGATGACGCTCGTCTACGCGCCCGACGCGAACACCGCCGCCCAGGCGCGCGACGAGCTGAAGGCGAAGCAGGCCGCGCTGCGCGCCGCACTCGACGCGCAGGCGAAATCGGCGGTCGGGCAGGCGCAGCAAGGCCTCGTCACGCAGGCGAAGGACAGCGCGGTGAACTACTTCGCGGCGATCGACGACACCGTGAAGATGAAGACGGACGGCAAGGCCGAGATGGCGCAGGCCTACCTGTTCGCGAACGTCGCGCAGTATCGCGATGAGCTCGAAAGCATCGTCGACACGCTGCGCGTCGAGAAGAACCGCCAGAAGGACGACGCGATCGGCGCGCTGAACGGGATGCTCGCGACCACGGCGACCGCGATCGCGGGCGTCGCCGGCACGGTGATCGTGCTGCTGACCGCGCTCGGCTTCGTGCTGTATCGCCAGATCACGCGCCCGTTGATCGGGATGCAGACGGCGATGAGCGAGATCGCGACGAGCCAGGATTTCACGCGCCGCGTGCCGGTGGGCCGGATGGACGAAATCGGCCACTCGATCGTCGCGTTCAACGGGATGATCGAGAAGATCCAGGAGAACGCCGCGCAACTGAAGCAGAAGACGGCCGACATCCAGGCGATGCTGCAGAACATGCAGCAGGGCATCCTGACCGTCGTCGAAGGCGGCGTCGTGCATGCGGAGTATTCGGCGTACCTCGAAACCATCTTCGAGACGAACGACATCGCCGGCCGCGACCTGATGGCGCTCGTGTTCGACGATTCGGCGATCGGCGCCGACGCGCGCTCGCAGGTCGACGCGGCCGTGCACGCATGCCTTGGCGAAGACAGCATGAACTTCGCGTTCAACGAGCACCTGCTCGTCAACGAGGTCGCGAAGCGGATGCCGGACGGCCGCGAGAAGTGGCTCGACCTGAGCTGGTCGGCGATCACCGACGAGACCGACACGGTCGTGCGCCTGATGCTGTGCGTGCGCGACGTGACCGAGATCCGCGAGCTGACCGCGCAGGCCGGCGAGCAGCAGCGCCGCCTGGAGATGATCGGCGAGATCCTGTCGATCAGCCAGGACAAGTTCCACGACTTCGTGCACAGCGCGAAGGGCTTCCTCAGCGAGAACGAGCGGATGATCCGCCAGCACGAGCGCGCCGATCACTCGATCGTCGCCGCGCTGTTCCGCAACATGCACACGATCAAGGGCAATGCGCGCACGTACAGCCTGCAGCATCTGACGAACATCGTCCACGAAGCGGAGCAGGCGTACGAATCGCTGCGCCGCGCGGACAGCGGCCCCGAGTGGAACCGCGACGCGCTGATGGAGGATCTGGCGCGCGTACGTGAAGCCGTCGACCACTACGCGACGATCAACGCGGTCACGCTCGGCCGCAGCGGCGAGCCGGCGCAGCATGGCGCGGACTACCTGATGGTCGAGCGCGCGCACATCAGCGAGAGCCTGCGCGTGCTCGACGGCGCCGATCCGGCGAACGCGTCCGACTGGCACGCGGCGCGCGATGCGGTGCGGCGCATGCTGAGCCAGCTCGGCACGCAAGGGATCGGCGACGCGCTCGGCGGCGTGATCGAGTCGCTGCCGTCGCTTGCGGCCGAGCTCGGCAAGCCGGCGCCCGTCGTACATATCGACAGTCACGGCCAGCGCGTGCGCAGCGAGATCGTCGCGACGCTGAAGAACGTGTTCATGCACCTGCTGCGCAATGCGATCGACCACGGGATCGAATCGTCCGACGAGCGGCGCGCGGCCGGCAAGGCGGCGTCCGGCACGATCGACATCGCGGTCGGCGTGGGCGGCGGCGAGCTGTGGTTCGTGCTCGGCGACGACGGCCGCGGCCTCGCGCTCGACCGGATTCGCGGCATCGCGCGCGAGCGCGGCTGGATCGATGCCGACAGCGAAGTGGCGCTGTCCGACGAGGAGGTCGCCGAGCTGATCTTCCGGCCGGGCTTCTCGACCGCGCAGACGGTGACCGAAGTATCGGGGCGCGGCGTCGGCATGGACGCGGTGCGCAATTTCCTGAAGCGCGACGGCGGCGATATCGCGCTGCGCTTCACCGACGATCGCGTCGGCGCGCCGTATCGCGCGTTCGAGACGATCGTGTCGCTGCCGGCGCGCTTCGCGGCGGACGGTGCCGCGCACGCGCAGCGGGCGCGCATCGCGGATATCGGCGCAGCGGAGTGACGGCGTGATCGAGCAGGCGTGGATGATTCAGGTGGCCGCCGCGCTGGCGGGCGGCGTGGTCGTCGCGGTGGCGGCGGCGGTCGTGTTGCGCGTGACGCGCAGGCGGCTCGTCGCGGCGCTCACGCGCGAGGCCGATGCGTTGCGCGACGCGCTCGATGCAGCCGGCGCACGCGCCGATGAAGCGGCGTCGGCGCATGCGGACGCCGCCGACGCATGGGCGCAACGCGAGGCGCAACTGGCGGAGGCGCTGATGCGCGAGACCGCCGCGAACGGCGCGCAGCGCGACGCGTTGCAGGCGCTGTCGGCCGACCGCGCGGCGCTCGCGCAGCACGCGCTGAAGATCGCCGACGAAGCCGCGCGCCTGCGCGGGCTCGCCGGCACGTTCGAGCGCTGGCACGAGCAGATGATCTCGCTGACCACGCAGAACCAGGACATGCGCACGAAGAACCAGGAACTGTCCGCGATCGTCGCGCACGTATCGATCGTGTCGCTGAACGCGTCGATCGAGGCCGCGCGCGCGGGCACGGCCGGGCGCGGCTTCTCGATCGTCGCGAGCGAGGTGCGCGGGCTGGCCGCGCGCTCGCAGCAACTGTCGAACAGCTATCGCGACAGCCTGAACCGCAACGATCTCGTGACGGCCGCGACGTTCCAGGACATCCAGGCCGGCGGCAAGATGATCACGGCCGCGCTCGCGACCGTCGAGACGCTGGCCGGGCAACTGCACGCGCGAATCGAAGGGGAAGCCGCGTGATCAGTGCGCAGGCGAGGGCCGGTTTCGAACGGATCTTTTTCGATGCCGCGCGCACGCGGCTCGCGGCCGGCGGCGCGTGCGAGATCCGGCCGGCCGCCGGTCACGACCCCGACGCGCCCGATCGCGTGCTCGCGAAATCGCGATCGAAGCCGAAGGTGCCCGAACACGTGGCCGTGCTGACGATCTCGGCGCTGCATTTCCGCCTGCTGCTCGCGCTGCGCTTCAGCGACGACGACGCGACGCGCCGCCATTTCGCCGGCACGGCTGCGGGCACGAGCAGCCAGCGGCCGTTGACCGAAGCGTTCATGGAGGTCGCGAACCTGTGTTGCGGCGCGATCAACCAGGCGCTGACCGCGCCGTTTCCCGATCTCGGGATGTCGACGCCTTACCTGCTGAGCGGCGCGAGCATCGACTACATGCGTGCGCTCGCGCCCGATTACGTGGCTGCGTACGACCTGACGCTCGACGGCGACGTGCGGGTCGGCGCGACGCTGTGCGTGTGCGCGAACGCGCCGGTCGATTTCCATGTGCCGGAAACGGCCACGGTGGAAACCGGCGGCGAGCTCGAACTGTTCTGACCGACCATCAGGAACCCGTGAGATGACCGAAGACCAACCCGTCAGCAAGGTGCTCGTGCTCGACGACAGCCGCGTGCACGCCGACGCGATCAAGCGTTTCTGCGACGAGCACAACCTGGTCGGCCTGACCGTGCGGCGCAGCCGGCTGCTGAAGGTGCTGCGCTCGAACATCGATCTCGGCGCGATCCTGCTGGCCGAGGATTACGGCGGCTCGCCTGCCGAGAGCGCGATCATCGCGACGCAGATCGACGCGCTGCGGCCCGAGCTGCCGATCATCCTGCGCCGCGAATCGCTCGCGTCGCGCGACGGGCTGCCGGACGCGCTGGCGCGCGTCGCATGCGCGGCCTACGTCGCCGACGACATGACGCCGCTCGAGCGCGCGATCGACGAATACCTGTTCGGCCGCGACTACCCGAACGCGCTGGTGCGCGGCATCTCGGAGATCACCGAGGCGCGCCTCGACAGCCTGTTCCCGGGCATGACGATCGAGCACGACACGCCGTGCATCGTGCGCGACCAGATCATCTTCGGCGAGGTGTTCAGCCTGATCGCGCTCGAAAGCGCGTGGTGCCGCGGCTACATGCTGCTGCAGACGAGCGAGCAGCCGCTGCTCGACATGCTCGGCGGCACGCGCGACGGCGGCCGCGCGCCGGATTTCCGCGACGTGAACAGCGTGCTCGGCGAGCTGACCAACCTCGTGTGGGGCGCGTTCAAGAACCGCTATCTCGGCGACGCCGAGGCGCTGGCGCGCCATCCGGTGCAGGTGCCGCTCGTCGTCAATCACAAGCAGAAGTTCATCTCGTTCGGCGGCGACTGCCCGCAGCTCTGTTTCAAGTACCGGATGACCGATCCGGCATCGGGGCGTTCGGTCCGTCTCGACCAGCGTTTCGTGTTCAGCCTCAGCTGGTCGCCGGAAGATTTCCGCGAATCGGTGCAGGACGTCGGGCCGATGGTCGAATCGGGCGAACTCGAACTGTTTTGAAGTCAGCAACAACGAAAGGGGAATACGACATGGCAAAGATTCTGGTGGTCGACGATTCGGGCACGGTGCGCGACGAAGTGGCCGGCTTCCTGCGCAATCACGGGCTCGACGTCGCGACGGCCGTCGACGGCAAGGACGGGCTCGCGAAGCTCAAGGCGACGCCCGGCGTGCGCCTCGTGATCAGCGACGTGAACATGCCGAACATGGACGGCCTGACGATGGTCGAGAAGATTCGCGGCGAACTGGCGAACACGGCGGTCAACGTCGTGATGCTGACGACCGAAAGCAGCCCGGCGATGAAGGAGCGCGGCAAGGCCGCCGGCGTGAAGGGCTGGATCGTGAAGCCGTTCAAGGGCGATGCGGTGCTCGACGCGCTGAAGAAGCTCGCGGGCTGACGCGCGAGCGGCCCGGCGCGGGCTTGCGTACGCAATTTACAGCGTGCCGGGATGTCCGTATCCTGCCGGATGCCGAGGGCGGCGTGGCGGCGCATCATGCGCCGCATGCCCGGCATTGACGAACATCAGGAGCGGAACGAAGCAGATGGCAACTGAAATCGGGCGACCCGCTGCGCAGCACATCGAGTGGCGGATCGCGAAGGGCATCGTTTTTACCATCGTGGGCACGTGCATGCTGATCGGCACTGCGTTGTACGCGCAGTCGACACGCGAATTCCTGCGAACGTCGGTCGTCGTGCCAGGGCGCGTGGTCAAGCTGAACGCAGGTCCGCATCATCCGGAGATCACGTTCACGACGCTCGCGGGTGAGCAGGTCGACTATGCGCAAGGCGGCGAAGTCAGCGTCGAGGACGGCGCGACGGTCGAAGTGCGCTATGCGCCGGACGCGCCGAGGACGACCGCGCGGATGAACACGTTCGGCGCGATCTGGGGCACCGTGCTGACCATCGGCGCGATGGGTATGGTTTTTTTCGCCGTCGGCGTCGGTCAGGTGTGGTCGGGCGTGCGTGCCTCGCGTAGCCGGAGACACCCCCCGGTGCGCTGACGCGAAAGCCTGAAAAGCCTGAAACCCGCGTTATCGGGCAGCGGTCGTCGCGCTCGCCGCCGTCGCGAATTCGTCGACGACCGCTTCGATCACCGCCTGCACGCGCGCGGTCTTGTAGAGATCGGTGTGGGCGACGAGCCACACGTCGAAATGATTGCATCGCTGCGGCATGAGGCGCACCAGTTCCGGCTCGGTGTCGGCGCGGAAGCACGGCAGCTCCGCGATGCCGAGCCCCGCGAGCGTGGCCTCCACCAGCATCATCGTCGACGACGTCTGGAACATCACGCGGCCGCGCGAAGTCGGTTCGCCGCACAGCGCGTCCCACATCGTCGGCACCACCGGTTGCTGGTACATCACCAGATCATGCCCGTCGAACGCGCTGCCGGCGACCGGCTCGCCGCGTTCGGCCAGGTAGCGGCGCGATGCGTAGATGCCCGTTTCGAGATGACCGAGCCGCCTGACGATCAGGTCCGGCGATTCCGGCCGCAACGTGCGAATCGCGAGATCCGCCTCGCGGCGCGTGAGGTTGGTGATTTGCGCCGACGTCACGCATACCACGTCGATGCCGGCATGCTTGCGCCGCACGCGGGCGATCGCCGGAACGACGAAGCGCTTGCCGAGCGTGTCGGTCGTGGCGATGCGCACCGACCCGGCCAGTTGCTCGTCGAGCCCCATTACCCGGCGCTCGATCGTCAGCGATGCGCGTTCCATCGTTTCGGCCGGTTCGAGCAGCGCTTCGCCCGCGGTCGTCAGCACATAGAGGGTCGGTGTGCGGAGAAACAGCCGGGCCGACAGTTCGTCCTCGAGCGCGGCGATCCGGCGCCCGACCGTCGCCTGGTCGACGTTCAGCTGTGCCGCGGCGCCGCGCAGCGTGCCGGTGCGCGCCAGCGCGAGGAAGAAGCGGGCGTTGTCCCAGTTCATGCGGATCGATTGTGTCATCGGGCTGGTGGCGACGGGCGGGAATCGGTGATGCAGATCTGCATCAGGCAAATGCGAAATTATCACTTTTCCGCATCGCGCGGCCGGTCCTAGACTCCCGGCATCTGCCTGGAGGTGTCATGTCCGACTGCCATTCCGTTTCCGTCCCCGCACTCGTCTCGGTGGCGACACCGAACCACCCGACGGCGCGCGAGCAGCGCCTGACGCTGGCGCTCGTCGCGGTCGGCATGTTCATGGCGGTGCTCGATTCGACGATCGTCAACGTGGCGCTGCCGGCGATGCGCACGAGCCTCGGCGCGACGGTCGCGGAACTCGCGTGGATCGTCGACGCGTACACGCTCAGCTTCGCCGCGCTGATCCTCGCGGGCGGCGCGCTGTCCGACCGGTTCGGCGCGAAGCACGTGTATCTGGCCGGGCTGGCGCTGTTCGTCGCCGCGTCGGCGGCGTGCGGGGGCGCGTCGTCGGTGGCGATCCTCGTGGTCGCCCGTTTCGGGCAGGGCATGGGCGCCGCGCTCTTCCTGCCCGCGTCGCTCGCGATCGTGCGCAGCACCTTCGACGTGCCGGCCGAGCGCGCGCGGGCGATCGCGGTGTGGGCCGGCATCGCGTCGGTCGCGGTCGCCGTGGGGCCGGTACTCGGCGGAATCCTGGTCGACGATTTCGGTTGGCGCAGCGCGTTCCTGATCAACGTGCCCACCGGCGCGGTCGCCTTTGCCGGCGCGGCGGCGCTCGTTCGGGCGTCGGCCGCGCGGGACGTGCGCCCGTTCGACTGGGCGGGCCAGTGCGTCGGCGCGACGGCGCTCGGTGCGCTGTGTTTCGCGGTGATCGAACTGCCGACGCGCGGCGTCGGCGCCACGGAGGTCCGGTGCGCGCTGCTGGTCGCCGCGCTCGCCGCCGCGGTGCTGGTCGTCATCGAGCGGCGTACCCGCCATCCGATGGTGCCGCTCGCGTGGTTTCGCAATCGCGTCTTCGTCGCGATGAACCTGATGGGCAGCCTCGTCTATGTCGGCTACTTCGGGCTGCTGTTCGTGCTGAGCCTGTACCTGCACGGGCGCTTCGGCATGAGTGCGCGGCAGACGGGGCTGACGCTGTTGCCGTTCGCGCTGAGCCTGTCGCTCGGCAATCTGCTGTCGGGAAAACTGCACGGCCGGGTGCGTCCGGTCAGGCTGATGGCAAACGGCCTCGCGATGGCGGCGCTGGCCGTTCCGGCGATCGCGCTTGCGCTCGCGCTGCGTGCGCCGTGGCCGGTGGTCTGGACGGCCATGGTCGCATTCGGCACCGGAACCGCGCTGTCGGTGGCGCCGATGATCGCGACGGTGCTCGAACAGGTGCCTGCCGACGCGGCGGGCGTGGCATCCGGGTTCCTCAACGCGGCGCGGCAGGCCGGCAGCCTGCTCGGCGTGGCCGTCGCAGGCGCCGCGACGATCCTGTTGCCGGATCCGGCCGATGCGCTGTGGGCGGTCGCGGCGCTCGGATGCGTCGCCTATGCGATGGCCGCGCTGGCGGCGAGGACGGCAGGCCGCGTGGAAGCCGCGCAGCCGCAGCCGCGCCGTTGACGCACGAGCGGCAAAGGTGTGGCGTAGTGGCCGGCAGGCCGCCGCGCACGCGCATGCGGCGACGCGGCTGGACGCGGTGCGCAATGTGGAGGACCATTTCCGGGATATGCCGCGAGCGAGCGGGCGCGATGACCACTCGCCCGCCTCGCCGCGCAACCTGTCGACCCCCGTCCAGCGGAGCCCCATGGAACCCGATCAACAGACCGCCGAGCCGATCCTGCTGCGCGACGCGCACGACGGCGTCGTCACGCTGCGGCTGAATCGCCCGCAGCAGTTCAACGCGTTGTCCGAAGCGATGCTGTCGGCCCTGCACGATGCGTTCGATACGCTGGCGGCCGATCCGCACGTGCGCTGCGTCGTGCTGGCCGCCGAAGGCAAGGCGTTCTGCGCCGGCCACGACTTGCGGCAGATGCGCGGCAAGCCCGAACTCGACTACTACCGCACGCTGTTCGCGCAGTGCAGCCGCGTGATGCTCGCGATGCGCGCGTTGCCGGTGCCGGTGATCGCACGCGTGCACGGCATCGCGACGGCGGCCGGCTGCCAGCTCGTCGCCGCGTGCGACCTCGCGATCGCGGCCGATACCGCGCGCTTCGCGGTGTCGGGCATCAACGTCGGGCTGTTCTGCTCGACGCCGGCCGTCGCGCTGAGCCGCAACGTCACGGCCAAGCGCGCGTTCGACATGCTGATGACCGGGCGCTTCGTCGATGCGGCGACGGCCGCCGCGTGGGGGCTCGTCAACGAAGCCGTGCCCGAGGATGCCCTCGATGCAGCCGTCGCGCGCAAGGTCGCGGAGATCGTCGCGAAGAGCCCGGCCGCGGTGCGTTATGGCAAGCAAATGTTCTATCGTCAGCGCGAGTTGCCGCTCGACGAAGCGTATGCGTATGCGGGCGACGTGATGGCGCGCAACATGATGGAAGAGGATGCGGGCGAGGGGATCGACGCGTTCCTCGAGAAGCGGAAGCCGACGTGGCGTTCGTGATGCGTTGACGGAGGCGAATAAGAGAACGCGTCGGCGTCCGTCGTTGTGCAACGCGCAACGGCGGACCGTGTCGTCGTCGGTCTGCGTAAGCGGTTCGCCGCAGAGCTGACGGCCTGCCCGAGGCGGCCCGCCAGCAAGAAGCACGGCATGCGCGGCGACGTGGTCACGTACCGCAGCACCGCAGCACCGCAGCACCGCAGCACCGCAGCACCGCAGCACCGCAGCACCGCAGCACCGCAGCACTGTAGTACCGGCGCCGGTCAGCGTCCGTAACTCCCCGTCCGCAGCGGCGCTTGCACGGTCGATGCGCCGGGCGGCACGATCACGACCGGCACGCGGCGCGCGAGCGCGCACATCAGCTCGTAGCCGATCGTGCCGCTGGCTTCCGCGACGTCGTCCACCTTCACCTGGTCGCCCCACAGCTCGACGCTCGAGCCGATGCCCGCGTTCGGGCAAGGCGTCAGGTCGACGGTCAGCATGTCCATCGACACGCGGCCGACGACGCGCGTCATCACGCCGTCCACCGCGATCGGCGTGCCGGTCGGCGCGTGGCGCGGATAGCCGTCCGCGTAGCCGCACGCGACGACGCCGATCCGCATCGGCCGGTCGGCCGTGAAGCGGCGGCCGTAGCCGACGGTCTCTTCCGGCGCGAGCGTCTGCACGCCGATGATCTTGCTGGTCAGCGTCATCGCGGCCACCAGCGGCGTGTCGGCGATATGCCGCGCAGCACCCGTCGGCGACGCGCCGTACAGGATCGTGCCGGGCCGCACCCAGTCGCGATGCGCGCGCGGATGCCACAGCACGGCCGCCGAATTCGACACCGAGCGCTCGCCCGGAATCCCGGCCGTGGTCGCGTCGAACTGCTCCAACTGCCAGTCGACTTCGCCTTCGTCGGCGTTCGCGAAATGCATCATCAACGTGATCTTGCCGATCGACGGCGCACTCGCCGCGCGTTCCCACGCGGCGCGGAACGCGGCCGGCCGATAGCCGAGCCGGTTCATGCCGGAATTCATCTTGAGCTGGATGTCGATCGGCTGCTTCGGCTTCGCGGCGATCAGCAGGTCGAGCTGCTCGTCGCAGTGCACGGCGACCGTCAGCCGGTAGCGATCGGCGAGTTCGACGTCGGCCGGTTCGAAGACGCCTTCGAGCAGCAGCACGAGCTTGTCCCAGCCGAGCTCGCGTACGCGCACGGCTTCGTCGAGATCGAGCAGCGCGATGCCGTCGGCGGCCGCGAGGCCCGGATAGATCCGTTCGATGCCGTGGCCGTACGCATTGGCCTTGATCACGGCCCACACGCGCGATGGCGCGACGGTGCGGCGGATGAAGTCGAGGTTGTGGCGGACGGCGCCGGGGCGGATATGGGCGACGATGGGACGGGGCATGGCAAGGGCTCGGGTCGGATGTCGTTCGGTGCGCGGTTGGCGCGGCGTGAAACGGTGGGCTGGCGCGATCGCGCCAAGCCAGTGTTGAACGCTATCTTATTGGTGTTCGACCAGTTTTAATTAACGTATTTGTCGACGATTTGGTGGAAATTTTGGCGCCGCAGCGGGCCGCACGCCGTCTCCCGCGGCTTGCCCGGCCGAGTCTCCCGTCTAGAAAACCGGTGCGCGAACGGCATGCCGCAATGCTAAGCTCTCGGCGATCTTGTCATTGATCAATGTAATCATAACGGAGGAGACTTTGATGACGACGTCCCAGCTGTGCCTGTTCATCGTGGCGCTGTTGCCGTTCCCGATGACGTTTCTCGCCAAGGCCCGCAAGGGTTACGACAACCGCGCGCCGCGCGAGTACCTGGCGAAGCTCGAAGGCTGGCGTGCCCGCGCCCAGGCCACGCATCAGAATTCGTGGGAAGCGCTCGCGCTGTTCACGGCCGCGCTGGTGGTGGCGTGGCACAACGGCGCGAACGTGCATCGCGTCGACCAGCTCGCGATGGCGTTCGTCGCGATCCGCGTCGTCTATGCGCTGATGTACCTGCTGAACTGGGCGTCGCTGCGCTCGCTCGTGTGGTTCGGCGGGATGGCGTGCGTCGTCGCGCTGTTCTTCGCGACGCCGTAAGCGGTTCGCCGGCAACGCGGGCCGGCTTCGCGAGCCGGCGCGTCAGGCGCCGCCCGCGCCCCGTGCGTGACTGTCGTTGGATGCGGGGGCAACCTTCTTCGAGACGAACGGCGGCGCGTCCGCTTCGTTGCGCAGGAACGCGATCAACGGATCGAGCAGCCGGTGTCGCGTCGACGGATGGCGGCGCAGCACGAAGCGCCACGACGCATCGCGCGAGAGGCCCGGCACCAGCGGCACCAGGCGCCCGCTGCGCAGTTCGGGCTCGATCAGCGGTACGCGCCCGAGCGCGATGCCCGCGCCGCCCACGGCCGCGCCGATCACCTGGCTGAAACTGCTGTAACGGACGATCTTCGTCTCGAAGTCGTCTGGCAAGCCGAAGTGCACCGCCCAGTTGCGCCAGTCGATTTCGGGGCTGTCCTCGTGCATTTCCTGCAGCAGCCGCGAGCGGCACACGTACCCCGAGGCGTACGGAAACAGTTCGGGACTGCAGACCGGAAACACGGTTTCCCGCATCAGCACGTCGTCGTCGGCCCGCAGCCGGTGCGCCGGTACGTGCACGATCGCCAGGTCGACGCCGCTGCGCGCGAAATCCGGCTCGTCGTCGAGCACGACCGCATGCAGCGGGGTGTCGGGATGAAGCGACGAGAATTCCGCGAGACGGCGCGCGAGCCACATCGACGAAAACGGCGCGTTGGCGGACACGGTGAGCCGTTGCGCGGTGCCGCGAATCTCGGCGCATGCGTCGGTCAGACGCGACAGCGCATCGCTGACGGCCGGCAGCAGGCGCGTGCCGGCCGGCGTGAGGCTGATGCCGCCGAGCCCCGTGCTGCGTTCGAGCAGCCTGGCGCCCAGCGATTCCTCGAGCGAACGGATCTGGTGGCTGACCGCGCTGGTCGACACGTTCAGCTCGGCCGCCGCGCGCGCGAACCCGCCGAGGCGGACGGCCGCCTCGAAAGCACGCAGTGCGCTGAGGGGAGGAAGGTGCGACATGCGGGGTATTGTAGTTGACTCAACACCCGTTGAAAAATCATCTTTTGCCGCGCGCGGGCCGCGCGGGTAGCCTCGATCCGGTCCAGAAAAACGCAACGAAACACCGACCGGAGGGCTGCATGTATTTCGACCGACGACTATGGGCAATGATGACGGGACTGCGCTGGCGGGTGGCGGCGGCCGTCGCGCTCGGGCTGCTCGCGATGGGTGTCGGCATCCTCCGCTTCGTGTTTCTCGGCCGCGTGCTGGCGCTGGTTTTCTCCGGCGCGCCGGCGCGCGGCATCGGCGAAGCCGTCGTGGCAACGGCGGCCTGCGTGCTGCTGCGTGCATGGCTCGATCATCGCCGCACGGTGCTTGCGCAGCACACGGCCGGCCGGGTGCAGGCCACGCTGCGCGCGCGGCTGTTCGACCGGATCGCCGCGCTCGGCCCCGCATGGTTCAGCGGCGAACGCACGGGCGGCGTGATGCTGGCCGTCGTCGACGGCGTCGAGCAGCTGCAGACCTTCTTCGGCGTCTACCTGCCGCAGCTCGTGATCGCCGCATGCGCGCCGATCATGATCTTCGCGATGCTCGCGTGGTGGGACGTGCCGACGGCCGCGATCCTGCTGGTCGCGGCGCTCGTCACGCTCGCGCTGCCGCAGCTCGTGCATCGCGCGGACCAGCGCGCGGCGCTCGCCCGTTCGGCCGCGTTCAAGGCGTTCGGCGAGGAGTTTCTCGACGCGGTGCAGGGCCTGCCGACGCTGAAGGCGTTCGGGCAGAGCAGCGCGTTCGGCGCGAAGCTGGCCGCGAAGGCGCGCGCGCTGTCGGACAGCACGTTCTGGGTGCTCGCGCTCGGCTTGCTGACGCGGTTCTTCACGGATCTCGGCACCGGCCTCGGCGCGGCCGCGGCGATCGCGGTGGGGGCGTGGCGCGTGCGGCACGGCGACATGAGCCTCGAGGCGCTGCTGATCGTGCTGATGGCCGGCAGCGAGATCTTCCGGCCGCTGCGCGACCTGCGCGCGGTGCTGCATCAGGGGATGATCGGCCAGTCGGCGGCGCATGCGATCCATGCGCTGCTCGACGCGGGCAGTCAGGCGCCGGCCGCCGACGCACCGCGCGTGGCGGGCCTGCGGCCGGAGATCGCGTTCGACGACGTGCGCTTCGCGTATCCGGGGCGCCGCGCGGATGCCCATGCGGCGCTGAGTTTCTCGGTACGCGAAGGCGAGACGGTCGCGATCGTCGGGCCGAGCGGGGCCGGCAAGTCGACCATCGTGCGCCTGCTGCTGCGCCAGCACGACGCGCAGGGCGGCGCGGTCCGGATCGGCGGCCACGACGTGCGGACCCTCGCTGCCGACCAGGTGCGCGACATGATCGCGGTCGTCGCGCAGGATGCGACGCTGTTCGACGGCAGCGTTGGCGACAACCTGCGGCTCGGCCGCCCGGATGCGAGCGATGCCGACATGATCGCGGCCGCGCGCGCGGCCAACGCGCACGATTTCATCTCGGCGCTGCCCGACGGCTACGCGACGCGCATCGGCGAACGCGGGCTCGTGCTGTCGGGTGGCCAGCGCCAGCGCATCGCGATCGCCCGCGCGCTGCTGCGCGATGCGCCGATCCTGCTGCTCGACGAGGCGCTGTCGTCGGTCGATGCGGAAAACGAAGCGCTGATCCAGCAGGCGCTCGACCGGCTCACGCGCGGACGGACGACGCTCGTGCTCGCGCACCGGCTGTCCAGCGTGATCGGCGCCGATCGCATCCTGGTGCTCGACCAGGGGCAGGTCGTCGACGAAGGAACGCATGCGGCGCTGATCGCACGCGACGGCCCGTATCGCCGGCTGATGGGGCCGCAACTGGAAGCGGTCGCCGAATCCGTCGGCACGACGGCGGCGGCCGGCGCGACCGCGCGTGCGTCGTCGGGCCCGCAGGTGCGGCCGCTGAACGACGACGCGGCGACGATCGGCTGGCCGGAAACGGTGCGGACGCTGCTGCGCTTCGTGCGTCCATGGAAAGGCAAGGTGGTGCTGACCGTGCTGTTCGGGATCGGCCGCGTGCTCGCGTTCATCGGCGTCGGCGTGCTCGGCGCGCGGGTGGTCGGCGCGGTGCCGACCGGCCAGGTCGGCACGGGGCTGGTGGCCGCGCTGCTCGTGATCGCGCCGGTCGCGGCCGTGCTGCACTGGCTCGAATCGTGGCTCGCGCACGACATGGCGTACCGGCTGCTCGCGGAAATGCGCATCGCGCTGTTCGCGACGCTCGAA
The DNA here is from genome assembly GCF_015712265.1 of Burkholderia sp. 9777_1386. Taxonomy (NCBI): domain Bacteria; kingdom Pseudomonadati; phylum Pseudomonadota; class Betaproteobacteria; order Burkholderiales; family Burkholderiaceae; genus Burkholderia; species Burkholderia sp. 9777_1386. The sequence continues at coordinate 58,801 of NZ_JACCQB010000032.1, read as the reverse complement.
CGGCTCGCGCCGGCCGGGCTGCTGCGCCGCCGTTCCGGCGATCTCGTGTCGCTCGCGACGCAGGACGTCGAGACCGTCGAATACTTTTACGCACACACGCTGGCGCCGGCATTCGTCGCGGTGCTCGTGCCGGCCGGCGTGCTGGTGTTGCTCGCGTCGGTCGCGTGGCCGCTCGCGCTCGTGCTGCTGCCGTTCCTGCTGTGGGCCGGGCTCGCGCCCGTGCTGGCCCGGCGCGACGTCGACCGGCTCGGCACCGGCGCGCGCGAAGCGCTCGGCCAGCTTGGCGCGCACCTGACCGAAACGATCCAGGGGCTCGCGGAACTGACCGCGTTCCAGGCGATCGGGCGCCGGCGCGCGGCGTTCGTGGCCGAGGTCGATGCGTACCGCCGGCAGCGCGCGAAGCTGCTCGACGATCTGTCGACGCAAAGCGCCGCGCTGGAAGTCGCGAGCGGGCTCGGCGGGCTGGCGGTCGCGGCGCTCGGCGCATGGTTGTGCGCCCGCGGCGGGTTCCCGCGCGAGTCGTTGCCGCTGCTGGTGCTGGTCGCGGTGGCCGCGTTCATGCCGGTCGCCGAAATCGGCCAGGTCGCGCGCCAGCTGGCCGACACGATCGCGTCGACGCGCCGCTTGCGCGCGCTGGAGAAGGAGCCCGTGACGGTGACCGACGGCGCGCACGCGATGCCAGGCGATCCGGCGGTGCGGTTCGAGGCCGTGTCGTTCACGTATCCGGGGCGCGGCGTGCCCGCGATCGACCGCGTGAGCTTCGAGGTGCCGCCCGGCAGCACGGTCGCGCTGGTCGGCGCGTCGGGCGCCGGCAAGTCGACGGTCGCGAGCCTGCTGCTGCGTTTCTGGGACCCGCAGCAGGGCCGCGTGACGCTCGGCGGCGTCGACTTGCGCGACCTGCGGCTCGACGACCTGCGGCAGCACATCGCGCTCGTCGCGCAGGATACCTATCTGTTCAACGACACGCTCGAAGCGAACATCCGGCTCGCCGCGAACGATGCGTCCGACGCGGACGTGCGGCGCGCGATCGATCACGCGGCGCTCGGCGACTTCGTCGCGCGGTTGCCGGACGGGCTCGCGACGCGCGTCGGCGAGCGCGGCGTGCAGTTGTCGGGCGGCCAGCGCCAGCGTGTGGCGATCGCGCGCGCGTTCCTGAAGGATGCGCCGGTGCTGATCCTCGACGAGGCGACGTCGCACCTGGACACGATCAGCGAGCAGCAGATCCGTGCGGCGCTGGAGGACCTGATGACGCAGCGCACGTCGATCATCATCGCGCACCGCCTGTCGACCGTGCGCAATGCCGACCTGATCCTCGTGATGGAGCAGGGCGCCGTGATCGAGGCCGGGCGCCACGCGGAACTGATCGCGCGGCAGGGCGCGTATGCGCGGCTCGTGTCGCATCAGGCGAGCGGGGTCGCGGCGTGAGCGGCGCGGCATCGGCGCGTTGCCCGTTGGCCATTGCCCGGGCGTTTCGCCACCCGCATTGAGCCGAGCCGGCGGTTGCCGGCTCGGCGCGCACGGCCATCGCGGCACGGCGCACCCATCTTCTCTCCCCGTGCCGCCGCCCCTCGGCGCGGCGCGATCCGGCGGGGCGTTCTGCACCGCCGTCCTCCCGTTTTCCTCCGATCTATCCGCGCCGCGCGGCCCGGGTTTGTCTCGATGCATTTACCTGTTGCGGACTTTTTTGTTGTCGTAGTATCGCCATTGACAACACTTGTTGCACTAAGGTCTAATTCGACATCGCATGTTGCGGTGCGGCTTGATGTCGTCGTTCCGCCGGCCTGTTGGCCGGCTACATCGCTCAATCATGCGGAGAGAAACCATGAGTCGCCGTTCCTTCCTGAAAGCCGTCGCGGTCGTCGCCGCGCTCGGCGCCAGCCTCGCGCACGCGGATACCAAGACGCTCGTCGTCGGGACCGATACGTCGTTCATGCCGTTCGAGTTCAAGCAGGGCGACAAGTACGTCGGCTTCGATCTCGACCTGTGGGCGGAGATCGCGAAGGACCAGGGCTGGAAATACACGATCCAGCCTATGGATTTCGCGGGTCTGATTCCGGCGCTGCAGACGCAGAACATCGACGTCGCGCTGTCCGGGATGACCATCAAGGAAGAGCGCAAGAAGGTGATCGACTTTTCGGCGCCGTATTACGACAGCGGGCTCGCCGCGATGGTGCAGGCCGGCAATACGTCGATCAAGTCGATCGACGACCTGAACGGCAAGGTGATCGCCGCGAAGACGGGCACCGCGACGATCGACTGGATCAAGGCGCACCTGAAGCCGAAGGAGGTCCGCCAGTTCCCGAACATCGACCAGGCCTATCTCGCGCTGGAAGCCGGCCGCGTCGACGCGGCGATGCACGATACGCCGAACGTGCTGTTCTTCGTGAACAACGAAGGCAAGGGCAAGGTGCAGGTCGCCGGCCAGCCGGTCAGCGGCGACAAGTACGGGATCGGCTTCCCGAAGGGCAGCCCGCTCGTGCCGAAGGTCAATGCGTCGCTCGTGAAGATCAAGGCCGACGGCCGCTACGCGCAGATCTACAAGAAGTGGTTCGGCGCCGAGCCGCCGAAGATGTGAGCGTGACCACGCAGCATGGCGCGGCCGAACGGCCGCGCCGGTCTTGAATCGAACGGGGAGCGACAAGTGAATTTCGATTGGTCGGCGATCTGGGCGGCGCTGCCGGACCTGATGGACGGGGTCCGGTTGACGGTGTTCATCGCATTTTTCGGGCTGGTGGGCGGCTTCGTCGTCGGAATGATCGCGGGGATGTTCCGCGCATACGGACCGAAGGCGATGAACGTGCTCGCACAGGTCTATATTGAATTGATCCGCGGCACGCCGATCGTCGTGCAGGTGATGTTCCTGTACTTCGCGTTGCCGTTGCTCGCGCATATCCGCATCGACGGCCTGACGGCCGCGATCATCGCGATCACGGTGAATTCCGGCGCGTATCTCGCGGAAGTGGTGCGCGGCGCGCTGCTGTCGATCCCGAAGGGGCTGACGGAAGCAGGGCTCGCGATGGGCCTGTCGATGCCGCGCGTGCTGCTCAAGGTGGTCGGGCCGCTCGCGTTCCGGCGGCTGATTCCGCCGCTCGGCAACCAGTGCATCGTGAGCCTGAAGGACACGTCGCTGTTCATCGTGATCGGCGTCGGCGAACTGACGCGCAAGGGGCAGGAAATCATCGCGGGCAATTTCCAGGCGGTCGAGATCTGGACGGCGGTGGCCGTCATCTATCTGCTGCTGACCGGCGCGATGACGCTGACGCTGCGGCTCGTCGAAAAGCGGATGAAAATCTTATGAGCATGATCGAATTCCAGAACGTGTCGAAGAGCTTCGGCCACGTGCCGGTGCTGAAGAACATCGACCTGAAGATCGACGCGGGCGAGGTGGTCGTCGTGGTCGGTCCGTCGGGCTCGGGCAAATCGACGATGTTGCGCTGTATCAACGCGCTGGAGAAAATCACCGGCGGCGAGCTGCTGGTCGACGGCCAGAGCGTGCGCGGCAACGCGACGACGATCCGCAACATCCGGCTCGAAGCGGGCATGGTGTTCCAGCAGTTCAACCTGTTCCCGCAAATGACCGCGCTCGAGAACGTGATGTTCGGGCCGATCCAGGTGCGCGGCGCGTCGCGCGCCGACGCGCGCGACCAGGCGATGGCGCTGCTCGACAAGGTCGGCCTCGAATCGCGCGCGAATCATTACCCGTCGGAGCTGTCGGGCGGCCAGCAGCAGCGAGTCGCGATCGCGCGGGCGCTCGCGATCCGGCCGCGGTTGATGCTGTTCGACGAGCCGACCTCGGCGCTCGATCCGGAGCTGCGCCACGAAGTGCTGAAAGTGATGCAGGATCTCGCGACCGAAGGGATGACGATGATCGTCGTCACGCACGAGATCGGCTTCGCGAAGCGGGTCGGCACGCGGCTGCTGTTCATGGATCAGGGCGGCATCGCCGAGGACGGCCATCCGGTCGACCTGATCGACCGGCCGCCGACGCCGCGCCTGAAGGAATTCCTGAAACACGTGTCCTGAACGAAACCGAAACTTCCGACATGCCGCTTTCCCTTTCTCCCGTCCTCGCCGGCACGCCGTTCGACATCGGCGTGCGCCTGGGCGAGCTTGCCCGCCCGGTATTCGACGCGTACATGCAGCAGAGCAGCGCATGGCAGGCCGTGCGCCGCTGGCGCGGCCATCCGTTCGTCGACGCGTTGCGGCGGGCCGCGCTCGCCGCGTACCCCGACCTCGTCGCGGAGCTGGACGGGATCGCGGCAGGCATCGGCTGGCCGGCCGAGGACATCTTCCTGTGGAACTGCCGCGGCGAACTGATCCACAACGCGCCGGACGGCTGCACGACGCTTGCCGCGCGCGATGCGGACGGCACGCGCTGGATCGCGCACAACGAGGACGGCGATCCGTACCTGCGCGAACGGTGCCTGCTCGTCGACGTGCAGCCGGCCGGCAAGCCGGGCTTCGTCAGTTTCTACTACCCCGGCTCGCTGCCGGGCCATACGTTCGCCGCGAACCGCGCGGGCATCGCGCAGGCGATCAACAACCTGCGGATCCGCACGCCGGCGCCGGGCGTACCGCGCATGATCCTCGCGCGTGCGGTGCTCGACGCGACGTCGCTCGATGCGGCCGTCGACGTGCTGCGCCGGCACGCGCGCGCGAGCGGCTTTCATCACACGCTCGGGGCGACCGGCGATGCGCGATTGCTGAGCATCGAGGCGAGCGTCGCGCGCTGTTCGGTCATCGAGGTCGCGCGGCTCGCCGGCCATGCGAACCATCTCGTGCATCCCGGCTGCGACGCGCAAGCGCAGATCGTCACGCAGTCGTCGGCGGACCGCCAGCGTCGCGTCGACGCGTTGACGCCCGGCATCGACACGATCGACGAAGCCGCGCTGCTGCGCGTGCTCGGCGATCGCGCGCCTGAAGGATTGCCGATCTACCGCGACGATCCGGCCGATCCGGACGACGAGAACACGCTGGCGACGGCCGTGTTCGCGATCGGCGCGGCATCGATCGATTTCACCGTTCACCAACACGGCACGCAGCGCTTCGCGACGCGCATCGTGCCGTCCGGACGCGCTCACCGCGCATCCTGATCCATGAGGCCACGCATGACGACCGTTTTCCATCGCGCCCCGCGCGCCACCTTGCCCGTTGCCGTCGCAGGCGACGGCATCGAGATCATCGATTCGACCGGCAAACGCTATATCGACGCGTGCGGCGGCGCGGCCGTATCGTGTCTCGGCCACAGCAACCAGCGCGTGATCGACGCGATCAAGCGGCAGGCGCAGCAATTGCCGTACGCGCACACGTCGTTCTTCACGACCGACGTGGCCGAGGAACTGGCCGACCGGCTCGTCGACGGCGCGCCGGCCGGGCTCGATCACGTGTATTTCGTGTCGGGCGGCTCCGAGGCGATCGAAGCCGCGCTGAAGCTCGCGCGCCAGTATTTCGTCGAGAAGGGCGAGCCGCAGCGCCGTCATTTCATCGCCCGGCGCCAGAGCTATCACGGCAACACGCTCGGCGCGCTCGCGATCGGCGGCAACGCATGGCGACGCGAGCCGTTCCTGCCGCTGCTGATCGAGGCGCACCACGTGAGCCCGTGCTATGCGTACCGCGACCAGCAGGCCGGTGAAACCGACGAAGCGTATGCGCAGCGCCTCGCGGACGAGCTCGAACGGAAGATCGTCGAACTCGGCGCGGAAAACGTCGCGGCGTTCGTCGCGGAAACGGTGGTGGGCGCGACGGCCGGCGCCGTGCCGCCGGTGCGCACGTACCTGCAGAAGATTCGCGCGGTGTGCGACAAGTACGGCGTGCTGCTGATCCTCGACGAGATCATGTCGGGGATGGGGCGCACGGGTTACCGGTATGCCTGCGACGAAGACGGCGTCGCGCCCGATCTGCTGACGATCGCGAAAGGGCTCGGCGCGGGCTATCAGCCGATCGGGGCGACGCTGGTGAGCGACCGGATCTATCGCACGATCGTCGACGGCTCGGGCTTCTTCCAGCATGGTCACACGTACCTCGGCCATGCGACCGCCTGCGCGGCCGCGCTCGAAGTGCAGCGCGTGATCGCCGAGGACAAGCTGCTCGACAACGTGAAGGCGCGCGGCGAGCAGTTGCGTGCGTCGTTGCGCGAGCATTACGGCGCGCATCCGCACGTCGGCGACGTGCGTGGCCGCGGGCTGTTCGTCGGCGTCGAGCTCGTGCGCGATCGCGACACCAAGGCGACGTTCGACCCCGCGCTGAAGCTGCACGCAGCGGTCAAGCGCGAGGCGATGCAGCGCGGGTTGATGGTGTATCCGATGGGTGGCACGATCGACGGCGTGCACGGTGATCACATCCTGATCGCGCCGCCGTTCGTGTGTACCGCGCAGCAGATCGATACGATCGTCGAGCGGCTGTCCGGTGCGATCAGCGCGGCGCTCGCGTCGGCCGGTGCATGAACCCCGATCTCATCGAATCCTCACCATGACAGACAGACTGCCTCCTTTCGACCCCGCGTCGGCCACCGACGAACAGAAGGCCGTGCTCGCCGACATTCTCAGCGGCCCGCGCGGCAACCTGAGCGGGCCGTTTCTCGGCTGGATCGCGAGCCCGGAGCTGGCCCAGCACGCGCAGAAGCTCGGCGCGTTCTGCCGCTATCGCACCGGGCTGCCGCTGCGCCTGTCGGAGCTCGCGATTCTCGTGACGGCCGCGCGCTGGCGCTCGCAGGCGGAGTGGCACATCCATCATCCGATCGCGCTCGAGGCCGGCGTGCCGGCCGCGACGGCCGAGGCGATCCGGCTCGGCGTCGCGCCCGCCTTCGAATCGGACGACGACGCGTTGATCCATGCGTTCGCCACCGAGCTGTACGACACGCGCCGCGTGAGCGACGCGACGTTCGCGCGCGCGCAGGCGCGTTTCGGCCACGAGACCGTGGTGAATCTCGTCGCGCTGCTCGGCTACTACGCGCTCGTTGCGATGACGCTCAACACGTTCGGTATGCGCGCAGACGGACAAACTGATTTGCCGTTTCCGGAATAATCGCCGCCGGCGCGTGCGTCGGCGGCATGCCGCGCACGCGCCGGATGGCCCGAAAAGCGCGTATACGCGGGCTTTTCGGCGTTTCGGCGCGGATCGTTCCGGCATCTCGCCGCATCGTGACGACGCCCGCCGCGCGGCCTGCGCGTCAGTGCAAGAAATTTTTCCCGTACCTAGAATTCTGGCAAACAGCTTACGGGGGAAATATCGATGCGCTGGGTCCTGCTGATCGTGTTCATTGCGTGTGTCGTGTACACGCATCGGCGCGGCAAGGTTCGGCACGGGTTGTTCCGGCAACTCTCCGACCACTCGACCTTTACCGCGCCGCTGAACTGCTTTTCATACGCGTTCTCGTCGGTGCCGACCACGCCGTTTCTCGACACGGATCACTTTCCGGAGCTCGCGGTGCTGCAGCGCGAATGGCGCACGTTCCGCAGCGAAGCGCTCGCGTTGCGCGACGCGAGCCGGATCAAGGCATCGGGCGAGTACAACGACATCGGCTTCAATTCGTTCTTTCGCAACGGCTGGAAGCGTTTCTACCTGAAGTGGTACGACGCGCCGCATCCGTCCGCGCAGGCATTGTGTCCGCGCTCGGTCGAGATCCTGTCGCGGATTCCGTCGATCAAGGCCGCGATGTTCGCGCAGTTGCCGCCGGGCGGCAAGCTCGGGCTGCATCGCGATCCGTATGCGGGCTCGCTGCGCTACCACCTCGGGCTCGACACGCCGAACGACGACGCGTGCCGGATCGTCGTCGACGGCGAATCGTATGCATGGCGTGACGGCGAGGCCGTGATGTTCGACGAGACGTACCTGCACTGGGCCGAAAACCGCACCGCGAACGATCGCGTGATCCTGTTCTGCGACATCGAGCGCCCGATGAAATATCGCTGGGCGCAGCGCATCAACGACGCGTTCGGGCAACTGCTGATGCGCGCGGCCGCATCGCCGAACGAAACGGGCGATCGCACGGGCGGGCTCAATCGCGCGTTCCGGTACCTGTATGCGATTCGCCGCGCCGGCAAGCGATTGAAGGCGTGGAATCGCACCGTGTACTACATCGTCAAGTGGCTGCTGTTCGGCGGGATCGCGGTCGCGATCTTCTGTATCTGACGGGCGAGGGCGGGCAATTTTTTCCCGTCTGACGATAGTGCGGCGCGGCATCGGACGGCCCCCGCCGGCCTGCGCCGACATCAATGCAACCAAATGTATTCATGCGGGATCAACGGACGTTGGCCGCGTATGATGGCTTGTTCACGTCGATATGATCGGTGAGCAAGCATGACGAGTACCCGTAAAACCATGATGATCGCCGGCGGGCTCCTGGTCGCCGCAGCCGGCACCGCGTACGTGATGCTCCTGCGCGCGGACCACCGTGCGATCGAGGACGCCGGCATCGGCGATTCGGCCGCGCCTGTTGCCGCGGCGCCCGCGGGCAACGACCACGCGGTGCAGGGCGCGATCGCGCCGCCGGCACCGGCTGTCGCGACGGCGCCGAAGCAGGCGGCTGCCGCACCGCCTCCCACCGCATCCACGCCCGCGCCGGCCGCCACTGCCCGCGTCGTCGCCCCGCCTGCAGCGGTTGCCGCGGTTCCGGTGGTCAGCGACAAGCCGCAACCGGTGACGAAGCCGGCTGCCCCGCCGCCGAAAGTCAACGTCGTGACGGTCGACGCTCAGGATTCGACCCCAGCGACGCCGCCGCCCACGCCGGCCGCCAAGCCCGCTCGGTCGGCTCAGTCCGCCGCACCCGCACAGGTCACGCAACGCGCGCCGCGCAAGCGCGACGGCCTCGAACGCCACGCCGCCGCCGCGCCGCCGGCCGCGACGAAATCCGAAACGCCGGAGACGGCGGCGCTCGTCAGGGAATCGGCGAAGCTCGACCCGTCGTTGCCGCCGCCGCCGATGTCGTCGATGCAGTCGATGCCGTCGGCGAGCACCGGTTCGTATCGGCAGGGTGGTTCGTCGTCCGGCGCGAATCCGGTAGCCGCCGCGATGACCGAGCAGCTCGTCAGGGAGTCGAGTCATTTCAAGACCACGACGCCCGTGCCCGCGAACGGCGGCCCGACCGCGACCAAGTAGCCGCGGGCGTCCTCGGCATAAAAAGGGCCCCGCACGCCGACCAAAGCATGCGGGGCCAAGAGAGACAAACTGTTTGCCGTCGGGCTGACGTCCGTCAGGCGGCGACCGCTTCTTCGACTCGCGGCTGCGCGGTGGCGGCCGGCGCCGCCACGTCCTGCCGGATCAGGTGGTCGAACGCGCCGAGCGACGCCTTCGCCCCTTCGCCGACCGCGATCACGATCTGCTTGAACGGCACCGTCGTCACGTCGCCGGCCGCGAACACGCCCGGCACCGATGTCGCGCCACGTGCATCGACGACGATCTCGCCGTGCTTCGACAGTTCGACCGTGCCTTTCAGCCATTCGGTGTTCGGCACGAGGCCGATCTGCACGAACACGCCCTCGAGTTCGATGCGTTGCGTGTCACCCGAGCGCAGATCCTTGTAGACGAGCCCGTTCAGCTTGCTGCCGTCGCCGGTCAGTTCGGTCGTCTGCGCTTGCGTGACGATCGTCACGTTCGGCAGGCTGCGCAGCTTGCGTTGCAGCACTTCGTCCGCGCGCAGCTGCGCGCCGTATTCGATCAGCGTGACTTCCTTCACGATGCCGGCGAGGTCGATCGCGGCCTCGACGCCCGAGTTGCCGCCGCCGACCACCGCGACCCGCTTGCCCTTGAACAGCGGGCCGTCGCAGTGCGGGCAGTACGCGACCCCGCGGTTGCGGTATTCGCGCTCGCCCGGCACGTTGATTTCGCGCCAGCGTGCGCCGGTCGCGAGGACGATCGTCTTCGCTTTCAGCACCGCGCCGTTCGCGAGACGGATCTGGTGCACGTCGCCCGGGATCAGCGCGTCGGCGCGTTGCACATCCATGATGTCGACGTCGTACTGCTTGACGTGCTGCTCGAGTGCGGTCGCGAACTTCGGCCCTTCGGTTTCCTGCACCGACACGAAGTTCTCGATCGCCATCGTGTCCAGCACCTGGCCGCCGAAACGCTCGGCGACGACACCCGTCGCGATGCCCTTGCGTGCGGAGTAGATCGCAGCAGCCGCGCCCGCCGGGCCGCCGCCGACGATCAGCGTGTCGAACACCGGCTTGTTTTCGAGCGACTTCGCCGCGCGTTCTCCGGCGCCCGTATCGAGCTTCGCGAGGATTTCCTTCACGCTGCTGCGGCCCTGGCCGAACGACGCGCCGTTCAGGAACATCGTCGGCACCGCCATGATCTGGCGCGACTCGACTTCATCCTGGAACAGTGCGCCGTCGATCGCGACGTGGCGGATGCGCGGGTTGATCAGCGACATCACGTTCAGCGCCTGCACGACTTCCGGGCAGTTCTGGCACGACAGCGAGAAAAACGTTTCGAATGCGTAGTCGCCGTCGAGCGCGCGAATCTGTTCGATCACGTCGTCGTCGAGCTTGATCGGATGGCCGCCCGTCTGCAGCAGCGCGAGCACGAGCGACGTGAATTCATGGCCCATCGGGATGCCGGCGAAACGGATGCCGGCCGGCTTGCCGGGCTCGCCGATCGAGAACGACGGCTTGCGCTCGGCGTCGTCGCGGCGTTCGGTCACGGTCACGCGATCCGTCAGCGACGCAATCTCGTTCAGCAGCGCCAGCAGTTCCTGCGATTTCGCGCTGTCGTCGAGCGAGGCGACGAGTTCGATCGGGCGCGTGATTTTTTCGAGGTACGCTTTGAGTTGGTTCTTGAGATTGGCGTCGAGCATGGCGTTTCGGATTCCGTATTGATTATGCTGGTCGGGCAGGTCGTGCCGGAGGAGGGGGCGGGGCGCGCAGTGCGTGGCCCGCCGTCGCGCGCCTCGTGCGAGGCGCGCGGAGCGATCGTCAGATCTTGCCGATCAGGTCGAGCGACGGGGTCAGCGTTTCCGCACCCGGCGTCCACTTGGCCGGGCACACTTCACCCGGGTGCGCCGCGATGTACTGCGCCGCCTGGACCTTGCGCAGCAGTTCGCCTGCGTCGCGGCCGATGCCGTTGTCGTGGATTTCGCACAGCTTGATCTCGCCTTCCGGGTTGATCACGAACGTGCCGCGCAGCGCCATCCCTTCTTCCTCGATCAGCACGTCGAAGTTGCGCGACAGCGTGAGCGTCGGGTCGCCGATCATCGGGTACTTGATCTTGCCGATCGTGTCCGACGTGTCGTGCCAGGCCTTGTGCGTGAAGTGCGTGTCGGTCGACACACCGTAGATTTCGACACCCAGCTTCTGGAATTCCGCGTAACGGTCGGCGAGGTCGCCGAGTTCGGTCGGGCACACGAACGTGAAGTCGGCCGGGTAGAACACGACGACGGACCACTTGCCCTTGAAGTTCTCTTCCGAGACGGGCACGAAATCGCCGTTGTGGTAAGCGGTTGCCTTGAACGGCTTGATTTGGGTGTTGATGATCGGCATCTGGACAATTCCTTTTCTTCAGTGGTGAGTGGAGTGTTGCCAGTATCCGGGTTCACCCTGAGCTTGTGAAATTGCTTGTTTCAATCCGCGGCATCGGGATTTTCTATCTGCTTCCGGCCCTTGATTGGCGGGGGGGCGAAGGCAATTCGGGCGGGGCCGAGGTTGTACATGCCTTCATCATTCCGAACGCAGGTCCTCCTGGCTGGCAATCTCGTGCCCCTTCCATAGACCGAACACATTGTTGACAAGTGTGGGTCCGTGTCGCGCGATACAGGCATCGATTGCGTCGCCGATGATTTCGGCGCGGGGGCGGCCCCTGGCCCCTGCGATGATGCTCAACGCGGCATGCTGGTCATCCGACAGGTCGATCGGGATGGTGGGCATTGCAACCTCCCTGACTTGACGCAGCCATCATCGACATGCGGCCGCGTAAATGCAGGATCGCCGCCTGTCCGAAGCGAATGCCGATTCGCGGTTCGGTGGCGGGACGCGCCTCCGCTCAAATCCCCGCCATCTCCCGCAACCATGCCGCCAGCCGCCGCGCCCCGTCCGGCATGTCCGCGTCCTCGCGCGTGCACAGGTAGTAGTCGCGTCCGTCGTCGAGCGCGTGATCGAACAGTTGCACGAGCTCGCCGTTCGCCAGTTCGCGCTGGACCAGCGGCGCGCGCAGCAGCGCGGCGCCGAGATCCGCGCGGGCGGCGCTCAGCGTGAGCTGGCCATCCTCGAACATCGGCCCCACCGCGTGCGACACGTGCCGCACGCCGGCGCCCTGCAGCCAGTTGACCCACGTGCTGCGATCCTCGTCATGCACGAGCGGCGCGCGGGCGAGATCGGCCGGCGTGCGGAACGGCCCGTGACGCTTCAGGAACGACGGGCTGCACATCGGCACCATCGCGCCCGGCAGCAGCCGCTCGCAGCGATAGCCGGGCCAGTCGCCGGTGCCGAAGCGGATCGACAGATCCGACGCATCGCTTCGGTAGTTGCGGTGATGCGCGTACAGCACCGTGACGTCGACGTCGGTGTTGTCGGCCAGGAACGCATGCAGCCGGGGAATGAACCAGCCGATGCCGAGCAGCGGAATCAGGCTGACGGTGATCTGGCGCAGCGACGAACGGTCGCGCACGAAGCGCGTCGCGCTGCGCAGCACCGAGAATGCCGCGCTGATCGACCGGTAGTAGTCGCGCCCTTCGTCGGTGAGCGCAAGCAGCCGGCCTTCGCGTACCGTCAGCGGCGTCTGGATGAACGCTTCGAGCAGTTGCAGTTGATGGCTGACCGCCGACGGCGTGATGTCGAGTTCGCCGGCCGCCGCGGTGACCGAACCGAGACGCGCGAATGCTTCGAACGCACGCACCGCGCGCAGCGGTGGATCGTGCGGCAATTGTTCGATATTTTTCATGTATCGAATTTTATCGAAAAGTCAGGGTAAGCGACAACACAAAAATATCCAGTATTTACAAAGATATACGCTAATGTGTGGAGAACGGCATAAGCATCCAACAATTGGATATTTGGGGTTTGAATGTCGAATATTTAATATTTTTCATGTTTTTGATCCGATTGACCGGCCCCCGCACATGAAAATCGCTTTCCTCCCCGCCAGCCTCGCCTTCTCGGCGGCCGCCCTGGTCGCCTCCGTTCCCGCGTTGGCGCAGTCCGCTCCGCAGACGGTCCTGATCGGTCTCGCCGCGCCGCTCACCGGCCCGTCCGCGCGGATCGGCAAGGACTTGCAGAACGGCGCGCAACTCGCGATCGACGACGCGAACGCGAAGCATCCGACCATCGGCGGCAAGCCGGTCGTCTACAAGCTCGTCGCGGCCGACGACCAGTCCGACCCGCGCACGGCCGTCGCGGTCGCGCAGCAACTCGTCGACCAGCACGTGATCGGCGTCGTCGGTCACTGGAACACGGGCTGCAGCGTGCCGGCGTCGCGCGTGTACCGCGATGCGGGCATTCCGCAGATCGCGCCGGCGTCCACCGGCCATCAATACACGCAGCAGGGCTACGCGACGGCGTTCCGCATCATGGGTCACGACGATGCGGGCGGCCATTTCACCGGTGCGTACGCGGTGAAGACGCTGAAGGCGAAGCGCATCGCGGTGATCGACGATCGCACGTCGTTCGGCGCGGGGCTGGCCGAGCAGTTCATCAAGGGCGTGCAGGCGAACGGCGGGACCATCGTCGATCGTCAGTACGTGAACGACAAGACGACCGATTTCAGCGGCGTGCTGACCGCGATCAAGGGCAAGCGCGCGGATCTCGTGTTCTTCGGCGGCCTCGACGCGCAAGCCGCGCCGATCGCGCGCCGGATGCGCCAGCTCGGCGTGAACGCGCCGCTGCTCGGCGCGGGCGGCTTCGTGAGCCAGACCTTCCTGTCGCTCGCCGGCAAGGACGGCGACGGCGTGACGGCGCTCGAACCGGGCCTGTCGCTCGACCGGATGCCGGGCGGCAAGGCGTTCGACACGCAATACCAGGCCCGTTTTCACGCGCCGATCGAGCTGCATGCGCCGTTCGCGTACGACGCGGCCGCCACGCTGATCGCGGCCGCGCAGAAGGCTGGCACGACGCAGCCGGCGAAGCTGGTCGCGGCCGTTCGCGCGATCGACCGGCCCGGCGTGACGGGGCGCATCGCGTTCGACGCCGAAGGCAACCTGAAGGGTCCGGCCTTCACGATCTACCAGGTGCGCGGCGGCAAGTGGGCCGTCGTCGACGTGCTCGGCGGCTCGCGCACCGCAGCCAAGTAACGACAAAACGACCAACACGATCCCCATGACCGAAGCGAACCAGACATCCGCCGCCGCCCCCGAGGACTCGCGCCTCGGGATCCTCGCGCGGCGCCGCATCGAAGCGGAAATCATCAAGCCGATCTACGAGATCATGAAGCGCGAGTTCGGCGCCGAGCGCGCGCAGGCCGTGATCGCGGAAGCCGTGCGCGGCGCGGCCGTCGACGCGGGCCGGACGTTCGCCGCGCAGGAGCCGGACGGCACGAGCGTGAAATCGTTCATCGCGCTGCAGGTGCTGTGGGAGAAGGACGATGCGCTCGACGTCGAGGTGCGGCGCGCGGACGACGCGCACTACGACTACGACGTGCATCGCTGCAGTTACGCGGAGATGTATCACGCGATGGGGCTCGGCGAGATCGGGCACCTGCTGAGTTGCGCGCGCGACAGCTATTTCATCCAGGGCTATGCGCCGGACATCGCGCTCACGCGCACGAGCACGATCATGCAGGGCGGCAAGCGCTGTGATTTCCGCTATGCGCTGCAACCCGCGCCGGAGAACGGCGATGCGTGACGCTCCCGCAAGCATGCCGCGCGTCGACGGCGACCGCCTGTGGGCGTCGCTCGAACGGATGGCGCAGATCGGCGCGACGCCGAAGGGCGGCGTGTGCCGTCTCGCGCTGACCGACCTCGACCGCGAGTCGCGCGACCTGTTCGTGCAGTGGGCGCGTGAAGCCGGCTGCACGGTGCGCGTCGATCGGATGGGCAACGTGTTCGCGCGCCGCGCCGGTCGCCGTCCCGACGCCGCACCGGTGATGACGGGCTCGCATGCCGATTCCCAGCCGACCGGCGGGCGTTACGACGGCATCTACGGCGTGCTCGGCGGGCTCGAAGTGGTGCGCGCGCTGAACGACGCGGCCATCGAGACCGAGCGTCCGGTCGACGTCGTGATCTGGACCAACGAGGAAGGCTCGCGCTTCGCGCCGGCGATGGTGTCGGCCGGCGTGTTCTCGGGCGTCTATACGCTCGAATATGGGCTGTCGCGCACCGACGGCGCGGGCCGGACGATCGGCGAGGAGCTCGAACGGATCGGCTACGCGGGCGCGGAGCCGGTCGGCGGCTATCCGGTGCACGCGGCATATGAGCTGCACATCGAGCAGGGCGCGATTCTCGAACGGGCCGGCAAGACGATCGGCGTCGTGACGGCCGGGCAGGGGCAGCGCTGGTACGAGGTGACGCTCACCGGTGTCGACGCGCACGCGGGCACGACGCCGATGGCGTTCCGCCGCGACGCGCTGGTCGGCGCGGCGCGGATGATCTCGTTCGTCGAAGTGCTCGGCCGCCGCTACGCACCGGATGCGCGCGCAACGGTCGGCATGATCGAGGCGCGGCCGAATTCGCGCAACACGGTGCCGGGCGGCTGCTTTTTCACGGTGGAATTCCGGCATCCCGACGATGCGGTGCTCGACGAACTGGACGCGGCGTTGCGCGCGGAGCTCGCGCGCGTGGCCGACGAAACCGGCCTCGGCGCGCAGATCGAGCAGATCTTCACGTATGCACCGGTGCCGTTCGCGCCACGCTGCATCGACACGGTGCGCGACGCGGCGCGCTCGCTCGGGCTGTCGCACATGGACATCGTGTCCGGCGCGGGCCACGACGCATGCTATGTCGCGCGTGTCGCGCCGACCGGCATGATCTTCGTGCCGTGCGTCGACGGGCTGAGCCACAACGAGGCCGAAGCGATTACGCCCGAATGGGCGACGGCCGGCGCCGACGTGCTGTTGCGCGCGGTGCTGCAGAGCGCGCAGGAAGCGTAAGCGCGACGGGTGCGGCCGGGGTGGCCCGCGTTACTTCCCCGCGTTGCGCCGCGCCATGTACGCGAGATACGCGACGATCTGGTCGAGTTCGCGGTCGCTCAGCTGATCGGGCGGAAACGCCGGCATGCTGCGGCCCGGCCAGTCGCGCACCGACGCCGGGTTGCGGATGTAGCGACGCAGCGCGGCCGGCTGGAAGTAGTCGACCGGGTTCATCGGCGTGTTCAGGTCGGGGCCGGCGTGGCTGCTGCCCGCGCCGTCGATGCGGTGGCACGCGAGACATTGCGTGACGAACAGGTGCTGGCCCGCGCGGGCCGGATCGTTCGCGGGCAACGCGGCGTCGACGGCGAGCGACGGCCAGCGCGCGAGCGGCGACGATTCGATCGTGATGCGCACGATCTGGTACGGCCACTGCTCGCCGCGCACCGACGACGCGTCCGGCCCGAGCCATACGAGATAGAACGGCCCCGCGCTGACCTGCTTGCCGGGCAGTTTCGGCCACGGATGGGCCGGATCCTCGATCGCGAGCCACGGGATCGCGCCGGCCGGCGCGCGGCGGCGCACGAGATCGAGCGGCAGTTGCGCGGCGAAACCGTCGGCCGCGCGCGTTTCGAGCACCCCGTCGGCCGGCAGCGGCGTGTCGCCGAGCAGCGCGGCGAACGGCACGGCGCGGAACGTCATCGGCCGGCCGTACGCGATGTCGCGCGGCACGTGGATGTCGGTCGCGTCCGTACGGGCGAGCAGCGTCTGGCGGGTGACGGCGCGGGCCGTGCCGTCGGTGTCGAGTTCGAGCGTGGACTGGGCCGACGCGCGTTGCCCGAGCAGGCAAACCGTCAGCAGCACAAGCGAAAACCACTGGCGCTTCAGCATTCGTTCTCCGGGAAAGGGCGTTCCGGCGGCGGCAGGAGGCGGGACGCCGCGGCCGATGGAAGGAATCGGGCGACAGTCTATCCGGTACGGGCGGCGCTGGCGAATTCGGCGCGGGAAACGCGCGGCGGCGATGATTGGACCAGCACGCGCCGGCGCCCGACTACCGGGCGCGTGACGGGGCGAGCGCGCGTCGTCGCGCGATCCGGACGGGGAAAACGACAGGCACGGTGGCGGCACGCGATCTGCCCGCGCCCGCGACATGGCGTGACCGGCCCGCCTTCAATGACTCGAACACGACACTTCGTTCTTCGGCATCGGCGTGTCGCGCGCCGGTTCGAAATCGGCTTCGCGCATCCCCGATGGCGTCAGCGACACGAAATGCATCGCCGTGCCGCGCGCCGGGAAGCCGGCGACGCCGGTCGAGCCCCACGGAACGGGTGAGCGCTGCACGCCGCTCACCGCCATGTTCGCCGGCGCCAGCGCGAGCGTCAGCAGCCGCCCGTCGCGGGTCGGCACGTACGCATGTGTGCCGGCGACGCCGATGCCCGATTCGCGCACCGACGCGGGCAGGCAATCGAGCGTCGCCGTGCGGCGGCCGTCCGGCGCGATCAGCATCGCGACGCCGCGATCGTCCGCGGTCGTCGTGACGACGATGAAACGGTCGATCTCCGGCACATAGGCGGCCGAATACACGTAATACTGGATCGCGTCGTTCAGCGAGCCGAGTTTTTCCAGCTTCGCGGTGACCGGATCGAACATCGCGTATTCGAGTGTCGCGTCCGTGCTGCCGTCGATGAACTTCTGCCACACGAGCAGCGCGTTGCGCGGCGAGCCCGCGATCACGGGCCACCACTCGCGGCGATGCGGCGCGACCGCGACGTGGTTCAGCACGCGCCCGGCCGCGTCGTAGGTTTTCAGGTATACGCCGTTGCCGCTGCCGAGGTTGTCGACACCGCCGCCGTTGACCCAGCCGGTCGAATAGAACACGACGAAGCGGTCGGCGACCGTCGCGACGTGCCCCGAATGACCGCCCGATTCGACGTCGTTCGGGTAGGGCTTGACCGGCTTCAGGTCGCGGCGGTAGATGCCGTAGCGCTGGCTGACTTCCTGCGACGTGTTCCAGCCGTCCTCGAACGTGACGAAGATGTCGCCGTGTGCATTCTGCGCGATCGACACGGGTTCCTGCGCCTCCGGGCGGCTGATGAACGTACGGACGTGCAGCACGCGCGGCTTGTCCGGCTGCCATTCGCCGACGTACACGTCATGCGGCCAGCTGCCGCTGCGCAGCGCACCGCGCGGCACGATGCCCGAGCTGCTGAAGAACACCCAGCGTTTGCCGTCGCCGGCGTCGGCCACGCCGATCCCGTGCATGAAGCGCCGCGGGTCGCCGGTGTCCTGCGGCGACGGGGCGCTCGGCACGGTGACCGTATGCACGGCCGGCGCGCCGGCAAAGGCAAACGGCGACACCGCGCCGACGCCGCATGCGCCGCCGAGCACGGCCGCGGCCAGCCGCATGACCGTCTGCGCCGGACGCATTCGCCGCTTCATTCGACGGTCACCGATTTCGCGAGGTTGCGCGGCTTGTCGACATCGGCGCCGCGCGTACAGCCGACGTGATAGGCGAGCAATTGCAGCGGGATCACGTTGACGATCGGCGACAGCAGGTCGCCCGATTCGCGTACGCGGATCAGGTGCGTGTCGCGGTCGGCGTCGATTTCGAGCTGATTGCCGGCCAGTACGTAGAGCCGCCCGCCGCGCGCGCGCACCTCGGCCATGTTGGATTTCAGCTTCTGGAACAGACGGTCGTCCGGCGCGATCGTGACGACCGGCATCGCGCTCGTGACGAGCGCGAGCGGCCCGTGCTTCAGTTCGCCGGCCGCATAGCCTTCCGCATGGATGTACGACACCTCCTTGAGCTTCAGCGCGCCTTCCATCGCGATCGGGAAATGGATGCCGCGGCCGAGGAACAGCGCGTTCTCGGTGCGGGCGAACTTCGCGGCCCAGCCCATGATCTGCGTTTCCAGCGCGAGCGCGTGGCCGATGCGGTCCGGCAGCGCGCGCAACTGCTTCAGGTGCGTCGCGACCTGCGCGGCATCGAGCCGGCCGCGCAGCTGCGCGAGCGTCAGCGTCAGCACGAACAGCGCGACGAGCTGCGTGGTGAACGCCTTGGTCGATGCGACGCCGAGCTCGATGCCGGCCCGCGTCAGGAACCGCAGCGGCGCATTGCGCGCGATCGTGCTGGTCGCGACGTTGCAGATCGCCATCGACAGTTCCTGGCCCATCGCGCGCGCCTGCTCGATCGCGCCGATGGTGTCGGCCGTTTCGCCCGACTGCGAGATGCCGACGACGAGCGTGCGCGGATCGGCCACCGTGTCGCGGTAGCGGAATTCGCTGGCGATCTCGACCTGAGCGGGCACGCCGGCAATGCTTTCGAGCCAGTACTTCGCGGTCAGGCCCGCGTAGTAGCTGGTGCCGCAGCCGAGCAGCAGCACGCTTCTGACCCGCGACAGCAGCCCGCGCGTGGCTTCCGTCGCGTCGAACAGCGCCGGCGAGATCGTGTCGATGCCGTCGAGCGTGCTGTCGATCGCCTTCGGCTGCTCGAAGATCTCCTTCTGCATGAAGTGCTGATACGGCCCGAGCGCGGCGTCGTCCGCGCGCGCCTTCACTTCGCACAACGGGCGCCGCGCTTCCTGTCCGCCCGCATCGACCACGGCGATGCGCTCCGGCGTGATCAGCGCGACGTCGCCGTCCTCCAGGTACACGAAGCGGTCGGTCAGGTCGCCGAGCGCCGCGCAGTCGGACGCGAGGTAGTTCTGCTCGGCGCCGATGCCGATCACGAGCGGCGAGCCGGCGCGCGCGGCGACGAGGCGCTGCGGCTCGCGCGCGCCGAGCACCGCGATCGCGTACGCACCGTGCAGCCGTTTGACGGCGCGCACGATCGCGTCGAACAGGTCGTCGCGATAGAGGCTGTGGATCAGGTGCGCGATGACTTCGGTGTCGGTCTGCCCGCGAAACGTGTAGCCGCGCTCACGCAGCTCGGCGCGCAGCGTGTCGTGGTTCTCGATGATCCCGTTGTGCACGACCGCGATCGTGTCGCCCGACATGATCGGGTGCGCGTTCATTTCCGACGGCGCGCCGTGCGTCGCCCAGCGCGTATGCGCGATGCAGGTCTGCGCTTCGAGACCGAGCGTCAGCACGCGATCCTGCAGGTCCGTCACGCGTCGCAGCGTGCGTTCGCTGCGCAGGCGCCCGTCACGCTGCACGGCGATGCCGCACGAATCGTAGCCGCGATATTCGAGCCGGCTCAGCGCATTGACCAGTTGCGGCACCTGATTGTTCAGGCCGCTTGCTCCGACGATTCCGCACATGATTCACCTCGTCTCCAGGAAGTTGCCGGCTGGCGCGCGACGCGCGGCAGCACGATGCCGGAAGCGGTGCCACGTCGCGCGGCAGGCGTCGCGCGCGGCGCGGCACGTCTCCGGCGATTTATTCGCGGGGCTGCGGGCCGGCATGCGCGACCCATTCGATGCCCGAAATCGACCCGTTCGCGTCGTGCGACGCGACCAGAATGCGCGTGGTGCGCCGCGTGCCGCGCCGGCGCTCGCTTGCCAACGCGGTCGGCGGCACCGAGCGCACCTTCACGCTGGCCGAGCGCCGCAGCATCTTCGACACGCGCAACCGGTAGGCGAACGGATGCACGACGCGCCCCGCGATCAGCCACATGACGATCGTGCCGGCGATCAGCGCGATGCTGGTCACGTAGAACACGATCTGCTCGATCGGCATCTCGGCCTCGTTGAACGGCAACAGGTAACGGTACGTATAGATGCAGATCGATGCCCAGACGCCCCCGACCAGCGCGGGCCGCACGAGGCGGAACCATGCGACGAGCACGGGCCCGACGATGTTGCCGCGTTCGGCGATCATGTCGCGCGGGGCGCGCAGGGAAAGGTCAATAATCGGCGCGTTCTTCATGTTGAATGCCTCGGTCGGGACTGACCCATACGGCGCGCTTGCCACGGCCCCGCAGCACGACGGCGGGCAGGGCGATGACGGTGGTGATCATGCTGATCAGCCAGAACGCGACGGGGTACCAGATGGTGTCAAGGAAGTACATCAGGAGTTTTTCGTCGTAACGACGATCGATCATGCTGCCGATGATCAGCTGCAGGATGCAGGTCGCGACCAGCAGCATCCCGTGCCAGTGCGGCACCACGGACACATGCCAGTTCGGCGGAAGCGGGTAGACGACGTCGATCAGCGCGAGCAGCAGGATGAACGACATCGAGTACGCCCACGCGATGCCGATCAGGTATTCGGCGAATAGCGGCCACATCATCATCTGGGTCGGCCGCATCAGCGTGCCCGCGTACTTGAGCAGCACCTGGATGCCGCCCTTCGACCAGCGCAGCCGCTGCCGGTAGAGCCCCTTGATCGTCTCCGGCATCAGGATCCAGCTGAGCGCGTGCGGCTCGTACACGACGCGCCAGTCGCGGCACTGCAGCTTCCAGCTGATGTCGATGTCCTCGGTGAGCATGTCCGAGCTCCAGTAGCCGACATCGGCGAGCGCGGTCTTGCGGAACATCGTGATCACGCCCGACACCGTGAAGATGCGGCCGTACACCTGCTGCGTGCGCTTGATCAGCCCGACGATCGACGAGAATTCACCGACCTGCATGCGGCCGAGCAGCGACGTGCGCGTGCGGATGCGCGGGTTGCCGGTCACCGCGCCCACGCCCGGATCGGTCAGGAAATGCTCGAGCATCCAGCCGATCGCATCGTGCGCGAGCAGCGCGTCGCCGTCGATGCACAGCAGGTATTCCGCGTTCGACACGGCCGCCGCGGTCGTGAGCCCGACCGCCTTGCCTTCGTTGCGCGCGTGATGGATCACGAGCAGCCGCGGAATCTCGACGGCCAGCTCGTTGAGGATCTCGCCGGTGCGGTCCTTGCTGCCGTCGTTGACCGCGATGATGTCGTAGTTCGGATACTGCATTCCGTTCAGGTGGCCGATCACGCTGCGCGCGTTCGCGGCTTCGTTGAAGCAGGGCACGACGATCGAGACTTTCGGGATGCCGCTCGACGCGATCGTGCGCGTCGACAGCTCGCGGCCTTCCTCGAGCAGGAAGTAGTGCACGACGCCGCCGATCATCCACAGATACGACATGAAGAACGGATAGTAGAAGACGAAATCCTGCAGGCGCTGGATCAGGCTGTGGGTGGTCATGGCGTCTTGGTTCCGTGCGACTGCTGCATCTGCATCAGCGCGTTGATCGAGGTGGGGTCGAGGCGCGACTTCAGCGACATCACGTCGCGCATCGCGTCGAGTTCAGGCTGGCCGTTCAGGAAGTTGTCGGGGTAGTAGCCGAAATTCACGGCGCCTTCGCTGCGCAGCCGCCGCATCTGCGCGAGCAGCGTGCCGGCCGGCACCGCCTTCTGCCCGTGCCAGTCGTACGCCTGCAGTTCGAACACGGTGCGCTGCAGCCCGCGCTGCTTCGTGCGTACCGCCTTCACGAGCTGGTCGAGCCAGCCGTCGGGGTCCTTCGCCTGTTCCATGTACGGCATCGCCATCAGCGCGACGTAGTCGTAGGCGGCGAGGAAATCGTCGTAGTTCTGCGCGAACCACGCTTCCGATTCGGGCTTGAGCACCGGCATCGCGAAGATGTTGCGCGCGGTCAGCACGTCGCCGACGTTCTGGTGGGCCAGCACGATCTGCTCGAGCTGCCGGGTCATGTCGATCAGGTAGCGCGTCTTCTGGTGCGTCCAGCGCTTCATCAGGTCGGGGTTCTCGCGGATCTTGCCGATGTCGGCCGGCAGCGCCCATTGCGAATAGGTGCGCAGCGCATGCCGGCCCCCATCCTCGTAGTCGTCGAGCACCGCGTCGTCGCTGAACAGGATGCCGCTGAACGACGCGTGCTTGCTGAGATCCTCGTAGATCTGCTGGATCATCAGGCGCGCATCGGGATCGAACGGGCTCAGCCGGAACACGCGCGTGCCGTTCTCGCGGGCCGGCGCGCCGCCGAATGCGCTGACGGCTTCGAGCGAGCGGAGCTTGTCGGCCGGCGGCCGGAACGCGAGCACCGGCATCCACGCGTACACCTGCACGTTGGCGCGCGTGTTGAGCTGCCACGCGGCACGCGAGAACAGGTCGGAACGCATCGGCAGGTGCCGGTTCGGGAAATACACCGCTTCGGCCACGCCCGTGCCCTTCGGGTCCGCATACGCCTGCAGGTACACCGATTTCGGCTGCATCCGGTAGATGCGCTCGATCAGCTTGCCGAGATTCGCTTCCTGTCGCGCGGGATCGGGGTCGTAGACCTGGTCGAGATCGACCTGCACGGTGCGCTCGGGCACGTCGACGTCGCCGCGGTTGGACGCCGGCTCGCGCATCGAGCGCTCGAACCCGCCGATATCGACGTCGTACATCATCAGGATCCGTCTCAGCCGGTCCAGCGGCACGTCCGGCGTATTCGGGCCGGCGTCGAGGCTGAACTGGATGTCCATGCCGAGCGACGTCGAGATCTGGCGCACCGGCTGGTTTTCCGCGCCGTACGGCCACACCATCGAGCGTGCGACGAGGCCGGTGCGTTCGCGGATCTGCCGCACGCACGTCTGCAGGTCGTCGTGCACGCGGGCGTGGAATTCGGCGTCGGTTTCATAGCGTTTCTGGTCTTGCAGGTAGAGATGCGACGTGGTCGCCGGCAACTCGTTGCCTTGCGGATTCGCGATCGCACCGTGGTGGAGATTGTGGGTGTGGCAGCCGAGCTCGACGAATTCCGACTGCCCGAGCTTCTTCACCTCGTCCCACGACAGGAAGTAGTCGCGCGGTACCTGCACCTTGTCGCTGATGCGGATCGGCGTATCCGCCGGTGTATCGATCCACGCGGTGACGAGGCCCATCACGGCCGGATACTTGAAGCGCTCGAGCAGCGGCAGCACCTTCGTGTAGTGGCTGCGAAAGCCGTCGTCGAACGTGAGCAGCACCGAGCGCGGCGGCAGCGGCTTGCCGCCGTGCCGCGATTCCTCGATCTGCTTGACCGTGATGGTGTGGTAGTTGTTGGTCTGCAGCCACGAGAAGATCGCGGTGAGCGTGCCGGTATCGACCGCGAACGGATCGATGATCGCCGTCGGCGACGAAAACGACGCCATCAGGTTGTCGCGCACGTCGTGCATGCAGATCACGCGGAACGTCTTGCCGTCGGCCGGATCGGACGGCGGCAGCAGGTCGATCATCTTGGCGTTGGTCACGCCCGGGAACAGCGAACAGGCGGCAAACGTGCCGAGGCATCCGCACATGAAGGTCCGTCTGGATTGCAGCATTGCCGATCTCCTTGCTAAAACGGCAGGTTGAGCGACAGGAAGCCGGTTTCGGAGCGCTCGCGCTGGCCGTCGTATGCGTGGCTGCTGACCTCGACGCCGTAGCTCAGCGTGATGTCGTGCTTGAACGTCCACGCGTGCTCGAGACGCGCGCTCCACAGCGGGCTGGTGCCGAAGCCGCGCTCGTTGTACACGCCGCCCGACACCGACACGCGCTGCTGCAGCCCCGTGTCGCCTTTCTTCCACAGCGTCAGCTGATGCATGACGGTCGCCGCGGCCGCGTAGTCGCGACCGGGGCTGAAGTAGGGCGCGTCATGGCGCGTGTTGCTGTCGGTGCCGAGATTCAGCGAGACGTTGACGAGCTGGTTCGCGGACGTGTACACGCGCTGCGTGGCGGTCGCCGCGATTTCCTGGTGCAGGTTCGAATCGCTGTAGCGGCTCACGCCGTAGCTCAGCTTGACTTCGCGCCGGTCGTTCTGGCGATACACGACCTCGACGTTCGCGGAGCGGCCCCAGATGTGCGCGGCATACGCTTTCCACGGCAGCGAGTTGTCGTTGGTGTCGAGCCCCGCGCTGACCGTCCAGTAGTCGTTCAGTGCGTACGCGATCGTGCCGCGGCCGCCGGTTCGGCCGTCTCCGCCGAGCGAGCGCGTGACCTCGCCCAGCACGGTGAGCGGCCCGTGCCGGTAGTCGCCGCCGATGCCCGTGCGTGTGCGGCTGACGCTGCCGCCGTCGGTTTGCGCATGGCCGTAGAACGTATGCGCGAAGACCCGCCAGTTGTCGCCGAACGGTTGCGAGTAGATGTAGCTGTCCGACGTGAAGCTGTTGTCGGCCAGCGCGCTGTTGCCGTGCTCGAAGCTCAGGTCGGTCGTGAACACGGGGCTGCGGTAGGCCTTGTAGTCGCGCTTGAAGCCGCGCACGGCGCCGCTGTCCGGGAACGTGTTGCCCAGCGTCTGGTCGACGGTCTTCGCGGTCGCGTAGTCATCCGCCGTGAGCGATGCGCGGCCGAGGCCCGCGAGCATCTCGACGCTGTCCGGGTGATCGGTCAGCGACGCGCGATACATCGAGATCGCCTGGCGTGGATGCGACTGGCCCGACACCGCATCGGCGTGCGCGGCGCGGATCTCCGCGTTGAACGGCACCTCTTTCTCGAGCTGTTCGAGGGCGGCGATCCCCTGGTCGGCGTGACCCGTGAAGATCAGGTATTGCGCGCGCAACCGGTAGTAACGCAGATAGTCGCTTTCTCCGGGGCCGACGTTGGTCACCTGCTTGGCGGGCGGCAGCGACTTCTCCATGTCGTCGAGCACCTGCTTCGCTTCCGGCGCGCGTGCCTGGTCGACGTACGACCAGAACAGCCCTTCGCGCAGCTCGATCGGCTGCGTGCGGGCGCCATACTGGAAGCCGCGCGTCGCGCGATCGGTCGGCGATGCGGTGGCCTGCTTCAGCGCACGCGCGTACACGGCGTTTGCCTTGGCCGGCTCGCCCAGGTACAGGTACGCGTCGCCGACGGCCGCCAGTGCGTCGATCGAGATTTCCGCGTTGGACGGAATCGTCTCGAACGTCGCGACGGCCGTCTTCATGTCGCCGCGTGCCGCAAGGGCGACGACCCGGTCGCCCGCGAGCGCGGTGCGGACCGGCGTGTACTCGGGCGTGGGCGGTATCCGCTTGTCGAGGTCGTCCGCCGCACGCAGGGCGCTGTCGATTCCGTCGAAGCGGTCCGAACTCGTCATCGAGCGCGACTTGTCGCGGCCGCCGCGCACTTGCTGGCGAATCGACAGCTCTTCCAGTTGCGCGATGTCGACGGCGGAGAACGCATCGGGCCGGGCCTTTGCTTCGTCGAGCGCCTTGACCGCGCCGCCGCTTGCCGCGAGACCGAACACGTCGTTGCGCACCGTCGCGACATCGGCCGTGCGGAGGTTCGGCGCCTGCGCATTCGGTGCCTGGACGTCGGGGCCTTGCGACCGCTGGATCGGCTCGCCGGGGAGCTGCGCGCCGGGCGACTGCGAATTCGGTTGCCGGGACGACGGCGGTTCGGCGCCGGACGGCTGGGTCGTGGGCGCGGGCGAATTCGGCATCGGCGTGCCGGATGCCTGCGCGGTGAGCGTCGGCGTAGCGGCTGTGGTCGGTGTAGCCGGCGGTGCGGTAGTCGTGGCCTGGGCGCGCTGCCGCGGTGCCTCGGACGTTTGCGTGCGTGGCCGCGGCGTATCCGGCGGCGTGTCGAATGCCTGCGCCAGCACCATCGGCGCATTCGACACTTGCGCCGCTGGCGCGGGTGCATTCGTCGATGGCGCGGCCGGCTGCGGCGCATCCGGGTCCACCACGACCGTGGTCGGCATCGCCGGGTTCGGCGCCTGCGCGATCTGCATCGATGCGTCCGACGCTTGCGCGATCGGCGTTGGTGCAAGCGGCGGCTGCGTGCCCGAACCCGGCGCGGCCTGCGTCGACGCGCCCGGGGGCTGCAGGTCGGGCGGCAACGCATCAGGTGCGCCGCGGGACCCGGCGATTTCGCTCGCGCTGCCCGGTTCCGCGTCGCCTTCGGCGGCAAGACACGGGCCGGACGCGACGAGCAGGCACAGCAACGGCGCATGCAGGAGGATCCGCCGGTTCGGCGGAGCGACGGTGGTGCATTGTTGTTGACGATTGTTGGCCACGGTGTGTCCTCACTTTGAAACGATCACATCGGTTGCACGCCCGACGGCGCTCGTCGCCGGCCGTCGCCCCGTCGGGCGGCGAGGCCCGGCGGGATCCGGCCAGGTCACAGGCGGTTGCGGATCGCTTGTCCAAGCAGCGCGCGCGATTCGCTGTTCTTCGGGTCGATGGCGAGTGCACGGCTCGCGTTTTGCTCCACACAGCTCCATTCGTCGATCCGTGCGCACCAGCGCGCCTTGGCCAGAGCGCGGGCGCCTTCCAGCTCATCGTGCGTGACGCTGGTGGCCTCCATGTGCGACGTGCCCGCGACATACGACTGCGGTTGCGGTTTCGGCACGGGGTCGGGGTGTTTTCTCGTGCGCGCCAGCGTCTGCGAACGTGACGTCCGGTGCGTGTCGCCCGGGCGCGTCGTGCGACTGCCGGTCGACGCGGCGTGCGGATTGGCCGCCAGCCTCGTCGGCGGCACGTGCGCGGGGCGCGTACGTGTCGTGTCGGAGCGGGCCGCCGTTTGCGGCGGCACGGCCGGTTCGGCCACGGCCGACACGGCGGGGGGAGCGGAGGCGAACGGCGGAACCGGTCCGGCCTGCGCGAGCGTGGAGGTCGAGCCGGCTGGCGCGGCGGTGCCGGACACGCGGCCGGTTGCCGCCACGATGAGCTCGCGGGACTTTCCGACGGCGTTTCCGATCACGCGGGCGATATCGTGCGTCACGCTCGCATGGCCGACCCTCGTGTCCCGCTCGACGTACGCGAAGGCACCGAAGATCGCGGCAAATGCGGCGACGCTGAGCGCCGCGTTCTTTCCCGGACCCCACGAGGGTTTCGGCTGACGGGCGGGCGAGCCGTCCGGTCGTTCTGCACGAGGCATGCAAGACTCCTTGATTCGATGCGGTCCACGATTGGCGCGATCGGAGAGGGGCGGCGCGACGTTCACCAGCGCAACTGCGTCGTGAGCGTGCCCGTCTCGACGATCGCGAACTGGGTTGCTCCCTGATAGGTCCCTTCGACCCGGTAGCTCGCATCGGGCACGCTGAACAGGCAGCGCGATCCCGATGCGGCGAATTCGACCAGCACGCGCCCATGTCGGCGCAGGCGCACCTGCACGTTGGAGAGCGGCTGCCCGGTATGTCCCGAGACGAACGACACGCCCAGGTTGTAGGGACGCCCGTCGGGGGGAAGCGGTGCGGTGCCGTCGATCCGCGCATCGCCGCAGATATACGAAATCACGTACCGGTTCGCCCCCGGCCCGGACGCCGGTGAGGAGGCCGCCGGTGTCTGGGCCATGGCGTTCATGCACAGCGTGGAGACGAAGACGCTCAGGAAAGCGCGAGCATGCTGTCGAAGCGAGGGTGACATTGCAATCTCCCGTCCGGAATCGATGACGTGCATCGACTCCGAGTCGAATTTGCCAACGTTCTTTTTGCGACACGCTATTGATACACGATGGTTTTTGAACCAACAACCGCGTGTGGTCGGAATGGGACGGGGGTGAAAGATCCTATTTAAATAGGATAAGGATGGATTGCTGAGGATCGCTTAATGCTGAATAAAGTTGATATTGCCGAACATGAAAATTGCTCTTCGGTAGCGATGATCGAGCACGCTTTGAATCACGTCGGAGGTATCGACGTTCGTGCCGAAAAATAACGACTAATAAAAGAAACTCTTGCGCCTGTATTCGAGGCGAATCGATGAAGGTCCGGATACAGGTCGCACATCGTGAAATGAGGGTGCGACGTTTTTGATGATTCCGGCAGTTACAGGTAAATCGAAACTTGTGTAACAAGGTATTTCTGTCTGGAAAGGCGGGCCGATTATTCTTACTTAATACGGAAAACAGTAAAAAATACGACATGGATCGCAAACGTTTGCGTGTTCTGGAGATCGATTAAGAGCCGTTGAGGGATTTTACGGAGTCCGACGGGATTATCGATTGCTATCGGGAGAACGCGTATTCGCGCCGCGGATATCCACGGCGCGAATATGCCATCAGCGGCTGCCGCCCGCGCTTCGCCGCGCGCTGCGCATCGCCGGGGCGGCCGCTTCTTCAGTGCCTGTCGCACCGTCGATCGCCGCGTGCGGCCGGTTCATGATGTAGGTCCACAGCTGCTCCGCCGCGAGCCCGCGTTTGCGCGCCGACCGATACAGGCGGATTTCGAGTTCGGTGATCCAGTCGCCGGTGCCCGCGCACACGAGCGTGCCGTCTGCGAGCTCCTTCGCGACGCAGCTTTCCGGCAGCCAGCCGATGCCGTGCCCGGCCACGACCATGCCTTTCAGCGCCTCGGACATGTGCGTTTCGAAACACCGGTGCAGCACGTACGGCTCGGTCGCATTCAGCAACAGCATCTCGACGATGTTGCCGAGAAAGGCGCCCGACGAATACGCGAGCAGCGGCAGCGGGGCATCGGGCGTGCCGGGCAGCTGGAACACCGGCTTGCCGCGTGCATCGGGTGTCGACACGGGCAGGATGCGTTCGACGCCGAGACTGACGAACGGGAAGTGATTCGGGTCGAGCACGATCGGCAACTGCGGATGGTGATAGCCGAGCAGCAAATCGCATTCGCCTTCGACCAGTTGCTGGACGCCTTCCGGCACGTTCACCGCATTGACGCGGGCAGTGACGTGGCCGACCTCGCCGTTGAGCTGCTTGAGCCATTCGGGAAACAGCGTGAACACGAGCGTATGCGCGACGGCGAAACGCACGACCTGGTCGCTCGCCGCGAACTGGTCGTAGCCGTTCACGAGGTTGCGCGCCGCATACATGCTGCGCAGGATGTCCGCGGCCAGCCCGCGGAACATCTGGCCGGCGGGCGTCAGCGTGATCGGGTTGATGCTGCGGTCGACCAGCTTCGCGTCCATCCAGGTTTCGAGCGCGGCGATTCGTCTGCTGAATGCCGACTGCGTCAGGTGCCGGTGACGCGCGGCCCGGGAAAAGCTCTTGGTATCCGCAAGGCTCAGGAAATCTTCCAGCCACTTTGCTTCCATTTCGATCTTCGCTTTTTATAGTCGGGCGCCTGAAAGGCGGCGCCGTCTGCCGCACCAACGTTCTAGCGTACCGCGCCTCGCGCCGGTCGAGCCGATGTTTTTTTTCGATCGGTGTCAGTCGAAATATGCATGGGCGTTGTCGCCGGGATTACGGCTGCATAGCGTTGAGGTGCCGGACCCGGCTTAACCGGACAGTTCACCGCGTCGGACTGTCCGCGCCGCCGCGGACGGTACTTCCCCCCAGGGCCGGCTGCGCCGTGCGCGTGCCGGCCCGCCCGCCCGCGATCGTTCCGGGGCGCGGGCCCGCCACTTTTGGTGCAGTGCAGATTGCACATTCGTGACACGCGGGAGAACTATGTTCGTCGAACGCGGCGCAGCATCGGCCGTGCGCGTTCACGGCGCACCGCAAGCGCCCGTCGCGTCGGGGGTTGCACCGTTGTGGTGCGCAATGCCGCACCGGCGTGCCTGGCGCGGCGCAAAAACAGGGGGATATCGACGGAGTCGAGCAAGGCACGTTCCTTGCAAAGCATTCAGTACGCCGGTCCGGCATGCGCAATGCCGGGGAAACGATCGATGGAGAAAAGATCGATGAAGCCATTCGATGAAATGCTGCAATCCGGCGACATGGTAAGGGCGCCTTACGCGCGCCTGAAGCAATGGCTCGACACGCAGAATCCCGCGAGCCTCGCCCAGAAGGCCCACGACGCGGAAGGCGTGTTCCGCAAGACGGGCATCACGTTCGCCGTGTACGGCGACGCGGAGGCCGCCGAGCGGCTGATTCCGTTCGACATCGTCCCGCGCATCATCTCCGGGGCGGAATGGAGCCGGCTGTCGCTCGGCATCGAGCAGCGCGTGATGGCGCTGAACGCATTCCTCGACGACATCTATCACCGCCAGGAAATCGTGCGCGCGGGCATCGTGCCGAAGCACCTGATCGCGCACAACGAAGCGTTCATCCCGGAGATGATCGATTTCCGGCCGCCGGGAAACGTTTACACGCACATCATCGGCGTCGACATCGTGCGCACCGGCGAGAACGCGTTCTACGTGCTGGAGGACAACGCGCGCACGCCATCCGGCGTGTCCTACATGCTGGAAAACCGCGAAACGATGATGCAGCTCTTTCCCGAGCTGTTCCAGCAGGTGAAGGTGCGCCCGGTCGAAACCTACCCGCAGATGCTGCGCCAGTCGCTCGCGGCCGTATGCCCGCCGGGCGGCAACGCGGACAACCCGACCATCGCCGTGCTCACGCCCGGCATCCACAATTCCGCGTACTACGAACATTCGTTCCTCGCCGACCAGATGGGTGTGCACCTCGTCGAGGGCAGCGACCTGCAGGTGATCGACGGCCGCGTCGCGATGCGCACGACCGAAGGCTTCCAGCCGATCGACGTGCTGTACCGCCGCGTCGACGACGCGTTCCTCGACCCGCTCACGTTCCGCCCCGATTCGGTGCTCGGCGTGGCAGGCATCATGGACGTGTACCGCGCGGGCAACATCACGATCGCGAATGCGCCCGGCACCGGCATCGCCGACGACAAGGCGATCTACTCGTACATGCCGGAGATCGTCGAGTTCTACACGGGCCGCAAGGCGCTGCTGGAGAACGTGCCGACCTGGCGCTGCGGTGAGGCCGACAGCCTGAAGTACGTGCTCGAGCATCTCGACGAACTGGTCGTGAAGGAGGTGCACGGCTCGGGCGGCTACGGGATGCTGGTCGGGCCGTGCGCGTCGAAGGCCGAGCTCGAGGCGTTTTCCGCGAAGCTGCGCGCGCGCCCCGCGAACTACATCGCGCAACCGACGCTTGCGTTGTCCACGACGCCGATCCTGACCGACGCCGGCCTCGCGCCGCGCCACGTCGACCTGCGGCCGTTCGTGCTGGTGTCGGACCGGATCCGCATCACGCCGGGCGGGCTCACGCGCGTCGCGCTGAAGGAAGGATCGCTCGTCGTCAACTCGAGCCAGGGCGGCGGCACCAAGGACACCTGGGTGCTGGCCGACTGAGCCGGACGCGACCGCGCGCGCCGGAGCCGGCGCGCGAACCGAACGAAGACGGAGTGGACACGAGATGCTTCTGGGACGAACTGCGAGCGGGCTCTACTGGATGTACCGCTATATCGAGCGCGCGGAGAACATCGCGCGCATCGTCGATGCCGGGCTGCGGATGGCGCTCACGCGCACGTCCGACGCGCCGGCCGAATGGTCGTCGGTGCTGGTCAGCTCGGGCGCGGACGACGGCTACCGGCAGAAATACGACGCGTATGCGGCCGATACCGTGACCGACTACCTGCTGCGCGACCGCGACAACCCGTCGAGCGTGCTGTCGTGCATCGAGGCCGCGCGCTCGAATGCGCGGATGGTGCGCACGGCGCTGACGCGCGAGGCGTGGGAGAGCGTGAACGGCGCGTGGCTCGCGCTGCGCCGCGCGTTCGCGCAGCCGGTGCCGGAAAGCGAGCTGCCGGCCGTGCTCGACCAGGTGAAGCGCGAAACCGCGCTGATCCTCGGCAGCTTCTACAGCACGATGCTGCGCAACGAGATCTTCGATTTCGCGCAGATCGGCGCCTTCATCGAACGCGCGGACAACACCGCGCGGATCATCGACGTGAAGTACCACCTGCTGCTGCCGTCGGTGTCGCACGTCGGCACGATCCTCGACAACTACCAATGGGAGACGATCCTGCGCTGCGTGGCCGCGCATCGTTCGTACCGCTGGGTGTACGACGTGCAGTACAAGCCGCTGAACATCGCCGACTACCTGATCCTGAACGGCCGCATGCCGCGTTCGCTGCGCTATTGCTACGGGCGCGTCGTGTCGAGCCTGAACCTGCTCGCGAAGGATTACGGCGTGACACACCCGTGTCACGACACGGCCACGAAGATCCTGCAAATGCTGTCCGATACCTCGGTCGAGCGGATCTTCAAGAGCGGCCTGCACGAGTTCCTGACCGACTTCATCGGCCGCAACAACAGCCTCGGGCTCGAAGTCGCCCAGGCTTACAACTTCGACTGAGACTTGCCATGCGACTCGCCATCCGACACATTTCGCGTTATCAGTTCGACGAACAAGCTTCCCACGCACTGCAACGGTTGCGGCTGCGCCCGCAGTCGGGCCCCGGGCAGACGGTGCGCGCGTGGCAGGTCACGATCGACGGCGTCGAGCCGACGCTGTCGTACGCCGACGGGCTCGGCAACCGGATCGACCTCGTGCGCCACGATCGCGGCGCGAAAGACGAGATCGTCGTCGTCGCGGCCGGCGTCGTCGAGACGCAGGACCGCGCGGGCATTCTCGGGAATCCCGAGGGCTATGCGCCGCCGTGGATCTTCGAGCGCGAGACCGCGCTCACGAAAGCGGGCGACACCGTGCATGCGCTGACGCAGGCGCTGCCGATCGAGCCGCACGGCCTCGACGCATTGCACTGGCTGATGACGGAGGTGCACGGCCGCATCGCGTACGCGCCGAACCTGGCCGCCGATGCGCCCGTCGATGCGGAAACCGCGCTGCAAAGCGGCGAGGGCACGAGCCGCGACCATGCGCACGCGTTCATCGCGGCCGCCCGCGCGCTGAAGATCCCCGCGCGCTACATCTCGGGCTACGTGCTGGCCGACAGCGCGATGCAGCGCATCGCCGATGCGAAGCAGCAGGCGGGCGACGTCGAGGAAGAGGAAGCACTCGCGCTGCAGAGCGGCGACGGGATGCACCAGATGCTCGGCGCGTCGCATGCGGTGCAGTCGCAATCGCAGGGGCAGCCGCAACCGGCGCTCGGCGCGCAGCCGCAAGCCGCCGCGCTGATGCAGCAGCCGGCCGGCCATGCATGGGCCGAAGCCTATGTCGAAGGGCTCGGCTGGGTCGGCTTCGACCCGTTCATGAACCGTTGCCCGGACGAACGCTACGTGCGCATCGCGGTCGGCCTCGACCATCGCGACGCGCAGCCGGTGACGGGGCTCGGCGCGACGGCCGTCGGCGTCGAGATCAGCGTCGTGCAGACGCCGGAACTCGTCTGACCCGCCGCGCGCTTTCGCCGAATCCGCCATGCCGGGCCGCCGCGTCGACAGCGACGCGGCGCGCGCGGCCGGCCCAACCCGATCCGAGCTCCCATGTCCATCCACGTCGCGCTGCATCACACCACCCGCTATCGCTACGACCGGCTCGTCAACCTCGGCCCGCAGGTCGTGCGGCTGCGGCCCGCGCCGCATTGCCGGACGCCGATCCTCGCGTATTCGATGACGGTCGAGCCCGCGCAGCACTTCATCAACTGGCAGCAGGACCCGTTCTCGAACTATCTCGCGCGGCTCGTGTTTCCGGAGCCAACCGAGCACTTCGAGATCACGATCGATCTCGTCGCCGAGATGTCGGTGTACAACCCGTTCGATTTCTTCCTCGAAGCGAGCGCGGAACAATACCCGTTCAGCTATGACGACGCGCTGAAGACCGAGCTCGCGCCGTATCTCGCGTGCGACCCGCAGACGAGCGCCGCGCCGCTGTTCCGCACGTATCTCGACGCCGTCGACCGCACGCCGGCCGGCACCGTGAACTTCCTCGTCGCGCTGAACCAGCAGCTTCAGCGCGACATCGGCTATCTCGTGCGGATGGAGCCGGGCGTGCAGACGCCCGCGCAAACGCTCGAACTCGCATCCGGCTCGTGCCGCGACAGCGCGTGGCTGCTCGTGCAGCTGTGTCGCCATCTGGGCATCGCCGCGCGCTTCGTGTCGGGCTACCTGATCCAGCTCACCCCCGACGTCAAATCGCTCGACGGCCCCAGCGGCACGTCGGTCGATTTCACCGACCTGCACGCATGGTGCGAGGTCTACTTGCCGGGCGCCGGCTGGATCGGCTTCGATCCGACGTCGGGCCTGCTCGCCGGGGAAGGGCATATTCCGCTCGCCTGCACGCCGCAGCCGACGAGCGCCGCGCCGGTCGAAGGGCTGATCGACGAGTGCGAGGTGTCGTTCGAGCACGAGATGAGCGTGACGCGCGTGTACGAATCGCCGCGCGTGACGAAACCGTATACGGAAGCGCAGTGGGACGCCGTGCTCGCGCTCGGCACGCAGGTCGACGGTGCGCTGGCGGCCGGCGACGTGCGGCTCACGCAGGGCGGCGAGCCGACCTTCGTGTCGATCGACGATCGCGACGGCGCCGAGTGGAACACCGATGCGCTCGGCCCGACCAAGCGCGGTTACGCGACCGAACTCGTGCAGCGGCTGCGCGCCGAATACGGCGACGGCGGCTTCCTGCATTTCGGGCAGGGCAAGTGGTACCCGGGCGAGCAATTGCCGCGCTGGGCGTTGTCGATCTTCTGGCGCGCGGACGGCCAGCCCGTGTGGCACGATCCGTCGCTGTTCGCCGACGAGCGCGAACCGTCCGCGTACACGACCGACGACGCGAAGCGTTTCATCGATGCGCTCGCCGCGCGGCTGAACCTGACCGGCGAATTCATCCGGCCCGGCTACGAGGACGTGTGGTACTACCTGTGGCGCGAGCGCCGGCTGCCCGTCAACGTCGATCCGTTCGACGCGCGCCTCGACGACGAGCTCGAACGCGCGCGGCTGCGCAAGGTGTTCGAGCAGCAGCTCGACAGCGTAGTCGGCTACGTGCTGCCGGTGAAGCGTGTGGACGACATGCCGGGCCTCGACGGGCCGCGCTGGCAGACGGGCCCGTGGTTCTTCCGCGACGAGCGGATGTACCTCGTGCCGGGCGATTCGCCGATGGGCTACCGGCTGCCGCTCGATTCGCTGCCGTGGACCGCCAGCGCCGATTATCCGTACCTGGTCGAGCGCGATCCGTTCGCGCCGCGCGACGCATTGCCGGATGCCGCTGCCATACGCGCCCGCTACGCCGGCCCGGCCGACGCGCCGCGCTACCTGGCCGGCATGCATCGCGAAGCGTCCGCGCAGACCGTGATGCAGTGGCGCGACGACGGCGCGGCCGCGAGCGGCCGACCGGGCGCCGTGGATCCGCATCGCCGCCCCGAGCGCTTCGAATCGGCCGCGTGGATCACGCGCACCGCGCTGTGCGTCGAAGTGCGCAACGGCATCCTGTACCTGTTCATGCCGCCGCTCGCCGCGCTCGAGGATTATCTCGACCTGCTCGGCGCGATCGAGCTGACCGCGCACACGCTCGGCGTGAAGCTCGTGCTCGAAGGCTATCCGCCGCCGCGCGACGCACGGCTGAAACTGCTGCAGGTGACGCCCGATCCCGGCGTGATCGAGGTGAACATCCATCCGGCCGCGAGCTTCGACGAACTCGTCGACCACACCGAATTCCTGTACGACGCCGCGTGGCAATCGCGGCTGTGCAGCGAGAAGTTCATGGTCGACGGGCGGCACGTCGGCACGGGCGGCGGCAACCACTTCGTGCTCGGCGGCGCGACGCCGGCCGACAGCCCGTTCCTGCGCCGCCCCGATCTGCTCGCGAGCCTGATCGCCTACTGGCACAACCATCCGTCGCTGTCGTATTTGTTCTCGGGGCTGTTCATCGGGCCGACGAGCCAGGCGCCGCGGGTCGACGAGGCACGCAACGACCAGCTTTACGAGCTCGACATCGCATTCGCGGAGATCCAGCGCAACAAGCTGCTGTTCGGGCAGGACATGCCGCCGTGGCTCGTCGACCGCGTGCTGCGCAACCTGCTGATCGACGTGACGGGCAACACGCACCGCAGCGAGTTCTGCATCGACAAGCTGTATTCGCCCGACTCGTCCACCGGCCGGCTCGGCCTGCTCGAACTGCGTGCTTTCGAGATGCCGCCGCATGCGCGGATGAGCATCGTGCAGCAACTGCTGCTGCGTGCGCTGGTCGCGCGTTTCTGGGCCACGCCGTACACGACGCCGCTCACGCGCTGGGGCACCGCGCTGCACGACCGCTTCATGCTGCCGGAATTTCTCCAGATGGATTTCGACGACGTGCTGGCCGAGTTGCGCGACGCCGGTTTCGCGTTCGATCCGGCGTGGTTCGCGCCGCACTTCGAATTCCGTTTTCCGCTGTTCGGGCAGATCGCGGTGAACGGCATGCAACTGTCGCTGCGCGGCGCGCTGGAACCGTGGCACGTGATGGGCGAGGAGGGGGCGATCGGCGGCACGGTGCGCTACGTCGATTCGTCGGTCGAACGGCTCGAAGTGCGCGTGACGGGGCTGAACGACAACCGGCACGTCGTGACCGTCAACGGCCGCGCGCTGCCGCTGCAGCCGACCGGCACCGTCGGCGAGTACGTCGCGGGCGTGCGCTACAAGGCGTGGGCGCCGCCGTCGGCGCTGCATCCGACCATCGGCGTGCACGCGCCGCTCACGTTCGACATCGTCGATACGTGGTTGCAGCGCTCGCTCGGCGGCTGCCGGTATCACGTCGCGCATCCGGGCGGGCGCAATTACGCGACGTTCCCGGTCAACGCGTACGAAGCCGAGAGCCGCCGGCTCGCGCGCTTCGTCGAGATGGGGCACACGCCGGGCCGGATGGAGGTCGCGGCCGCCGCGCCGAGCCGCGAATTTCCTTTTACGCTGGACTTGCGGCGGCCTTGATCGATCGATGACGGGGCGGACGACGATGCGCGGCGCGCAACCTCCCGGCGGCCTCGCCGGAGTGCTAGGATGCGGGCAGACTGCGGCCGCGCGCCGCGGCAGCTTGCCGCCGGTGCGGCGGCGCGCGTGCGCGGCCGCATCCTGACGACGGAACGACATCGTGCCGCCCATTGACCTCGATCATCTCGCCGCCCTCGACGCGATGCCCACGCTTTTCGATACCGGCGCGCAGCCGGACGCCGCCGAACTGGCCGCCGCGCTCGCGGCGCCGGCCGCCGCCGGCCGCTACGACGAACTGCGCGGCAGCGCGGCCGGCCTGAACGCGCCCGCGCTGGCGCCCGCGTGGCGCAGCTTCTTCACGTCGATCGGCAGCGACGGCGTGGCCGACCTCGACCGCCGCGCCGACGCGCTGCACCGGCGCATGCGCGAGAACGGCCTGTTCTACCAGTTGCACGAGCAACGCGCCGGCGACGGCGCGGCCGGGCCGTGGTCGCTCGACCTGCTACCGCTGATCGTCACGCCCGAAGACTGGGTCGTGATCGAGCGCGGCGTGCTGCAGCGCGTGCGGCTGCTCAACGCGACGCTGGCCGATTTGTACGGGCCGCAGACGATCCTGCAGCGCGGGCTGCTGCCGCCCGCGCTCGTCACCGGTCATCCCGGCTACCTGCGCGCGATGCGCGGCGCACGCGTGCCGGGCGATACGTGGCTGCACGTCGTCGCGTTCGATCTCGCGCGCGGCCCGGACGGGCAGTGGCGGATCGTTGCGCAGCACACGCAGGGCGCGGCCGGGCTCGGATACCTGCTCGAAAACCGGCTGATCGTGTCGCGGCTCTTTCCGCGCGGGTTTCGCGGGCTGCGCGTGCAGCGGCTGGCGTCCGCCTACCGTGCGCTGTTGCAGAGCATGCAGTCGCTCAGCCCCGCCGCGAAGAACTCGCGGATCGTGCTGCTGACCCCGGGACCGCACAGCGCGACCTATTTCGAGCATGCCTATCTCGCGCGCTATCT
Source organism: Burkholderia sp. 9777_1386 (assembly GCF_015712265.1). Taxonomy (NCBI): domain Bacteria; kingdom Pseudomonadati; phylum Pseudomonadota; class Betaproteobacteria; order Burkholderiales; family Burkholderiaceae; genus Burkholderia; species Burkholderia sp. 9777_1386. Next base: position 20,467 of record NZ_JACCQB010000032.1, on the reverse strand, counting down.
CGGCCTCACGCTCGTCGAAGGCGGCGACCTGACCGCGCGCGACAATCACGTCTTCCTGAAGACGCTGAGCGGGCTCGAACCGGTGCACGGCATCCTGCGGCGCGTCGACGACGCGTGGCTCGATCCGCTCGAACTGCGGCCCGATTCGATGCTCGGCGTGCCGGGGCTGCTGCAGGCCGTGCGCGCGGGCAACGTGCTGCTCGCGAACGCGCCGGGCTCGGGCTTCCTCGAATCGCCGGCGATGCTCGGCTTCATGCCGCGTCTCGCGGAAGGCCTGCTCGGCGAAACGCTGACGCTGCCGGCCGTGCATTCGTGGTGGTGCGGCGAGGCGGCCGCGTGCGACGACGCGCTGCCGCAACTCGCGCGTGGCATCGTCAAGGCATCCTATCCACCCGACGTGCAGGCAGGCGGTGCATTCGAGCCGGTGATCGGCGCGCGGCTCACGCCGGCGCAACTGGCGGAATGGCGCGCACGGATTCTCGCGCGGCCCGAACACTACACGGTGCAGGCCGATCTGCCGCTGTCGCAGGCGCCGACCTGGCCGCGGCCCGACGCACCCGACGGCAACGGCAGCGCGCGGATCGTGCCGAAACCGCTCTTGCTGCGCGTGTTCGCGCTCGCCGACGGCGCGCAGCGCTGGCGGCTCCTGCCGGGCGGACTGTCACGGGTCGGCACGCGCGACACGCTGTTCAACGCGCCGATGCCGCGTGGCGGCAGCACCGTCGATACGTGGGTGATGACCGAGGGCATCGTCGATTCGACGACGCTGTTGCAGACGCACCTCGGCCCCGACGATCTCGTCGAGCGGCCGCGTGCGATCGCGAGTCGCGCGGCGGAAAACCTGTTCTGGCTCGGCCGTTATACCGAGCGCGCGACCAACCTGATGCGCCTCGCGCGTGCCGCGCTCGAACGGCTGCGCGGCGAAGACGACGTCGACAGCCCCGCGCACCTCGAACTGATCGACACGCTGTGCCGCGACACCGGGCTGATCGCGGCCGACGCGCCGCACGCCGTCGATGCGCCGCGCGCGTTCCAGCACGCGCTGGCGACATCGCTGACGCGCGGCGCCGATCGCACGTCGGGGATCGCGTCGTGCCTGTTCGGCATGCGCGGCGCGGCTGCCGCGATCCGCGAACGGCTGTCGAGCGATCAATGGCGGTTGATCGACGACGCGACGCAACTGTTCGCGGATAGCGCAGGACAACCGGAAGCGGAGGAGCAGATCGGCAACGACGCGCTGCAGCTGCTGGAACGCCTCGGCCTGCTGCTCGGCGCGATCACCGGTGCGCAGACCGACAACATGACGCGCGACGACGGCTGGCGCTTGCTGTCGATCGGCCGGCAGATCGACCGGCTCGATTTCCTGTGCAGCGTGCTGAAGTTCGCGTTCGACGAAGGGGCCGTGCACCGGCAGGACGGTTTCGAACTCGTGCTGGAACTGTTCGACAGCACGATCACGTTTCGTTCGCGGTTCCAGCGCGGCTTCGACGTCGCGCCGCTGTTGTCGCTCGTCGTGCTCGATACCGACAACCCGCGCTCGCTCGGCTGGGTCGTGCAGGCGCTGCGTGGCCGGCTGACGAAGGTTGAGCGCAGCGAAGGCTATGCGCTGTCGGAGCTGGCCGAGACGATTCCGGATGTGCCTGCATGGTCGCTGCACGAGCTGTGCGAGACCACCGAAGGCGGCCGGCACGACAAACTGCTCGCGGCGCTCGACACGACGGCGAAGGCGGTGTGGGAACTGTCGAACCGGATTGGCGAGCGCTATTTCAGCCACGTGCGCGAAGCGGGCAGGACGCTATGGTGACGACGAAAGGCGCGCCGAAAACGCCGTCCGGTTCCGGCTCCGGTAACGCGCGGCAGGCAGCCGCATCGACGGCGGCCGCAAGCGACGCACGGGCCGCCGTCGCGCCGGGCCGGTTGCTGCGCGTCACGCACGACACCGAATACCGTTACGCGGCACGCGTCGAATCGGCGCAGCACCAGGCACGCCTGCAACCGCTCGCGACACCGCGCCAGCAGGTGCTGTCGTTCTCGCTCGACATCGAGCCCGCACCGGAATCGGTCTGCACCGAACTCGACGCGTTCGGCAATGCACGCGCCTCGTTCGCGCTGAACCTGCCGCACGACACGCTGCTGGTGCGCAGCCGCAGTACCGTACGCGTGACGCCGCCCGTGTGGTCGCTCGGCGCGCGCGGCGAGCCGCCGCCTGCGATCGCGAACCCGGACGCCGCGCATGCCACTGCATGGGAGGCCGTGCGCGAGCGCTTGCGGTTCCGCGCGGGGCAGCCTTACGACCCGGCGAGCGAGTTCGTGTTCGCGTCGCCGCACGTCGCGTGCGACGCCGAGCTTGCCGCGTACGCGGCCGCGAGCTTCACGCCGCAACGGCCGCTCGTGCAGGCGGCATGGGACCTGATGCGGCGCGTGCATGCCGATTTCGCGTACACGCCGAACAGCACCGACATCACGACGTCGGCGCTCGACGCGCTGCGGTTGCGCAAGGGCGTGTGCCAGGATTTCGCGCACGTGATGATCGGCGCGCTGCGTTCGCTCGGGCTGGCCGCGCGCTACGTCAGCGGCTACCTGCTCACGCAGCCGCCGCCGGGCCAGCCGCGGCTGATCGGTGCGGACGCGTCGCATGCGTGGGTCGACGTGTACGACCCGGCGTGGCCCGAGGATGGCGGCTGGCTACAGCTCGATCCGACCAACGATCGGGCGCCGGGCGACGACTACGTGATGCTGTCGATCGGGCGCGACTACGCGGACGTGACGCCGCTGCGCGGTGTGATCCGCGGCGGCGGGGCGGATCAGGAGCTGAAGGTCGGGGTGACGGTTGAGCCGCTCGATGCGGCTTGAGGGTGCCGCCAGGCGGGCTCAGCCGCTTTAAGTCTTCGTTAATTCTGCACGCCTAGCATGGTGATGCCGGCAGCGATTCGGACTCCGGTCCGACGCGCCGGCGGCACGCGCGGGTGCGTCGACGTCACGGCGCCGCGCCGTCGCGCGTCGCCATTTCCATGCAACGGCGGCAGACCATGATCAAGCACTTCGACTACACGCTCGGCAACGAGACGATCGCGCTTTGCGCGAGCTTCGGCGCGGGCCCGGCGTTCCGCCGCGTGCTCGTGAGTCGCGCGGATTCGATGGAGACGCTGGTGGTGCTCGACGCACGCGGGCTGTCGGGCCTGCTGAAGGTGGCGACCGAGGAGCCGGAAGGGCTGCTCGACGACGCGATCCGCAAGGTCGGCGACGAACAGCTCGTCGAGCAGGCGATCAGCGGCCGGACGATCGTCGAAGCGGCGCTGTGATCGGCGGCGCGTGGGCATGCCGGTAGGCATGGCAGCACGCGCCGCGTCGTGTCGCGTTGTTATGATGCTCAGGCGGCGAACCGGTCCGTCGCCGCGACCAGCGCCTCCAGAATCCCCGGCTCGTTGTACGCATGCCCGGCGCCCGGCACGATCTCGAACGTCGCGTCCGGCCACGCTTTCGACAACTCCCACGCCGTGCGTGCGGGTGTCGCGATGTCGTAGCGGCCCTGCACGATCACGCCCGGAATGCCGGCGAGCCGATGCGCGTCGCGCAGCAGCTGGCCTTCCTCGACGAAGCCCTTGTTCACGAAGTAGTGATTTTCGATCCGCGCGAACGCGAGTGCGTAGTGGCCGTCCGCGAAGTGCGCGGCGAGCGCGGGATCGGGCAGCAGCGTGATCGTGCGGCCCTCCCAGATGCTCCACGCGCGCGCGGCTTCAAGCTTCGCGGCTTCGTCGTCGCCAGTCAGCCGGCGATGGTAGGCGGCCATCAGGTCGCCGCGCTCGGCTTCCGGAATCGGTGCGAGGAAGTCTTCCCAGTGATCGGGGAACAGCCACGACGCGCCTTCCTGGTAGTACCACAGCAGTTCCGCGCGACGCATCGTGAAGATGCCGCGCACGATCAGCGCGCTCACGCGTTCCGGGTGGGTTTCCGCGTACGCGATCGCCAGCGCGCTGCCCCACGAGCCACCGAACACCAGCCATTGCTCGGCGCCGACCATCTCGCGCAGGCGTTCGATATCGGCGACCAGGCCCCACGTCGTGTTGTTCTCGAGGCTCGCATGCGGCGTCGAGCGCCCGCAGCCGCGCTGGTCGAACAGCAGGATGTCGTAGCGCTCGGGATCGAACAGGCGGCGATGGTCGGGTCCGCAGCCGGCGCCGGGGCCGCCGTGCAGGAACACGGCGGGCTTGCCGGCCGGGTTGCCGCAGCGCTCCCAGTAGATGCGGTGGCCGTCGCCGGTGTCGAGGTGGCCGTGGGCGTAGGGTTCGATCGGTGGGTACACAGGCAGGCTCCGGGTGAGGGTGGACACGAGGCGGACGAGGCGCGGGCCCGCGTGCGGACGGTACGGTACGGCCTGGATTGCTGCGCCGCAAAATTCGTTGCGTGGGCATCGGACCGGCCGCCGCCGGACAAGGCTTGTCATTATGCCCATTCGCCGCGCCGGACGTTGGCCCGCTGTGGCGCGTGTCGCCGGCGATGTTTGCCGCGCGGATTTTTGAAGCAATTTCATTCCGATATTTTTCATACAAAATCCCGGCGGCAGGTCGGCGTGCCAAGCGGGCGCCGGCCCATTCCCGCTCTTCCACCGTGCCAACGGAAACCAGCCGATGAACCATCGCGTCACGCAGTTGACCGGGTTGCGCGCCGTCGCGGTCGCGATGGTCGTCGTCGGTCATGCCGAGCATGTGCTGCCCGGCGGCTATACGGGCTGGTATGCGCCGTTGAGGCTGATCGCCGACGGCCGGCTCGGTGTGCTGATCTTCTTCGTGCTGAGCGGCTTCCTGATCACCAACGTGCTGCGCGCCGAATTCGCGCGTACGGGTGGCATCGCACTGACGTCGTTCTACGTGCGCCGTGCGTTGCGCATCTGGCCGGCCTGCTACGTGTATCTCGCGGCCGTCGCGATCGTGGCGTTCGTCGGCGGGTTCGACGTCGATCGCCGGCAGTGGCTCTATGCGGCGCTGCACCTGTGGAATTACTCGGCGTGGTTCGGGCTGACCGGCGACAACGCGCTGCATCCGGACGGCGCGTGGTACCTCGGCCATTTCTGGTCGCTCGCGCTCGAGGAGCAGTTCTACTGGTTCTGGCCGCTGCTGTTCGCGTTCGGCATGCGCCGCACCGGCACGCGCTGGCTGGCCACGTTGATCCTCATCGTGCCGCTCGTGCGTGCCATTACGTATTTCGTCGCGCCCGCGCTGCGCGGGCAACTCGGGATGATGCTGCACACGGGTGTCGACCCGATCCTGATCGGCTGCTATGCGTCGCTCAACCGCGAACGGCTCGAAGCGTGGATCGGTTCGTGGCGCGGCGAGGCGCGCATCGTGACGGCGCTCGTGTTCGTCGTGCTGCTCGGCATGCCGCTCGCCGAACACCGGCTCGGCGGCTTCTGGAATGCGACGTACGGCGTGACGCTCGAAGCCGCGCTGATCGCGATCGTGATCGTCGTGCTGAATTTCCGCGGCGAGTTCTGGTGCGCGCGCTGGTTGCGCGCCGGGCCGGTGGTGTTCGTCGGCACGATCTCGTTCAGTCTTTATCTGTGGCAGCAGCCTTTTGCGAATCCGCGCGTGCCTGTGCCGCACGCGTTTCCGCTCGGTATCGTATGGGCACTGATTGCCGCGACCGCCAGCTATTTCCTCGTCGAAAAACCGTTCCTGAGGCTGAAGGATCGCTATACGGCGCGCGAGGGGCGACGCGTGCGGGACGACGCGTTGCGGATGCCTACGCCGACCGAGGCGATCGGGGCGAAGGCGGTGGAGTAGGCGGGCGGGGCGGCGATTTCCCCGGCCTTAATTGAAGCGCTTCATCGCGGCGGGTGAGTACCAGAAGTTACGGAACATATCGATGCCGTACGACTTGCCGTCGTAGCGGACGATCGTGCGTGCCGTGCGCTTGCCCGTATCCGAGTAATCGCCGTTCTTGCGCTGCGTCTTCGTGATGTGCGCCGTGATCGACAGGTCGGCGAAGCCGTGGCTCGACGTTTTCTCGACGGCGATCGTCATGCGGGCCGCTTCGCTGCGCGCATCGCCCGCACCCGGCCCGCAGGCGTCGCCTTCGACGCTGACCCAGCCGTACAGATTCGTGCCGAACACGGGGCGGATATGGCCGCCTTCACGCACCCACAGCGTCAACTCTTCACCGGTGTTCGCATCCGGGCAACTCGGCCCACGCGCGCTGCTGGTAAACACGACGCCGAACGCACGCACGTCGGGCGACAGCCGATAGGGCGCCGTATCGATGCGGTAGCTGTTCTCGTCGATCTCCGTCGCCGCATCCTCTTCGACCACCGATCGATCGGCCGCCACGACCTTGCCACCTTCGACGAGCGCGACGACCTGCAGCTTTTTGCTTTCGTCCGGGTTCTTGCTCTTCGGCAGCGAATCGAACGCGACGGCCGCGATCGTCGTTTCCGGCGCGTTCGGCATGGTCTTGCACGACGACGCGACGACGAGCCGGTCCGCGTCGCGCGTGGCGATGCGTGCGTTCGCAATGCCGGCCCAGCGGGCGATGGCTGTCACGGTTTCGTCGCTGCAAGGCTGGCTGTCGGCGGCGTGAACGATGGGGGCGGCGGCGAGTGCCAGCAGCGGGGCGAAGCGCAGGATCTTCATGGTAACGATTGGAAAGTTTTTATACTCGCTCTTCGTAGAGGTTGCTTCTCGTTCCCGCGCTGCCCTTGACGCATCTCGTTTACTAACGTTCAGCATGAGCGTTTAGGCAACGATGTGTTTCTGCATGAACACACTCAGCGGGTCGGTCGAGTAAGTGCCAAACGGTCCGCGACGTTCATAACCCATTGATACAGATAAGGCCCGTGCGTCATGTTGGTATGGCTCAGTTTCAAGGTTGAGCAACTTACAGCCACGGTTCATGGTCCGTGACTCTAACAGAGCGAGTCGCTTTCTGGGTGACGTCTTGTCCACGACTTCGAGGGCTTACGTACATCCGCGTGAGTTCACCAAATTCCGGGCCGCGTACGATTGCCCCACATCCGATTGCCTGACCCGCAAGCCCCAATCTGACGAAGGCGACCTATTGCTGCAGTTCGATTTTAAGTGGATATTGTCTCTGTTGAAGAGAAAGTGTTATTAAAAAACGAATCTGCAAGTGATTGCAGGTACTATAAGCGATATATGAAGATATTTCATGCTACGATCTTACAGGTGGGGGCTGCTTGGTCGTGGGCGAGCGGCATCATAGGGTTGATCGCGCTCGAACAGTTCTGTATCTTGAACAAGTCCTCAAATGGTCTCAGGTCGCACCGGCTATCGCAAGCGATCGTGCTGCCTTCAATCTCGACTGCAGTACCGCAGTTGGCAGATTGGCGCATGTGGAGAGCTTCGCTGATAGTCGGCGCTATCCGCTTCGATATATAGTTCATGGATTGATCAAATGTTATTATAAAAATTAAATTGCCAATCGAAGATTTTATTTTGTATGTATTTTCGTATTTTTTATAAAAATTATTGAGATAAAGGTGGCGCTCCATTTCGTGCGGCAAGCGTCAGCCTAAAAAATCGGGGAAATCGGATGGCTAAAAGTTATCGTCGCCTGAACCTTTTTATGGCAAAGCCCGTAGGAAATGGCCACATGTTTGCGGATCTGCTCGCTGATGGCGCACGAGTGGACACCTATCCAGTGGCAAAAAACTTTGGTGTCGAGGGAAGCCTTTATGTGAAGCGGAGCACGGAAAAGAGACCGAGCTGGGGTTCTGTGCTCGACGAGGCTGCGGGCCTCGCCATCCCAGGTCTCGCAAACCGGTCAAGTTCGGCAGTGCTGCTGCTTCGTGTGGACGGCGATATCTTTGCTTTTACCTTTGGCTACGGTCGCTATCTGATTGAGCAGTCGCTGTTCGTTCAGGACTTTGGCCTTCGCACAGCGCTCAACACACTCGATGAGAAGTCCTTGCGCAGCGTCGACTTGCATACGCTCGAAGATCAGCCTGTTCAGAAGAAATCTCAGGCGGCTCGCGACTCGGAGATGAGCGTCTTTGGGATCGACATCCTACGGGATGTTCTCCGCGCTGTAACTGGCGACCCTAAGCGCGGAGTTAACTTTAGGCAGATTGCCGGCGGAGACGCTATGTTCTCCTTCGGTGTTGAAATGGAAGCCGCAGATTTTCCTGCGTTGGCCCGTCGTATCAAAGGATATTACGTTAACGATGACTACAAGTCGTCCTTTTCATGGGTGGATAACGTTCGCAAGGTCAAGGACGACATCACGATAGATGCGCTGAATGCACAATTGGTTCAAGCTGTGTCCAAGCGTAATCCTAGGGTCATGGTCACTCTGCCGGAGATAGGCGCATGGGACACGATATTAGGCTTCAGCTTCACGCGGAATAAGGACAACATACGACCCGTTATCGAAGCAGCCGACTACATCAACACCGTTCCTGATTTGGAAAATATAAATATCGAAGGCTTGAAGCGCGACCGGCTTTTTGTCCACGATGTCGACGGGGAAATTACCGATCATTCTGTGTTTCGCTGTATCTACTTCGAGATCGTCGACGGCGATAAAACGAAAATTATTTTCGATGGAAAGTGGTACGAGGTCGATTCAACGTTTATTGATCGTATTGCTGGGACATTGAACTCAGTGCAGATATCTACCCTTGCATTCCCGGCAGTTGAGGTGTGGGACGAAGGGGGTAAATCGAAGATTGAGTCCGAGGGGGATTACAACACTCGAGCAGCTGCGGCACATGGATACTTCCTGTTGGACAAGATGCTCGTCAAAACCGATCGGACCACATCGCCCATAGAACTCTGCGACCTCCTGACTCCTGCCAAGCAGTTGGTACACGTGAAGCACCGGAAGGGAGGATCTGCTGGATTGAGCCATCTGTTTGCTCAGGGCGGAGTATCCGCTGAAATCATGCTCGGAGACAAAGCGTTCCGCAAAAAAGCGCGGACGGTGCTGCGCAATGTAAATCCGGCTGCACGTGATCTCGTACCCTTGGACAACCTCAGAAGCGCTGACTATGAGATTGTTTTTCTGATCTTGGGGGAGGACAGTGCGACGCTAAAGCAGAACCTACCATTTTTTAGCAAGGTCAACCTGTCGAAGGCATTCGAAAACCTCACTCAACGTGGATTCCGAGTTTCGGTCGCTGGTGTTCCTATTACGCAGCGCTTGGTCCCATGAGCAGGGAAATCCGCGCACGCGGTAAGCAGAATTTGAAAAAGGCCCCCGCGTTTTGAACTGCACCCCAAAGGTTGGACATCGGTCCAACCTTTGGGGGTTTTTATTTGAACCGCTCGGGCACCTAGTCTTCAACCGTCCAACTTTGCGGTCGGTTCATTTCTGGTGGCTCACGTTACTGATCTATCGGGCGACAAGTGGGCACGTGATGACGGTATGCCTGGCCCGTTGTCTACGACCGACTAGCTACCTAGGGAATAGCCGTCTGACCCACCGTACTACTGCAAAGGTTCGGATACAGCAACGGAGTATGTCGACAACACGTCCCGTGTCTCCCAAAAATTTGCAAATAACAATAAAAAAGGCCCTTGCGGGCCTTTTCATAGACGAAGGTGCGGACAACGCTCACCGCGTCAGCGCCGTAAACCCTTCCAGCAACCGCTCGACATCGGCCGCCTGAATCGCGCCCATCGTCGAGATCCGGAACAGCTCCTTCGAGAGCCCGCCTTGCCCGGCATAAATCACGAAGCCACGCGCCTTCAACCCGTCGTGCAGCGTTTCGTACGTGACACCCTGCGGCAACCGATACGCACGCAGCACGACCGACGACGCACCTTCCGGCAGCACCAGCGGCATCCCGCGCGCAGCAAGCCCTGCCTGCGCCTGATCGGCAAGCGCCTTGTAATGCGCATGCCGGGCACGCCAGCCGCCAGCCTCGTCAAACTCGCGCAACGCCTCGACGAGCGCGTAATACGCATGCACGGAAGGCGTAAACGGCGTATTGCGCTGATCCTGCAGCTTCGCGAGCCGACCGAGATCGAGGTAGTAAGTCCGGCTTGCGGCCTTCGTGAGCGCACTGCGGCGCACGATCACGAACGCCGCACCCGGCACGCCGTGCAGGCATTTGTTCGCGGTCGCGGCAACCGCATCGATGACGCCGCCGGCGAAGTCGATCGCTTCCGCGCCGAAGCTGCTGACGCCGTCCACGAGCATCTTCACGCCGCGCGCACGGCACACTTCTGCAATCGCGCCGAGATCGTTCAGCCGGCCCGTCGTCGTTTCATGATGGATCACCGCGACGTGCGAATACCCGCCCGCATCGAGCTTCGCCCCGATCTGCGCGAGATCGGGCGCCTGCATCCATTCATGCTTCAACACGTCATGCGCGATGCCGTACTGCGTCGCGATCTGCGTGATCCGCTCGCCGTACACGCCGTTCTCGATCACGAGCAGCTTGCCGTCCTGCGGCACGAGCGCCGCGATCATGCTCTCGACGGCGGCCGTGCCCGAGCCCGTCATCAGTACGGCCGCCCATTCGGCCGGATCGAGTTCGTACGCGGCGACGAGGCGCGTGCGCGCTTCATCCTGCAGGTCGAAGAATTCGCTTTCGCGATGGCACAGATCGGGTTGCAGCAGGCTGCGGCGCACGCGTTCGGTGAGCGTGACCGGGCCGGGGTTCAGCAGCAGCATCAATGGGCTCCTTCAACGTGGGCTTCGGTCTGCGCGGCGCCGATGTGCCGCATCAGACGGGTCTTGACCTCGACCGGCGTGACGGTCGGGCGGGGCAGGCCGTCGGGCACGCCCGTGCGGATCGCCACGCGGACGAATTGCGCACCGTCACTCGTTGCGGCGAGCGTCGCATCGAGCACGTCGAGCGTATCGCCTTCGACCGCCGACGCGTAGCCGCAGGCGGCCGCGACGCCGGCGAACGACACATGTTGCGACACCGTCGCCTGGCCGCCCGTCGATTCGTGCGCGCCGTTGTCGAGCAGCACGTGCGTGAGGTTGGCCGGGCCGTAGGTGCCGAGCGTCGCGAACACGCCCATCCGCATCAGCGCGGCGCCGTCGCCGTCGACGGCCACCACGCGCAGGTCGGGGCGCGCGAGCGCGAGGCCGAGCGCGAGCGGCGTCACGCAGCCCATCGAGCCGACCATGTACAGCTGGTTCGGGCGATCGTCGAGCGCATAGAGCTCTCGACCGCAGAAACCGGTCGACGCGAGCACGACGGTCGAATCGACCGGCGTATGCGCGATCACGCGCTGCAGCGCGTCGTGACGGGTCGGCCACGCGTCGGTCGATGCGGCGCGCGACGCCGATTGCGCGGCGACGTGCGCATGCGGCTTCGCGGCCGGGTTCGCCTTCAGTTCATACGGCGCGACGCTGCCTTTCTGCATCACGAGCGCGTACGGGCGGCCCGTCGCGTCCATGTGCGCGATCGCGCGGTCGAGTGCCGGGCCGACCTGTTCGGGGTCGGTCGGGAACGTCTCCCACGGGATCTCCATCGTGTCGAGCATCGCGGGCGTGATCGGGCCCATCAGTGCGTGCTGCGGCTCGTCGGCCACGCCCGGCTGGCCGCGCCACGTGACGATCAGCAGTTGCGGCAGGCGGAACGTCCAGGTCAGCGACGTGAGCGGGCTTACCGCGTTGCCGAGCCCCGAGTTCTGCATCATCGCGATTCCGCGCTTGCCGCCGAGCGTTGCACCCGCGATCAGCGCGACCGCGTCGCCTTCGTTGGCGGCCGATACGTAGTGCAGCGTCGGGTCCTGCAACACGTAATTGATGAACGGCGTCAGGTACGAGCAGGGTACGCCCGCGTACCAGTCGAAGCCGCGTTCGCGCGCGGCCTCGACGAACTGGGCCGCTTCGATCATTGCGCGCCCCCGTTGCCGGCGCCCGGCTCGGACAGCGGCGTCTGGCCGTGTGCGAAGTCGCCCGCGCGGCGGAAGTCTTCCAGATCGTTGACGCCGCGCCAGTGGCCGTGCACGTACTGCACCTCGATCTTCTCGCCCGCGGCGACCAGCTCGTTGAGCAGCGACGGGATGTCGAGCGTGTCGAAATCAGGGCGCGCCTGCAGCGTCGCGAGCATCGCCTTCAGCCGGTCGACGCCGGCGCCGCGCACGTTCAGCAGGCCGATCCAGCGGCCGTGCGGGGTGCCCGCGGCGACGTCGCTCGATACGCGTTGCAGGTAGGTCTTCTGGCCGAACAGGCCGCGATCGTCGGCCGCCGAGCAGAGGGCGAAGTCGCGCACGCTCTGGTTCGTCGACTCCGTGAGCGACGAATCGACCACGACGCTGAATTCGGCTTCGCTTTCCGCGAGGTCGCGCACGATGTAGCTGCGGAACAGCAGGTCGCCGTACGAGATCACGGTGTCGCCGGTCAGGCGTTCGGCCGCGCACGCGAGCGACGCGAGCTCGCCCGTCTGCGCATGGCGCTCGTTGACGACGAGCTTGATGCCCGACGTGTCGATCGCGTCGGCGCGATAGCCGCCGACCACGGTGATGTCGTTCACGCCATGCGTCTTGAAGCCGTCGACGAGCCAGCGCAAGAGCGGCTTGCCGGCGACCGGCAGCATGACCTTCGGCTTGTCTTCGGTCACGGCTTCCAGGCCCTTGCCGCGGCTCGCGGCGAGCACGATCGCCGCGTTCGACGCACGCGACGACGACGACAGGTAGATGCGCTCGGCCGCCGAGTATTCGTCGGCGTCCTGCAGGCGGAAGATCTCGTTGACCGATGCGACGCGGTCTTCGACGTTGATCAGCGTTTCGCTCTCGTGGATCTCGCGCGCGGTCGCCTGCATTGCGGAGGCCGACGCGCGGATCAGGTGGTTCGCCCAGATCACGGTGCTGATGCCGGCCTGGCGGAACACGTCGGTCGGCGTGCTGTAGTACTTGGTCGGCACGATCACGAGCGGCGCCTTGCCGCTCCATTCGCGCGCGAACTGCAGGATCTCGTCGGGGCGCGACAGCTTGCTGTGGATCAGGATCGCATCGGCGCCGGCTTCCGCGTACGCGTTCGCGCGGCGCAGCGCCTCGTCCATCCCCCAGCCGGCGATCAGCGCTTCGACACGCGCGACGATCGAGAAGTCGGGATCGGTCTGCGAATCCTTGCCGGCCTTGATCTTGCCGCAGAATTCGTCGATTTCCGCGAGCGGCTGGCGCTCGCCGCCGATGAAGCTGTTCGTCTTCGGGAACTGCTTGTCCTCGATGCAGACGCCGGCGATGCCACGCTGTTCGAGCTTCTTCACGAGGCGGCGCACGTTGTTGAAGTTGCCGTAGCCGGTGTCGCCGTCGAGCAGGATCGGCAGGTCGCTCGCGTCGGCCATGAACTCGAGCACGTCGACGACCTGGGTCCAGCTCGCTTCGTTGTTATCGCGTACGCCGAATTGCGCGGAGATCGCGAGGCCCGACGCCCAGATCCCCTTGAAGCCGGCCTCGCGGACGATCCGCGCGGACAGGCCGTTGTGCGCTTCCATCAGGAATTCGAGGTCGCTGCTGACGAGCATGCGGCGCAGGCGCGCGCTGCGCGATTCGGTGAAGTTGGGTTCGCGTGCGTTCATCGTGCGGCTCCTGCGGTGGTGCGTTGAATCAGGGGAAGGATGTCTTGCGTCGCGCGGGCGACGTCGTTCGGGAAGTCGATCTCGATCCACGGCGAACCGGTGACGTCGGCGACGTCGAACGAATGGCCGCCTTCGAGCAGCAGGTCGCGTACGGCTTCCTCGTGCGGCATGTTCGCGCGGCCGCTGTCGACGTAGCCCGCGACGATCGTCGCGAGGCGGCGCGCGGTGCCTTCGGTGAAGCGGAAGAAGCCGACCGATTCGCCGATCGTGTCGTAGTCGAGATCGACCGCGAGCTGCTTGCGCAGCTCGACCGGCACGCCGTTCTTCAGGCACAGCTTGACGGGCTCGTCGCCGGCCTCGAAGTCGCGGTCGATCAGCAGGCGGTCGACCGCCTGGTCGGCATCGGCCACCAGCGCGTGCAGGATGTTCTCGTCGTACAGCACGTCCGCGTCCATCAGCAGCACGTCGCCGCCGCGCGTCATCGCATCGGCGACGGTATGCACGGTCAGCACGCTGCCGAGGTCGTAGCGTTCGTTGATCACGATTTCGGCCTGGCGGCCGAGACGCTTCAGTTCCTGCTCGACCTTCTCGTGCTGAAAGCCGAGCCCGAGCACGATCTCGTCGACGCCCGCGGCGTCGAGCACGCGCAGATGGCGCTCGAGCAGCGACACGTCGTCGAAGCGCAGCAGGCACTTCGGGAACTGCGCTTCGGGCGGTTGTTGCAGGCGCAAGCCGAGGCCTGCCGCAAGAATGATGGCTCGCATGGGTTCTCCAACCAAAAAGCCGGCGATCTGAACGATCAGTCGGCGAGCGGCTGCGGCGCACGGCGCCGCTGCCAGTTTCTTTCACTGAAATGCAGATAGAGCAGGCCGGGCAGGCCGAGCGCGAGTTCGCGCGCGCGCTTCGCGAGCGACAGCGCAAGCGCCGCGTCGGGCGGCAAGCCGACCAGCGGCGCGAGCAGCAGGTAGCCGCCTTCCTGCGCACCGAGCGAGCCCGGGATCGCGAAGGCCGCGCCGCGGATCGCCTGGCCGACGCTTTCCAGCAGCAGCGCGTCGAGCCAGCTCACCGGATGCCCGAGGAAGTGCAGCGCGAGCCACACTTCCGCGGTGCCGACGATCCAGCCGACGAGACTCAATGCGAAGGTCTTCGCGACTTTTGCGCGATCGCGGTACAGCGCACCGACCGCGTCGTCGATCGCGTCGGCCCGCGTGGCGAGCGACGACCAGTCGCGCGGGCCGAGCAGTTTCGACGCGAGGCGCAGGCCGCGGCCGAACAGCCCGCGCCGCTGCGCCAGATAGAACATCACCGCGAGCGCGCCGAGCACGCCGGTGGCGATCAGCGCGGGCGTACGCAGGTGCGCGACCGATTCGTGCGTCGCATACAGGCTGAACGCGGCGATCCCGATCAGCGCGAACGCCATCTGCGCGAGCGCCTGCATCGTCGTGCCGACGGTCACGGCGGCGGCCGCGTCGGCCATCCGCGTGCCGCGCTGCGCGAGGTGGCGCACCATCAGCACGGGGCCGCCGATCTGCCCGGCGGGCAGCAGGCTGTTCACCGATTCGCCGACCCAGCGCGCGCGCAGCGCGTTGCCGAGTTCGGCGCCCGGCTGCCCGCGGCGGAACATCACGGAGATCGCGAACGCATCGATCACGAGCGGTACGACGTGGAACGCCGCGACGAGCGCGAGGCCCCAGCCGGCCGCGAGGAACGTGGACGCGACCGCGCCGACGCCCTGCCAGGCCAGGAGTGCGATGAAGAGTGCGGTCCCGAGGGACAGCAGGATGAGGCCGGCGCGTGTCATGACCCGGTCGTGCGTCGCGTCGCCAGTTGCTTGAACACCTGGCGGAAACCGAAATACGCGATCGCATCCTTCATGTTCGAGATGAAGCGCTTCCACGGCCGCATGCCCGGGTTCGTCACGTATTCGAACGTGAGCGACACGCGCATTTCGTTCTGGCCGAGCGGCGTGATGCGGTGGCGCAGCTTGTCGCCGTCGAACAGCACGATGCCGCCGTCGGCGATCTGCACGGAGCCCGGTTCGTCGGCGACGTCCGGGTTGCGCGTATGCAGCTCGTAGTCGAGCCGGCACGACGATTCGTCGATCACGCCGATCAGCAGCGTGTAGCGCCGGCCGTCGTAGTACGACGTGTCGTAGTGCCAGCCGATGTGGTCGCCGGGCTTCGTGTAGTAATACAGCGCGTACGCGTGCGGATCGTCGTCCGGCGACAGCATCAGCTTGTCGCCCGTGATTTTCTCGAGGAAGCCGATCAGCGCCTTCGAGCGATACAGCTCCGCGATGTACGGCGCCTGCTCGTCGATCGTATGGCGGCTCACGCTGCCGCCCTGCTTGTGGCCGGGCAGGTAATTGCGGTTCAGGCCGGCCTGCATCGCGCGGGCGGCGTCCGCCAGCTTCGCGTGCGCGTCGGGCGGCAGGAAGGCGTCGAGGTAGAGGAACGAGCCCTGGCGCGTGTAGTCGCCGCGCAGGCGGTCGAGGTCGAGCTGGCCGACGCAGTCGGCCACGGTGCGATCGGGATCGGCCGCGGCCGCGCGCACGGGCGCGGGGCGTGCCGGGCTCAGCACGGTATCGTCGCGCGTGCTAGAAGTCATTTGGAAGCCTGGATTTCAGAGGGGTTCTGCGGAACAGTGCTGCCGCGGCGCACGATGCGCCACCAGTCGATCACGACCCATGCGGCGAACAGCGGGGCGCCGATCGATGCGGCGAGCAGGAACGGCTCGACGCCGTCGACGAGCGTCACGATCGGCAGCAGGTACAGCACGTCTTCGGTCTCGAAGCCGCCGGCGAACGCCTGCTTGGTACCGGCCTTGCCGGCGATCGATTCGATCCGCATGCGCAGGAAGAAAATCAGCGCGACGGCCGCGCCGGCCACCGCGCCGAGCAGCACCGGCGACGCGGCCATCTGGCCGCCCTGGGCGACGATGCCGACCCCCATGCTGACGAACAGCGCGACCGTGACGAGTGCATCGGCCGCCAGGTCGTAAAAATGACCGATCTTGCTGGATTTGCCGCTGATGCGCGCGAGCTCGCCATCGGTGTGGTCGACGAAGTTCGACAACACGATCAGGAATGCGCCTGCATTGCTCCAGCCGAAGCCGCCTTGCGCGAGGCACCAGGCGCCGGCGAGGCCGATCAGCAGACGAAGGGTGGTGAGGTGATTCGGGGTGACCGGCGTATCGACGAGCGGTCGGACGAGCGAGCGCGCGAGCCGCGCATCCCAGGTGCGTGGCAGCGGTGGCTCGGGGCGTGTGGCGGTTTTTCTTTGGTCCATCGGCGAAATATATACGGAATTGTAATTTGTTGCTTTTTATTCGATCAATGTCCTGACATGCGGGAGTGTTACGGCGTCTTGCGCGCATCGGCCGGTTCAAAAACGCACGTGCGAACGGGGCGGCCGACGGGGTGGCCGGACTCGTCTTCCAGTGTGGTCCGCATCGCGCGACTGTCAAGGCCGGACGGGCCTCGCAGGGCGGCGAGGCGGTGTTTTTCGCGTCGGTCGGCGGGCGGCGCGCAACGCATGCGACCTTGATCTCGGTCAGGCCCGGAAAAGCCGCATCGGGCGACAATCGGCCGCGCCGGGCAGGTATCGGCCATTACAGAGCCACAGGTCGTCAATGTCGACGGAAATCCGTCGATTGAAGCGCGCGGCGCGGTGATCGGGAGCCCGCGATTCGCGTCGATGCTTTCGCGCACCTTTCGCGTGCATGCGGCGCGGGCGAATCGCCTGTCACAGAACGGTCGTTCGATACCCGGCAAATCCGGCAAGGATCTTTTGCATCCAGCGGACATTTCGCGGCGATGGCCTCTGCGATACTCCGACCGTGCCTGTGGTGCCGGCCGCCCCTGGCGGCCCCAAGGGCTTCATGTCGCTCAGGAGACACCCCCCGCGACGTCAACAGATCAAAGCGTCAGAAACCAGCCATGTCTTCATCACGCATCCTCGCTCCCGCCCTGCGTTCGCTCGTCCGCACCGCCGACGAAGCCGCCGCGCTGATCCGTCCCGGCATGACCGTCGCCATGAGCGGCTTCACCGGGTCGGGCTATCCGAAGGCCGTGCCGGCCGCGCTCGCCGCCCACATCGATGCGGCGCACGCGCGCGGCGAGGACTTCCGGATCAACGTGCTGACGGGCGCGTCGACCGCACCGGAACTCGACGGCGCGCTCGCCCGCACCGACGGCATCTCGATGCGGCTGCCGTACCAGTCCGACCCGACGTTGCGCGACAAGATCAACGGCGGCGAAGTCGATTACCAGGACGTCCACCTGAGCCACGTCGCGCAATATGCATGGTTCGGGCTGTACGGCGATCTCGACGTCGCGATCGTCGAAGTCGCGGGCATCCGCGAGGACGGCCTGCTGATCCCGTCCGCGTCGATCGGCAACAACAAGACCTGGCTCGAGCGCGCGAAGCACGTGATCCTCGAAGTGAACGCGCGCCAGCCGCTCGGCCTCGACGGGATGCACGACATTTATTACGGCACCGCGCTGCCGCCGCATCGCAAGCCGATTCCGCTGACGAAGAGCGACGACCGGATCGGCGAGCCGTACCTGCGCTGCCCGGCCGACAAGATCGTCGCGATCGTCGAGACCGACGCGCCCGATCGCAGCAATGCATTCACCGCGCCGGATGCGACGTCCAAGCAGATCGCGCTGCAACTGATCGACTTCCTGCGTCACGAAGTGAAGCGCGGCCGCCTGCCGGAAAACCTGCTGCCGCTGCAGTCGGGCGTCGGCAACATCACGAACGCGGTGCTCGCGGAACTCAGCTCGGCCGGTTTCTCGAACCTGACGGCCTACACCGAGGTGATCCAGGACGGCATGCTCGACCTGCTCGACGACGGCACGCTGAGCTTCGCGTCGGCCACCGCGCTGTCGCTGAGCCCGGCCGCCGTGCAGCGTTTCGCCGACGAGATCGCGACGTTCCGCGAGAAGATCGTGCTGCGTCCGCAGGAGATCAGCAACCATCCGGAACTCGTGCGCCGCCTCGGCTGCATCGCGATGAACGGGATGATCGAGGCCGACATCTACGGCAACGTGAACTCGACGCACGTGATGGGCACGAAGATCCAGAACGGCATCGGCGGCTCGGGCGACTTCGCGCGCAACGGCTACCTGTCGTGCTTCATGTCGGCGAGTACCGCGAAGGGCGGGGCGATCTCGCGGATCGTGCCGATGGCGAGCCACGTCGACCATACCGAGCACGACGTCGCGGTCGTCGTCACCGAGCAGGGGCTGGCCGACCTGCGCGGCCTGTCGCCGAAGCAGCGCGCGCGCAAGATCATCGCGACCTGCGCGCACCCCGACTACCGTCCGATGCTCGAGGACTACTTCGAGCGCGCGTCGCGCGACAGCTTCGGCAAGCACACGCCGCATCTGCTCGCCGAGGCGCTGTCGTGGCACGAGCGCTACGTGCGCACCGGGACGATGAAGGCCTGACGCGGCTGCGGACGGGCGCATGCGCGCCCGTCAGTCCATCGCCGCGTGCGCGACGTCGACGCTCGCCGTTTTCTGCGGCGGGCGGATCAGCAGCAACAGCGGAATCATCAGCAGCGTCGCGACGAACATCAGCTTGAAGTCGTTCAGGTACGCGATCATCGTCGCCTGCTGGTTGATCGTGCGGTCGAGCAGCGCGAGATCGACGCGGCTGCCGGCGATCGCCTGCACGGTCGGGTTGAACGGCGTGACGTGCGTCGCGAGGTCGGCATGCGCGACCTGCGTGTTGCGCGTCATCAGCGTCTGCACGATCGAGATGCCGATACTGCTGCCGATGTTGCGCATCAGGCTGTAGGTGGCCGTGCCGTCCGCGCGCAGTTCGGGCGGCAGCGTCGAGAACGACAGCGCGCTCAGCGGCACGAACACGAGCCCGAGGCCGAAGCCCTGGATCACGCCGGGCCACACGATGTCCGCTTCGGACAGCACGACCGTGTACTGCATCATCTGCCACAGCGCGAGCGCGGAAATCGACAGCCCCGCGAGCAGCAGCATCCGCGCATCCACGTATTTCAGCAGCCTGCCGACGAACAGCATCGCGATCATCGTGCCGGCGCCGCTCGGCGCGGTGACGAGGCCCGTCGTCGCGACCGGGTAGCCCATCAGGTTCTGCAGCATCGGCGGCAGCAGCGCGCGGGTGGCATACAGCACCGCGCCGACCACGAAGATGAACAGCGTGCCCGTCGCGAAATTCGGATCGCGCAGCAGTTCGGACTTGAAGAACGACGCCTTGCCGACGGTCGCCGTATGCGCGAGGAAGAACGCGAAGCCGAGCGCCGCGACGAGCGCCTCGATGCGGATCTCGTACGAACCGAACCAGTCGAGCTGTTCGCCGCGGTCGAGCATCGCCTGGAACGCACCGATCGCGAGGGCGAGCGTCGCGAAGCCGAATGCGTCGAATTTCACGTGCGGACGCGGCGCGCGCGCCGGCAGGAAGGTCATCACGCCGGCGAGCGCGAACGCGCCGATCGGCACGTTGATGAAGAACACCCAGCGCCAGTTGTAGCTGTCGGTGAGCCAGCCGCCGAGCGTCGGGCCGAGGATCGGGCCGACCATCACGCCCATTCCCCAGATCGCCATCGCCTGGCCCTGTTTCTCGCGCGGGTTGATGTCGAGCAGGATCGATTGCGACAGCGGCACCAGCGCCGCGCCGAACACGCCCTGCAGCAGCCGCGCGCCGACGATCTGCACGAGCGTCTCCGACAGCCCGCACAGCGCCGACGCTACCGTGAAGCCCGCGATCGACACGATCAGCAGCCGCTTCACGCTCAGCCGGTCGGACAGCCAGCCGGTGAGCGGCGTCGCGATCGCCGCGGCGACGATGTAGGAGGTCAGCACCCACGTGATTTCGTCCTGCGACGCGGACAGCGTGCCCTGCATGTGCGGCAGCGCGACGTTCGCGATCGTGCTGTCGAGGGTCTGGATCCTGTCTCTTATACAATCTGACGCTGCCGACGATAAGG
>NZ_JACCQB010000031.1:0-83335 GCF_015712265.1 Burkholderia sp. 9777_1386 | reverse complement strand
GTTGCGACTGCGGGGCTCAACTTCCGTACCGCCGAGGCTCGCTACCTCCGAACCCCAACAGCACTGCTTCCCTTCCCTCCGCGCCGCGTTTCCGTTGGCGCGAAAGAGGCGTGATTCTAAGCACCTGCCCCCATCCTTGCAAGCGCTTTGTGAAGAAAGTTTGAAAAAGCCTCCGTGCGCTCACGCGCACGGAGGCTTTTGATGAACGGGGCAAGGCGATCACGCCGACAACCGGTGCAGGCCAGCCACCGGACACCCGACCGACGCCAGTCGATCAGCGGTGCTTGAAGACCGGCTTCCGCTTCTCGACGAATGCCGCCATCCCTTCCTTCTGATCTTCGGTTGCGAACAGCGAATGGAACAGCCGGCGCTCGAAGTGAACGCCTTCAGCCAGCGTCGTCTCGTACGCGCGGTTCACCGACTCCTTGACCATCATGACTGCCGGCAACGAAAACTCGGCGATCGTGGTGGCGGCGGCAATCGCCTCGTCGAGCAGCTTGTCGGCGGGCAGCACGCGTGACACGAGCCCGGCACGCTCCGCTTCGACAGCGTCCATGAAGCGCGCGGTCAGGCACATGTCCATCGCCTTCGCCTTCGATACCGCGCGCGGCAAACGCTGCGTGCCGCCCGCCCCCGGCATGACGCCCAGCTTGATTTCCGGCTGACCGAACTTGGCCGTGTCCGCCGCGAAAATGATGTCGCACATCATTGCCAGCTCGCAGCCACCGCCCAGCGCAAAGCCCGAAACCGCGGCAATGATCGGCTTGCGGATCTCGCGGACCGTCTCCCAGTTGCGCGTGATGTAGTCGCCCCGATAGACATCCATATAGGAGTAGGTCGCCATCATGCCGATGTCCGCACCGGCCGCGAACGCCTTTTCGCTCCCGGTCACGACGATCGCGCCGATGTCGTCGTCCGCATCGAACGCCTTCAGCGCGGCGCCCAGCTCATCCATCAGAGCATCGTTCAGCGCATTCAGCGCCTTCGGACGGTTCAGCGTCACCAGACCGACACGCCCCCGGGTCTCCACCAGGATGTTCTCGTAAGCCATCTATTTCTCCTCGATCAATGAAATGAGAAACGCCTCGCACATGCGAATAGTTTGATGCTACCATTCTCCGACCAACCGGTCGGTTAATTAATCGATCCAATCCCTCTCAACGTTCATCAGGCCGCCGCCATGACCCATGCCCTGTTCACGAAGCACGAAGACACGCTGAAACACGCACTCGCCGCCATCGAGAGCCGCGGGTACTGGAGCCCGTTCGCCGAAATGCCGAGCCCCAAAGTGTACGGGGAAAGCGCAAGCGCGGACGGTGAGGCCGCGTTCAAGTCGCACCTCGACACGACCTTCGTACTCGACCAGCCGGCGACCGGTGAAACGGTCGGCGCCGAGCGCTCGCCGTACGGCATCGCGCTGGGCGTCCGGTACCCGAAATCGACGCCCGACGCACTGATCGCTGCCGCCGCCGCCGCGCAACGCACGTGGCGCGAAGCTGGCCCGAGCGCGTGGGTCGGCGTCAGCCTCGAAATCCTGGCGCGCCTGAACCGCGCAAGCTTCGAAATTGCCTACAGCGTGATGCACACCACCGGGCAAGCCTTCATGATGGCGTTCCAGGCCGGCGGCCCACACGCGCAGGACCGCGCCCTCGAAGCGGTCGCCTATGCGTGGGACGAGCTGCGCCGCATCCCGGCCGATGCGCACTGGGAAAAGCCGCAAGGCAAGAACCCGCCGCTCGCGATGCACAAGCGCTATACGATCGTGCCGCGCGGCACGGGCCTCGTGCTCGGCTGCTGCACATTCCCGACCTGGAACGGCTACCCCGGCCTGTTCGCCGACCTGGCAACCGGTAATACGGTGATCGTCAAACCGCACCCGGGCGCGATCCTGCCGCTCGCCATCACGGTGCGGATCGCCCGCGACGTGCTGCGCGAAGCCGGATTCGACCCGAACGTCGTCACGCTGCTTGCGACCGAGCCCAACGACGGCGCGCTGGTCCAGGAACTCGCGCTGCGCCCCGAGATCAAGCTGATCGACTTCACCGGCAGCACGCAGAACGGCACGTGGCTCGAACGCCATGCCCATCAGGCACAGGTCTACACCGAAAAAGCCGGCGTCAACCAGATCGTGATCGACTCGACCGACGATCTGAAGGCCGCCGCCAAGAACATCGCGTTCTCGCTGGCGCTGTACTCCGGCCAGATGTGCACCGCACCGCAGAACATCTACGTGCCGCGCGACGGCATCCGGACGGCCGACGGCCACGCGAGCTTCGACGAAGTCGCGCAAGCCATCGCGGTTGCCGTGCAGAAACTCACCGGCGACCCGGCACGCTCGGTCGAACTGATCGGCGCGATCCAGAACGACGGCGTGACCGCGCGCATCGACGACGCACGCAAGCTCGGCCGCGTGCTCGCCGACAGCCAGACCCTCCAGCACCCCGCGTTCCCCGATGCGCGCGTGCGCACACCGCTCGTGCTGCAACTCGACGTGGCCGACCGCGAGAAATTCACGCAGGAGTGGTTCGGCCCGATCTCGTTCGTGATCTCGACCGACTCGACTGCCCAGTCGCTCGACCTGGCCGGTGAAATCGCCGCCGAGCATGGCGCACTGACCCTCTCCGTCTACAGCACCGACGACGCGATCGTCGATGCCGCGCACGACGCGGCGGTGCGTGGCGGCGTCGCGCTGTCGATCAACCTCACGGGCGGCGTATTCGTCAACCAGTCAGCCGCGTTCTCCGACTTCCACGGCACGGGCGCGAACCCGGCGGCCAACGCCGCGCTGGCCGATCCGGCATTCGTCGCCAACCGGTTCCGCGTGGTGCAAAGCCGCGTCCATGTTGCCCCGAAGGCGGTACCTGCGGAAGCCGGCCAGACGGCATAACCCGATTGGCCGACGTGCAAACGCCGCCATGTTCTCTACCATGAACGAATCCGCCACCCGGCGGGTTCGTCACTCATCGATACGCCCATGACAGACGCCTACATCTGCGATGCGATTCGCACCCCCATCGGCCGCTACGGCGGCGCCCTGAAAGATGTCCGTGCCGACGACCTCGGCGCGGTGCCGCTCAAGGCGCTGATCGAGCGCAACCGCGACGTTGACTGGGCGGCGATCGACGACGTGGTCTACGGTTGTGCGAACCAGGCCGGCGAGGACAACCGCAACGTGGCACGCATGTCGGCGCTGCTGGCGGGCCTGCCCACTGCCGTGCCCGGCACGACGCTGAACCGGCTGTGCGGCTCCGGGATGGACGCGGTCGGCACGGCCGCGCGCGCGATCAAGGCAGGTGAAGCACGTCTGATGATTGCTGGCGGCGTCGAGAGCATGACGCGCGCACCGTTCGTGATGGGCAAGGCCGCGAGCGCGTTCGCGCGCCAGGCCGACATCTTCGACACGACGATCGGCTGGCGCTTCGTCAATCCGCTGATGAAGCAGCTGTATGGCGTCGATTCGATGCCGGAGACGGCCGAGAACGTCGCGCTCGACTACGACATCAGCCGCGCGGATCAGGACCTGTTCGCACTGCGCAGCCAGCAGAAAGCCGCGCGGGCGCAGCAGGACGGCACGCTCGCCGAAGAAATCGTCGCGGTCACGATTCCGCAGAAGAAAGGCGATGCCATCGTCGTGTCGCGTGACGAGCATCCGCGCGAAACGTCGCTCGAGGCGCTTGCGAAGCTGAAGGGCGTCGTGCGCCCGGACGGCTCGGTGACGGCCGGCAACGCGTCGGGCGTGAACGACGGCGCCTGCGCGCTGCTGCTCGCCAATGCGCAGGCGGCCGACCAGTATGGCCTGCGCCGCCGCGCGCGCGTCGTCGGCATGGCGACCGCCGGCGTCGAGCCGCGCGTAATGGGCATCGGTCCCGCGCCGGCCACGCAGAAACTCCTGCACCAGCTCGGGATGCGCATCGACCAGTTCGACGTGATCGAACTGAACGAGGCGTTCGCGTCGCAAGGTCTCGCCGTGCTGCGCATGCTCGGCGTCGCCGACGACGATCCGCGCGTGAACCCGAACGGCGGTGCGATCGCGCTCGGCCACCCGCTCGGCGCATCGGGCGCCCGGCTCGTCACCACGGCGCTCCATCAACTCGAGCGCACCGGCGGCCGGTTCGCGCTCTGTACGATGTGCATCGGCGTCGGCCAGGGCATCGCGATCGCGATCGAACGCGTGTAACCCACGCACCGTCCGCCTATAACGAAGTCATGAAGGAGACACTGCATGTCCTATCAGGCGATCCAGCTGGATATCGATCAGGCCGCGGGCGTGGCCACGATCACGCTCAACCGGCCCGACAAGCTGAACAGCTTCACGCGGGCGATGCATCGCGAACTGCAGTCGGCGCTCGATGAAGTCGAGGCGGCCGGCGCGCGTGCGCTGATTCTGACGGGTGCGGGCCGCGGCTTTTGCGCGGGCCAGGATCTGGCCGACCTCGACTTCACGCCGGGCGCGTCCACCGATCTCGGCACGCTGATCGACGAGCATTTCAATCCGCTGATCCGCCGCCTGCAGCGTCTGCCGATTCCGGTGATCGCGGCCGTCAACGGCACGGCCGCCGGCGCCGGCGCGAATCTCGCACTTGCGTGCGATCTGGTGTTTGCCGCCCGTTCGAGCAGTTTCATCCAGGCCTTCGTCAAGATCGGGCTCGTGCCCGATTCGGGCGGCACGTGGTTCCTGCCGCAACGCGTCGGCATGGCACGCGCGCTGGGGCTCGCGCTGACCGGCGACAAGCTCGGCGCCGAACAGGCCGAACAGTGGGGCCTGATCTGGCGTGCGGTCGACGACGAAGCGCTCGTCGCGACAACCCGCCAGCTCGCCACCCAGCTCGCGCAGCAGCCGACGCTCGCCATCGCATCGATCAAGCAGTCGATGCGGGACAGCGTCACGAACACGCTCGATCAGCAGCTCGACCTGGAACGCGACCTGCAGCGCAAGCTCGGCCAGTCGCACGACTATGCGGAAGGCGTGCAGGCCTTCATCGGGAAGCGCACACCGCGCTTCGAGGGACGTTGACATGACGAACGCCACCGCCACGCTCGCCCCCGATGCGCTCGCCCGCGCAACCGCGCAGGCCATGTACGACGCCGACGCCTGCAGCCGCGCGTTCGGCATGGAGATCGCCGAAGTACGCGCGGGCTACGCCCGCCTGCAGATGCGCGTGCGACCCGAATTCCTGAATGGGCACCAGACCTGCCACGGCGGGATCATCTTCACGCTCGCCGATTCGACGTTCGCGTTCGCGTGCAACTCGTACAACCTGAGTGCGGTCGCGGCCGGCTGCTCGATCGAATTCCTGCGCCCCGTGCACGGCGGCGACGTGCTGACGGCCGAGGCGATCGAGCAGGCGCGCGCCGGCCGCCACGGCATCTACGACATCCGCGTCACGAACCAGACAGGCGACACGGTCGCGATGTTTCGCGGCAAATCCGCCCAGATCAAGGGCACGGTCATCCCGGAAGACCGCTGACGTCGACGGCTCGCCCATAACAAACACTGGAGACATGCATGACTACCCCGCTACCGCTCGAGCCGATCGAGACCGCCTCACGCGACGAGCTGACCGCGCTGCAGCTCGAGCGCCTCAAGTGGTCGCTCCGGCATGCGTATGATCACTCGCCCGTCTATCGCCGCAAGTTCGACGAAGCCGGCGTGCATCCGGACGACCTGAAGACGCTCGCCGACCTGTCGCGCTTCCCGTTCACGACCAAGGGCGACCTGCGCGACAGCTATCCGTTCGGGATGTTCGCGGTGCCGCAGGACCGGATCTCGCGCATCCACGCGTCGTCGGGCACGACCGGCAAGCCGACGGTCGTCGGCTATACGGCTGCCGACATCGATACGTGGGCGAATCTCGTCGCCCGCTCGATCCGCGCCGCCGGCGCGCGCCGCGGCGACAAGGTGCACGTCAGCTACGGCTACGGGCTGTTCACGGGCGGGCTCGGCGCGCACTACGGCGCAGAACGCGCAGGCCTCACCGTGATCCCGTTCGGCGGCGGCCAGACCGAAAAGCAGGTACAGCTGATCCAGGATTTCCGGCCCGACATCATCATGGTCACGCCGAGCTACATGCTGTCGATCGCCGACGAGATCGAGCGCCAGGGCCTCGATCCCGTGCAAAGCTCGCTGCGCATCGGCATCTTCGGCGCGGAGCCGTGGACCAACGACATGCGCGTCGCCATCGAACAGCGGATGGGCATCGACGCAGTCGACATCTACGGACTGTCCGAAGTGATGGGCCCCGGCGTGGCGTCCGAATGCGTCGAGACCAAGGACGGCCCGACCATCTGGGAAGACCACTTCTATCCGGAAATCATCGATCCGGAAACCGGCGAAGTGCTCCCGGACGGCGAACTTGGCGAGCTCGTGTTCACGTCGCTGACGAAGGAAGCACTGCCGATCATCCGCTATCGCACGCGCGACCTCACGCGCCTGCTGCCGGGCACCGCCCGGACGATGCGCCGGATGGAGAAGATCACCGGCCGGTCGGACGACATGATGATCGTGCGCGGCGTCAACGTGTTCCCGACGCAAATCGAGGAACAGTTGCTCAAGCAGCGCGCGCTCGCGCCGCACTATCAGATCGTGCTGACGAAGGAAGGCCCGCTCGACGTGCTGACGCTCAACGTCGAACCCTGCCCGGAAACCGCGCCCGACACCGCGGCGATCCAGGCGGCAAAACAGGCGCTCGCGTACGACATCAAGTCGCTGATCGGCGTGACGGCCGTGATCAACGTGCTGCCCGTGAACGGCATCGAGCGGTCGGTCGGCAAGGCGCGCCGGGTCGTCGACAAGCGCAAGGGCTGAGGTCGCTCGCCACCTGTACGTCGCCCAACGGCGAATCCGTGCCGGCAAATGAAACAGCCCGATCGGCCAACACCGATCGGGCTGTTTCAATTCCAAAGCGTCGTTCGACGCGACATCGCTGCATCACGCGAACCTAAATCACAGGGCCACACCCGCGATCAGACCGTCGGCATGCGCCACGCACCCGAGACACGCCACGAACCCCGCGGCTCATGCACAGACCGCCTCCTCCGTGCAGCCCGCGTCATCCCGAATCACGAATTCGGGAACAGCAGCCACATCCGGCCGACCTGCTTCATCCGGCCAGCCTGATCACCCGCGTCGTCGCCGAGCCCCCAGAAATAGTCGGCCCGCACGCCCCCCTTGATCGCCGAGCCCGTATCCTGCGCGAACACGAGCCGGTTCATCGGCGTATTCGTCAGCGGACGCGTGGTCTGCAGAAACACCGGCGTGCCGAGCGGGATCGACGACGGATCGACCGCGATCGAGCGCTCCGGCGTCAGCGGCACGCCGAGCGCGCCGATCGGACCGTCCGCGCCGCCATGCGGCGCATCTTCCTTGGTCGGCATGTCGCGGAAGAACACGAAGCGCGGATTCGTGTCGAGCAGCGCGTCGACGCGCGTCGGGTTCGCCTTCGCCCACGCCTTGATGCCCTGCATCGTTGCCTGCGCGGGCGTCAGCTCGCCGCGATCGAGCAGCCACTTGCCGATCGAACGGTACGGCTGGTTGTTGGTGCCGCCGAAGCCGACCCGCATCACCGAACCGTCGTCGAGCAGCACGCGACCCGAGCCCTGCACCTGCAGGAAGAACGCCTCGATCGGATCGTCGACCCACACGAGTTCGTTGCCGTTCAGGATGCCGGCGCGCTCGAGCTGCGCGCGTGCCGGCAGCGGGGCGCCCGCGCGATAGCCGGCCGGCCAGCGATAGAGCGCGTACTGATACGGGCCGCGGCGCACGCGCGAACCGTGCAGCAGCGGCTCGTAATAGCCGGTCACGAGCCCGTCGAGCGTACCGTCGGTATTCGCGAGCTGGAACGGCGTGAAATACGTTTCGAAGAAAGTGCGGGCGCTGCTGACGTCGAGTTCGTCGAGCCGGTCGGCGGCCGCGCAAGCGCGCGCCCAGGCCGGCTGGCGCGCGAGCCGCGCGCAGTTCTGCCGCAGCGCGGCCGTCGCGCCGATCAACGAATCGTCCTGCCAGCCCGGCACCTGCTGCCACGCGACCGGCGTGAGCCGCTTCGCGGCGACCTGCCCCGGCACGATCGCCGCGCCGGTCGGCGGCTTCAGCGCGGAGGTCCGCGTCGGCGCACCACCGCACGCCGCGAGCAGCGCCGCCGCCGCGGCGGCGGCCATCCACCCGGCCAGCCGGGGCCCAAACCACATACAATGTCCGTTCTTGATGGAAACCGCCATGTCAGATTTTCTCGACCAATATCCGATGCTCATCTTCGCGCTCGAAGCCTTCGTAGCGCTTGCCCTGCTGATCTTCATCGTCGTGTGGACGTCGTCGGGCAGAAAGAAGCAGGCCCGCCACAACGACCGCCAGCCGCGCTGACGCCCGTCGCACACTGCACGCTCAATGCAGCGTGCGCGGCATGTGCAGGGCGAACTCGTCGACCGGCGCCTCGAAACGCTCGCCGTCTTCCGCCACGCAGAAGTACGCACCGCGCATCGTGCCGACCGGCGTCGCGATCACGGCCCAGCTCGTGTATTCGAAATGCTCGCCCGGCTGCAGCAGCGGCTGGTGCCCGACGACGCCGAGTCCCTTCACTTCCTGCACGTGGCTCTCGCTGTCCGTGATGATCCAGTGACGGGCGATCAGTTGCGCCGCGACCTGTCCGGTATTGCGGATCGTCAGCGTGTACGCGAATGCGTATTGACGGTGATCGGGGTCGGATTGTTCCGGCAAGTAGCTGGTTTTCACCGAAACGGTGAACTGATACTGACTCATGGTGTGTCCGCTCTAGGTAACCGCGCGCGCCGACTCGAGCGGCCGGGCCGCGGGCGCGCCGCATTGGTTCGGCATTCTATGCGCAATCGGGCCGCAACCGCACGGCCTGCCGCCGCGCGCCGGGTCGCCGGACGGTAGAATGACGGTTTTGCGCCGCAACGTCCCCCGCTCCCCTGTCATGACTCAATTCCGCATCGCTCCCAGCATCCTGTCGGCCGACTTTGCACGGCTCGGCGAAGAAGTCCGCAACGTGGTCGCCGCCGGCGCCGACTGGATTCACTTCGACGTGATGGACAACCATTATGTGCCGAACCTGACGATCGGCCCGCTCGTCTGCGAGGCGATCCGCCCGCACGTGCAGGTGCCGATCGACGTGCACCTGATGGTGCGCCCGGTCGACCGGATCGTGCCCGATTTCGCGAAGGCCGGCGCGAACCTGATCAGCTTCCACCCGGAAGGCTCCGATCACATCGACCGCACGCTGTCGCTGATCCGCGACCACGGCTGCAAGGCCGGTCTCGTGTTCAATCCGGCCACGCCGCTGAACTACCTCGACCACGTGATGGACCGCCTCGACTTCGTGCTGCTGATGTCGGTGAACCCCGGCTTCGGCGGCCAGTCGTTCATTCCGGAAACGCTGAACAAGCTGCGCGAGGCGCGTGCGCGCATCGACGCGTACACCGAGCGCACGGGCCGCGAGATCCTGCTCGAGGTCGACGGCGGCGTGAAGGCCGACAACATCGCGGAAATCGCGGCGGCCGGCGCGGACACGTTCGTCGCGGGTTCGGCGATCTTCGGCAAGCCCGACTACCGCAAGGTGATCGACGAGATGCGCGCGGCGCTCGCGACCGTCGAACGGAGCTGACGCCGTGGCCGACTCGTCGTTCGCCGGCCGCGCGCCGGCCGAGGCCGCCACGGACGCGGGCCCGATCCGCTTTGCCGCGCCGCGCATCGACGCCGCGCTGATCGACCTCGACGGCACGATGGTCGATACCGCCGACGATTTCACGGCCGGCCTGAACGGGATGCTCGCGCAGCTCGGCGCGCCGGCCACGTCGCGCGACGAAGTGATCGGCTACGTCGGCAAGGGCTCCGAACACCTGATCCAGAGCGTGCTGAAGCCGCGCTTCCCGGCCGACGAAGCGCACGCGCGCTTCGACGACGCACTGGCGATCTATCAGAGCGAATACGCGAAGATCAACGGCCGCCACACGCGCCTCTATCCGGACGTGGCAGCCGGCCTCGATGCACTGCGCGCGGCCGGCATCCGGCTCGCGTGCGTGACGAACAAGCCGCACCGCTTCGCGGTCGAGCTGCTCGAACAATACGGGCTGGCCGGCTGCTTCGGCATCGTGCTGGGCGGCGACAGCGTCGCGCGCAAGAAGCCCGACCCGCTGCCGATGCTGACGGCCTGCGACGCGCTCGGCGTCGCGCCGGACGCCGCGGTCGCGATCGGCGACTCGGAAAACGATGCGCTGGCGGGCCGCGCGGCCGGGATGGCGACGCTGACGGTGCCGTACGGCTACAACCACGGCAAAGCTATACAAACGATAAATTCGGATGGTATAGTCGATTCGTTGCTGGTTGCGGCTCGCACAATTTCCGCGCACAACGCCGGCCGGCCAACCATCTGATTATTTCTTCCATCCGCATGTTTCTGAATAAAAAACGGAGTCTGAGCAGCATCGACCGGGGAGCCTGGCCCTGGCGTCGCTGGTCGCGCTAACCTCTTCGATGAGGTACGCTGAAGCACGTCTTCAGCGCCGTTTTTTATCTCGCTGCGCATCCGCGCGCCGACCGTCGCACCACCTCGAGTTCCACCGCGTCCGAACGCTCGCGTTCAGGACCGGCCGCAGGCTCGCGACGTTCACGCCCGGAGTGCCGGCCGGCAACAGGCACTTCTCGATCGACCGCCCTTTCGCCGACGGCCACCCGCGCAGCGTCAAGTGATCCCTGGCGCACGCGCCGCTCGTCCCGAACAGGACCGGAACATGACCGAACTCGAATTCCAATCGCTCGCGAACGAAGGCTACAACCGCATCCCGCTGATCGCGGAAGCCCTCGCCGATCTCGAAACGCCGCTGTCCCTCTACCTGAAGCTGGCCCAGCCCGAACGCGCGGGCGCCAACTCGTTCCTGCTCGAATCGGTGGTCGGCGGCGAACGCTTCGGCCGCTATTCGTTCATCGGCCTGCCCGCCCGCACGCTGGTGCGCACCCGCAACGGCGTGTCGGAAGTCGTGCGCGACGGCCAGGTCGTCGAGACGCACGACGGCGACCCGTTCCAGTTCATCGAATCGTTCCAGGCGCGCTTCAAGGTCGCGCAGCGCCCGGGCCTGCCGCGCTTCTGCGGCGGCCTCGCCGGCTACTTCGGCTACGACGCGGTGCGCTACATCGAGAAGAAGCTCGCGAACACCGCGCCGCGCGACGATCTCGGCCTGCCCGACATCCAGTTGCTGCTGACCGAGGAAGTCGCGGTGATCGACAACCTCGCCGGCAAGCTCTACCTGATCATCTACGCGGACCCGGGCCAGCCCGAAGCGTACGCGAAGGCGAAACAGCGCCTGCGCGAACTGAAGCAGCGCCTGCGCACGACCGTGCAGCCGCCCGTCACGTCGGCGAGCGTGCGCACCGAGACGTTCCGTGAATTCAAGAAGGACGACTATCTGGCCGCCGTGCGCCAGGCCAAGGAATACATCGCCGCCGGCGAGCTGATGCAGATCCAGGTCGGCCAGCGGCTGACGAAGCCGTACCGCGACAATCCGCTGTCGCTGTACCGCGCGCTGCGTTCGCTGAATCCGTCGCCGTACATGTATTACTACAACTTCGGCGATTTCCACGTGGTCGGCGCATCGCCGGAAATCCTGGTGCGCCAGGAAAAGCGCGGCGAAGACCAGATCGTCACGATCCGCCCGCTCGCCGGCACGCGCCCGCGCGGCAACACGCCCGAGCGCGACGCGGAACTCGCGACCGAGCTGCTCAACGACCCGAAGGAGATCGCCGAGCACGTGATGCTGATCGACCTCGCGCGCAACGACGTCGGCCGCATCGCGGAAATCGGCTCGGTGCAGGTGACCGACCAGATGGTCATCGAGAAGTACTCGCACGTGCAGCACATTGTCAGCTCGGTCGAAGGCAAGCTGAAGCCCGGCATGACGAACTACGACGTGCTGCGCGCGACGTTCCCGGCCGGCACGCTGTCCGGCGCGCCGAAGGTGCGCGCGATGGAACTGATCGACGAACTCGAGCCGGTCAAGCGCGGGCTGTACGGCGGTGCGGTCGGCTATCTGTCGTTCTCGGGCGAGATGGATCTCGCGATCGCGATCCGCACGGGCCTGATCCACAACGGCAACCTGTACGTGCAAGCGGCAGCCGGCGTCGTCGCGGATTCGGTGCCCGAATCCGAATGGCAAGAGACCGAGAACAAGGCGCGCGCGGTGCTGCGTGCGGCCGAACAGGTCCAGGACGGCCTCGATAGCGACTTCTGACCGGAGACTGACCATGCTGCTCATGATCGACAACTACGACTCGTTTACCTACAACCTGGTCCAGTACTTCGGCGAACTCGGCGAGGACGTGCGTACCTACCGCAACGACGAAATCACGCTCGACGACATCGCGCGCCTGAACCCCGACGCGATCTGCCTGTCGCCCGGCCCGAGCAATCCGCAGCACGCGGGCATCACGCTCGACGTGCTGCGCGAATTCGCGGGCAAGAAGCCGATCCTCGGCGTCTGCCTCGGCCACCAGGCGATCGGCGAGGCATTCGGCGGCCGCGTGGTGCGCGCGAAGACCATCATGCACGGCAAGGTAAGCCGGATCGAAACCGACTGCCGCGGCGTGTTCGCCGACCTGCCGAAGCATTTCGACGTGACGCGCTACCACTCGCTCGCGATCGAGCGCGAATCGCTGCCGGACTGCCTCGAGGTGTCCGCGTGGACCGACGACGGCGAAATCATGGGCGTACGCCACAAGACGCTGCCGGTCGAAGGCGTGCAGTTCCACCCGGAATCGATCCTGTCCGAGCACGGCCATGCGCTGCTCGAGAATTTCTTGAAGCAGACGCGCGGAGCGGCCCGCGCGGCCGCGCCCACCGCCTGACGGGAGCCTCACGATGACGATTACCCCGCAGGAAGCGCTGCAACGCACGATCGAGCACCGCGAGATCTTCCACGACGAAATGCTGCACCTGATGCGGCTGATCATGCGCGGCGACCTGTCGCCCGTGATGGCGGCCGCGATCATCACCGGGCTGCGCGTGAAGAAGGAGACGATCGGCGAGATCGCCGCCGCCGCGACCGTGATGCGCGAATTCGCGAACCACGTCGAGGTGCAGGACAACTCGAACTTCGTCGACATCGTCGGCACCGGTGGCGACGGCTCGCACACGTTCAACATCTCGACCGCGTCGATGTTCGTCACGGCCGCCGCGGGCGCGAAGGTCGCGAAGCACGGCAACCGCGGCGTATCGAGCAAGTCCGGCAGCGCCGACGTGCTCGAGGCGCTCGGCGTGAACATCGACCTGCAGTCGGACCAGGTCGCCGCGTCGATCGCCGAAACCGGCATGGGCTTCATGTTCGCGCCGAACCATCACCCGGCGATGAAGAACATCGCGGCCGTGCGCCGCGAGCTCGGCGTGCGCACGATCTTCAACATCCTCGGCCCGCTGACCAATCCGGCCGGCGCGCCGAACCAGCTGATGGGCGTGTTCCACGCCGACCTCGTCGGCATCCAGGTGCGCGTGATGCAGCGCCTCGGCGCGCAGCACGTGCTCGTCGTGTACGGCAAGGACGGGATGGACGAGGTATCGCTCGGCGCCGCGACGCTCGTCGGCGAATTGCGCGACGGCAAGGTGCACGAATACGAGATCCATCCGGAGGACTTCGGCCTGCAGATGGTGTCGAACCGCACGCTGAAGGTGGAAAATGCCGACGAATCCCGCACGATGCTGCTCGGCGCGCTGGACAACCAGCCGGGCGTCGCGCGCGAGATCGTCACGCTGAACGCGGGCACCGCGCTCTATGCGGCGAACGTCGCCGAATCGATCGCGGACGGCATCCAGCTCGCCCGCGAAGCGATCGCGAGCGGCAAGGCCCGCGCGAAAGTCGACGAACTCGTGCGCTTCACGCAGCAGTTCAAGCGCTGACCCTCTTACGAATCCAGCAGGAACCCACATGAGCGACATTCTCGACCGAATCATCGCCGTCAAGCGCGAAGAAGTCGCGGCGGCCATGCGCAGCACGCCGCTCGAGGCACTGAAACTCGACGCATCGGCGCGCGACCTGCGCGACTTCGTCGGCGCGCTGCGGGCGAAGCATGCGGCCGGCAACGCCGCCGTGATCGCCGAAATCAAGAAGGCGAGCCCGTCGAAAGGCGTGCTGCGCGAGCATTTCGTGCCGGCCGACATCGCGCGTTCGTATGCGGCGCACGGCGCCGCGTGCCTGTCGGTGCTGACCGACGAGCAGTTCTTCCAGGGCGGCGTGCGCTATCTCGAGGAAGCGCGCGCGGCCTGCTCGCTGCCGGTGCTGCGCAAGGACTTCATCGTCGACGCATACCAGATCGTCGAAGCCCGCGCGATGGGCGCCGACGCGATCCTGCTGATCGCCGCCGCGCTCGACACGCCGCTGATGCAGGATCTCGAAGCGTATGCGCATTCGCTCGGGCTCGCGGTGCTGGTCGAAGTACACGACCGCCACGAGATGGAACAGGCGCTGACGCTGAAGACGCCGCTGCTCGGCATCAACAACCGCAACCTGCGCACGTTCGAGACGTCGATCCAGACCACGCTCGACATGCTCGACATGATTCCGGCGGACCGCATCGTCGTGACCGAATCGGGCATCCTGTCGCGCACCGACGTCGACACGATGCGCGCGGCGAACGTGAACACGTTCCTCGTCGGCGAAGCGTTCATGCGCGCCGACCAGCCGGGCGAGGAACTCGCACGGATGTTCTTCTGATGGCGATCGAAAAGGAAATCAAGCTCGCGCTGCCGGCCGGCCAGGCCGACGCCGCGCGCCGCTTCTTCGAGACGCTGACCGGCGAACCCGGCCACGCGATCACGCTCGCGAACGTCTATTACGACACGCCCGATCTCGCGCTGGCGCGCTCGAAGAGCGCCGTGCGCGTGCGCCGCACGCCGGACGGCTGGCTGCAGACGTTCAAGACCGTCGGCAGTGCGGAAGGCGGCCTGCACCGCCGCCACGAATGGGAACTGCCGGTCGCCGGCGACGCGCTCGAAATCGACGCGCTCGTCGCGGCTTGCGACGTGCCGGAAGCCGCCGCCGCGCTGAATGACGCGGCCGGCGCCCTGTACGCGCTGTTCCGCACGGATTTTTCGCGTACGCTGTGGCGCATCGCAATCGGCGGCGCAACCGTCGAAGCCGCGGTGGACCTCGGCGAGATCGTCGTCCAGGCGGAGCGCGACACGCGCCGCGAACCGATCAGCGAAATCGAACTCGAACTGATCGACGGCCCGGAAACGGCGCTCGCGACGCTCGCCGCCGAACTGCAGCAGGCGCTGCCGGGCCTCGTTCCCGAAAACATCAGCAAGGCGCAGCGCGGCTACCGGCTGCGCGCGCAATAAACACGCATCACGCATGGCAACCCGCAAGACTTCCCGCGCGCCGCAACAGGCGTCGCTGTTCGACGATCCCGTGCCGGAAACGGCACCGGCCGATCTTCCGTCCCCGGCTTCCGAGCCACCCGCGGCCGCGCGCAAAACCGCAAAGAAAACCGCCGCGCCGGCGTCCGCGCCGACCCCGGCCGCCGCGGCACCGCAGTCCGTTGCCGCCGACGTACCGCATCTCGCCGCGCAATTCGACGCGCTGCCGGCCGTCTGGCGCGACGTGCTGAAGCCGTTCATCGACAGCGACGCGTACGCGCCGCTGTGCCGCTTCGTCGACGACGAGCGCGCGGCCGGCAAGACGGTCTACCCGACCGACGTGTTTCGCGCGCTGCGCCTGACGCATCCCGACGACGTGAAGGTCGTGATCCTGGGCCAGGACCCGTACCACGGCGACGATCGCGGCACGCCGCAGGCGCACGGCCTCGCGTTCTCGGTGCCGCCGGCCGTGCGCACGCCGCCGTCGCTGCGCAACATCTTCAAGGAAATCGCCGCGAACTTCGGTCACGACACGCCGCGCCACGGCTGCCTCGATACGTGGGCGCGGCAGGGCGTGCTGCTGCTCAACACCGTGCTGACGGTCGAGCGCGGCGCGGCCGCGAGCCACGCGAAGCGCGGCTGGGAACAATGCACGGACACGCTGATCCGCGAACTCGCCAACCGCCATCGCGGGCTCGTGTTCATGCTGTGGGGCGCACATGCGCAGGCCAAGCGCGCGCTGTTCGATCCGAGCGAACACTGCGTGCTGGAGGCGCCGCACCCGTCGCCGCTGTCCGCGCACCGCGGCTTCCTCGGCTGCCGCCATTTCGCGCTCGCGAACGACTATCTGGTCGGCGCGGGCCGCGCACCGATCGACTGGCGCCTGCCGGACGTGGCCGAAACGTTCGCGTAACGGCCTCGGCAGCCGGTTCGCCAGCTACCCCACCGCATGCAAAAACGCCGCGTCCCTTTCGGGGCGCGGCGTTTTTTTATCGGGCGACGCAGCGGGTGCGTCGCACCCGCGTCGAGCTTGCGCGTTACGCGGCGGCGATCGCTTCGCGTGCGCTGGCCAGTGCGGCGCTTTGCGCATCCGGACCGAGGTTCAGGCCTTCCGCATGGATGAAATTCACGTCGGTCAGGCCGATGAAGCCGAGGAACGAACGCAGGTACGGCGTGTGGCTGTCGTTCGGCGTACCGAGGTACTTGCCGCCGCGGGCCGTCACGACGTGAACCTTCTTGCCCTTGATCAGGCCTTCCGGACCGTTCTCGGTGTAACGGAACGTGACGCCTGCGCGGGCGATCCAGTCGAAATACGTCTTCAGTTGCGACGAGACGCCGAAGTTGTACATCGGCGCGCCGATCACGATGATGTCGGCAGCCTGCAGTTCGGCGATCAGTGCATCGCTCTTCGCGACGATCGCATTCTGTTCCGCGGTGCGCTTGTCGGCCGGCGTGAAGAACGCGCCGAGCACCGATTCGTCGAGGTGCGGCAGCGCATCGGCCAGCAGGTCACGAACCACGACGTTCGCGCCGGGATTCGATTGTTGCAGCTTTGCCGTCAGTTCGTTGGCCAGCAGCGTGGATTGCGCACCTTGCGAACGCGCGGCGGAATTGATTTGCAGAATGGTCGTCATGTCAGGCTCCAGTGGGGTTGCGCTTCGGTAGCGCGAGTGACGCCATTGTGCGTGGCCATATGACCGCGAAAAAGCGGGTTCAGGGCGACGGATTGTTGCAACAACGGAACAATCCTTGATCGCGCCCCGATACCCGCGTGCGTCCGCTTACCCCTTCAGCCAGGCTTCGCGGGCCTTCGTGGCCGCAGCCGGCTTCGCGGCCGCCGTCAGCCGGTAGCGGGTGACTTCCGGGCCGTCGAGCTTCAGCTTCGCGGTACGCAGCTCGTCGCGGCGGAACGCGTGAACCTCGACCTTGTCGCCCGGCCGGTAGCGGGCCAGCAGCGCATCGAGGTTCGTACCCGCCACGCGCAGGCCGTCGACCGCGATCAGCGTGTCGCCGGCCGACAACCCCGCGCGATGCGCGGCGCCGCCTTCGTAGACCGCCGCCAACGTGCAGTCCGCGCCGCCGCGCGGGCGCGCGCCGATCGTCGGCTTCGCGGCCGCGCCGGTCGCGACATCGGGCGTCAGCGTCACGCCGAACGGCGCGAGCAGTTCGGCGAGCGGCAGGTCGCGCGTGCCGTGCACGGCGTCGGCGAACAGGCGGCCGAGCGCGACGCCCGTCGCCTCTTCGATCAGCGTCTCGACTTCGTTTTCCTCGACGCCCGCCTGCTGGCCGCGATAGAAGTCGCGGCCGTAGCGTTGCCACAGCAGGCGCATCACGTCGTCGAGCGACTTGCGGTTGCGCGTCTGCGCGCGGATCGCGAGATCGAACGCCAGCGCGACGAGCGAGCCCTTCGTGTAATAGCTGACGATCGCGTTGGTCGCGTTCTCGTCCTGACGGTAGTACTTGATCCACGCGTCGAACGAGCTTTCCGCGACGCTCTGCTTGAGCCGGCCCGTGCCGCGCAGCACGCCGCCCACGGTGCGGCCGAGCGCCGCGAAATAGTCGTCCTGCGACATCAGCCCGCTGCGGACCAGCATCAGGTCGTCGTAATACGACGTGAAGCCCTCGAACAGCCACAGCAGCGACGTGTAGTTCTCGCGGGTGAGGTCGTACGGCACGAACGCCGCTGGCTTGATGCGCTTCACGTTCCACGTGTGGAAATACTCGTGGCTGCAGAGGCCGAGATACGTGCGATAGCCTTCCGTCGTTTCCGGTCGCCCCTTCACCGGCAGGTCGGTACGGTTGCAGATCAACGCGGTCGACGCGCGATGCTCGAGGCCGCCGTAGCCGTCGCTGACCGCGAGCGTCATGAACACGTAGCGCTCCATCGGCGCCTTCTTCGACTTCGGCTCGAACAACGCGATCTGCGCCTCGCACACCCGCTTCAGGTCGTTGCGCAGCCGCTCCAGGTCGAGCTGCGTCACGCGCCCCGCGATCACGATGTCGTGCGGCACGCCGTGCGCGTCGAACGTCGCGAGCGCGAATTCGCCGATCGTCACCGGATGGTCGGACAGCTCGTCGTAGTTGGCCGCGCGATATGCGCCGAAACCGTAGCGCCGGGTGCCGCCCGCTTCGGGCAGTGCGGTGCCGACGCGCCAGGTGCGGAACGCCGCGCCGGCCGGTTTCGCGATATCGACTTCGCACGGCGCGTCCTCGCGACCGGCGACGCTCAGGAACACGGCCGTCGCGTTGAAGAAGCCGCCCGATTCGTCGAGATACGCGGAGCGCACCGACAGGTCCCATGCATACACGTCGTAACGCAGCGTCAACGCGCCGGTCACGGGCGCGGCCTGCCACGTGTGCTTGTCGGTCTTCGCGATGCGCACCTTGCGGCCCGCGTCGTTGAACGCACGCAGCGTCACGATGTTGCGCGCGAACTCGCGCACGAGATAGCTGCCCGGAATCCATACCGGCAGCGAGAAACGCTGGCCTTCGGGATCGGGATCGGCAACCGTCACCGTCACTTCGAACAGGTGCGCGGCAAGATCTTTCGGGACAATCGAATAGCGGATCGGCTGGGTCATCGTGGCAATCGGTCGGTCGAATACGGCGGCGAAAACGAAGAGAGGCGCCGGCAGATCATGCGGGCGCCCCTCGCTGGCCGGGCCATGCGCCCGGCGTGCAGTCGGTTACTTGCTCGAGGCGAGCGCCTGGTTGAGCTGGTCGGCCGATACCGCGCCCGGCAGGCGGCGGCCGTCCGGCAGGAAGATCGTCGGCGTACCGGTGACGTTCATCCCGCGGCCGAGCGCGAGGTTCTTGTCCAGCGCGCTGGTATCGCAGGTACCGGCGCCGGACGGCGCACGGTGGTCGAGCATCCAGCTTTCCCACGTCTTCGCGCGGTCGGTCGCACACCAGATCGCCTTCGACTTCGCGGTCGAATCCGGCGACAGCACCGGATACAGGAACGTGTAGACGGTCACGTTGTCGACCGACTGCAGCGTCGTCTCGAGCTTCTTGCAGTACGGACAGTTCGGATCGGAGAACACCGCGATCTTGCGGGCGCCGTTGCCCTTGACGACCTTGATCGCATTCGCGAACGGCAGGCTCGCGAAGTCGATCTTGTTGATTTCGGACAGGCGGGCGTCGGTCAGGTTCTTGTGCGTCTTCGCGTCGACGAGATCGCCGAGCAGCACGTAGTCGCCCGCCGCGTCGCTATAGATGATCTGCGAGCCGAGGTTCACTTCGTAAAGGCCTGCAACCGGCGATTTCGACACGCTCTTGATCGGCGCGTCGTTGCCCAGCCGGGCCTGCAGCGTAGCCTTCAGCTTGTCGGTGGTCTGGTCGGCCTGCGCGGTGCAGCCAAGCGTCGCCATCGTGACGGCCAGCGCCAGCGATGCGATGCGGATCGTTTTTTTCATTGAAATCTTCCTTCAGCTCAATCGGAGTGCACGGCACAGTGTACGCCGTAACGGAACCGTCTCCGACCGGCGCGGTGGCGGAAGGTTCGCTCAGCCGAGCGCGGCCGACACGAGCCAGCGCTTCACGAGCGGCTGCGCGCCGACGAACGCCATGCCCGCATTGCGCACCGCCTTTGCGAGCGAGCCCGGCACCGCGAACAGCCGCTGCAGGCCGTCGGTCGCGACCATCAGCGCGCGGATGTCCTCCCGACGCGAACGCTCGTAGCGGCGCAGCAGCACCGTATCGCCGAGGTTGCGGAAGCTTTCCTTGCCCGCGATCGCATCGGCGAGCGCGGCGACGTCGCGCAATCCCAGGTTCATCCCCTGCCCCGCGAGCGGGTGGATCAGGTGCGCGGCATCGCCGACCAGCGCGACGCGCGGCGCGATCAGCTTGTCGACCGTCTGCAGCGCCAGCGGGAAGCCGGCGGCCGG
This sequence comes from Burkholderia sp. 9777_1386, assembly GCF_015712265.1. Lineage (NCBI taxonomy): Bacteria > Pseudomonadati > Pseudomonadota > Betaproteobacteria > Burkholderiales > Burkholderiaceae > Burkholderia > Burkholderia sp. 9777_1386. Next base: position 63,096 of record NZ_JACCQB010000031.1, on the reverse strand, counting down.
CGTCACGCATTCGAGCGCGCCGACCTGGCCGTGCGACACGCGCTCCACCTCGGCCGCGAGCTGCGCCGGATCGAGTGCGAGCAGTGCGTCCGCGTGCGCGGTGTGCGCGGACCACACGAGCGACACGTGGCCGTCCGGCAGCGGCAGCAGCGCGACGATCTCGCCTTCGTGAAACCATTGGTACGCGGTCTCGCGGTGCGGCAAAGATGCCTTGAAATTCGCGACGACGCCCGTTTGCCGGTAGTCGCGCCGCTCTACCCTGGCCCCCATTTGGGAGCGCACCCACGAATGCGCGCCGTCGGCGCCGACGACGAGATCGGCTTCGAGCACCTGTCCCGACGACAGTGTGAGCACGGCCGCGTCGTCGCGCACGTCGAAGCCCTGCGCACGCGCGTCGAACCACGTCAGGTTCGGCTGGAAGCGCAGCGCGGCGTCGAGCGACGCCTCGACCAGCGACGATTCGGCGATCCATGCGAGCTGCGGCACGGACGCCTGATACGCGGAGAAATGCAGTTCGGCATGCGCATCGCCATACACGCGCATGTCGTAGACGGGCGCGAGCCGGCTGTGGTCGAGCGCCTGCCAGACCCGCAGCCGCTCGAGCAACGCCTGCGAGCTGGACGACAGCGCGTAGACGCGCGTGTCGAACGCGAGATCCGCGGGGCGCGGCGTGGCCGGCTGGGCGAGCAACGCGGTCTTGTAGCCGGACTGGGTCAGCGCGAGCGCGGCCGTCTTGCCGACGAGCCCGCCGCCGACCACGGCGACGTCGAAGGAGTGGTGGGCAGTCATGGCGGGCATTATAGCCGCGGGGCCAAACCCTTACGCGGCCGGACTTTGCGGGAAATCAGCAGAATCGCAGCCCGGTGCGCCGGCGCGGCGGCCCGCCGCATCGGCCGTTCGGCGCCAGCCCGGAATCCGGGCCGCCGGCACGGTACAATAGCGTCTTTGACCGTCGGCCCGCCGCGCTCCACGCGCCGGCCGCCCTTTTTTCCCGCGCCGCCGTGCCTTGTCCGGCCGCGCCGCCTCACCCGTCCGAAGGATTCCATGAGTCTCAAATGCGGCATCGTCGGCTTGCCCAACGTCGGCAAGTCCACCCTGTTCAATGCGCTGACCAAGGCCGGCATCGCCGCCGAGAACTACCCGTTCTGCACGATCGAGCCGAACGTCGGCATCGTCGAAGTGCCGGATACGCGCCTGAAAGCGCTCTCCGAGATCGTCAAGCCGGAGCGTGTCGTGCCGGCCGTCGTCGAGTTCGTCGACATCGCGGGCCTCGTCGCAGGCGCGAGCAAGGGTGAAGGCCTCGGCAACCAGTTCCTCGCGAACATCCGCGAAACCGACGCGATCACGCACGTCGTGCGCTGCTTCGAGGACGAGAACGTCATTCACGTCGCCGGCAAGGTCAGCCCGATCGACGACATCGAAGTGATCAACACCGAACTCGCGCTCGCCGACCTCGGCACCATCGAGAAGGCGCTCACGCGCTATTCGAAGGCGGCGAAGTCGGGCAACGACAAGGAAGCGGCGAAGCTCGTCGCGGTGCTCGAAAAGGTGCGCGCGCAGCTCGACCAGGGCAAGGCCGTGCGCGGCCTCGCGCTGTCGGACGACGAACAGGCGCTGATCAAGCCGTTCTGCCTGATCACCGCGAAGCCGGCGATGTACGTCGCCAACGTGAAGGACGACGGCTTCGAGAACAACCCGCACCTCGAGGCGGTGCGCAAGTACGCGGAAAGCGAAAACGCGCCGGTGGTCGCCGTATGCGCGGCGATCGAGGCGGAAATCGCCGATCTCGACGACGCGGACAAGGAAGCCTTCCTTGCCGACATGGGCATGGAAGAGCCGGGCCTCGACCGCGTGATCCGCGCAGGCTTCAAGCTGCTCGGCCTGCAGACCTACTTCACCGCGGGCGTGAAGGAAGTGCGCGCGTGGACGATCCACATCGGCGATACCGCGCCGCAAGCGGCGGGCGTGATCCACACCGACTTCGAGCGCGGCTTCATCCGCGCGCAGACGATCGCGTTCGACGACTTCGTCACGTACAAGGGCGAGCAAGGCGCGAAGGAAGCCGGCAAGATGCGTGCGGAAGGGAAGGAATATGTCGTGCACGACGGCGACGTGATGAACTTCCTGTTCAACGTCTGAGGGAAACGAGCCGAATCGCCACGTTTCACGCAGTACGAAAAACCGTCAAGGCCTGCTAAAAGCGGGCCTTTTTTGCTTTTTTAGCGACGTCGACGTCACTAACAAGGCATCATGCCTGATATGTCGAGACTCATTGAGAAAAATATTGAGAGGAAACCATGTCGATTACCATCAGCACTGCAACTGCGGTCGCAAAGCAGCTAGCAGAAAAAGAAGCCTTAAAGATGGCGACTCAGTATTTCAAGGACCATCTGATCGGCCGATGGAGCGAATATCGAGCCAACAGGTTTTTCGACGCCTTGCTCGACGAGATCCGTAAGGAAAAGGACGTTCGATTCGAGTCTGCGGATCTTAACGATATGCTTCGCGCCATGTCGAATAGTGATAAGAAAACGACCGCACTCTTCGACGCGTACCGACGAGTCGCACTGTCGGCGTCCAAGGATATCGGTCCGATGATCATCGGAATGTTGACCGCCAACATCGTGCTCGAAGACCGCGAGGCCACCCCTGATGAAGAATTGATTTTCCAGGGTGCGGAAACGCTAAACGATCACGACTTCCTTGGTCTTACTTCGTGGCTAGCTCGCCGTCAAAGTGATAAGCACGATTTAGAACAGAATGGCATGGTTATTGAGTTTGGCTCTATGGAGATTTCGACCGATCGAGTCTCACCTTCAACCACCGCGCCCAAAATCCATTACGACATGCCGGATTTAGCTGACATGGGCATCTTTTTGTTGAAGCTAAAGAATCTCGGACTATTGTCGGAAAAAATTGCTCGGCGAGAAGATCCAAGAATGCTCGGTAGAACGCATTACCACATCGTCGTAAGCAAAGCGTGTATGCAACTTGAGCGACTAGCGGCGCGGGCCATATCGGCGACCGTCTAAGACGCAAGGCATGGCTGGCGTAACAGGCGAACGGCCGTGATGACGCTCACCGCGATGCACGAACGGCACACGGATCGACGAAAGGTAGACTGCCACGCCTGCATCATTGCACCGGCCTCGAGCAGGCCAAGAACAGCAATATCTTGACTCAGCGCCGCGCGCCGCCACATGTCCTCAAGGCCCGCGCGATGCGGACCTTGTGTCTGGAACAGTCGCCGAACCTTCGACCGCACGTTTCGCCGTCGGTCGCTTGCTCCTACTCAGCAATCTTCAGCGTCCCGGACATATGCAGGAACTGTCCGTCCTTCATCGCGATGTTCGTATCCACCGCGCCGCGTTCGAAATCCTCGACGTGCACGACGTTCGAGCCGGTGGACGGCTCATGCCAGTACACCATGTACACCTGCGGACGGACCTCGCGCGCCGTGTACTGCACCGTATCCGTCACGCCCTTGAATTGGCCGGCCGTGCCGACGAACGACATCGTCCTGTCGTCCTTGAAGTTCAGGTCGAACGCGGTAGCGCCGAACTGCACGCGCACCGTCTTGCCCGCCGCGGGGAACGGCGCCGGCGCGGGCCACTGCATCTCGCCCTTGGCAACTTTCGCGCTCAGCTCGAGCGACGGCTTCTCGCCGAGATCCGGGTAGCGCGCCTCCATCGCCGCGATCAGCGTCGTCGAATCCTTCGCGCGCGCCGCTTCCTGGTCGAACGCCTTCACGTAATTCCGCGTGAACGCGACGCCCGTGGTGAACGGCTGGCCGCCGTCGCGATTCGGCAGGAAATGGCCGGGCACGACGCGCGCCGGCTTCAGCGCATCGATCCGGTCGAGCGTCGCCAGCCAGTTCGCGTGCGACAGCGGCGTCTGCGTGTCGGCCATCCAGACATGAATGTTCGCGGCGACCGGGATGCCACCGACCACGGTCCGCGCGGAAGGAATCCACACGAACGTGCGATCGGGCGTCGGGCCGTCGAGCCCGACGATGCGCAGCGGCTCGCCGTCGACGCGCAGCGTATTGCCGTCGAGCGGCTGCGGCACGATCACCGAAGCCGGCGCGTTGTCCTTCAGGATCGGGCCCCAGTAGGCGAGCTTGCCGTCCTTGCTGGCCTCGATCGCGGCGACGGTCTGCGGCGTCGCGACGATCTTCGCATCCGGGAACGCCGCGTGAATGGTTTCCAGCCCGAAGTAATAGTCGGGGTCGCTGTGGCTCACGTAGACGGCCTTGAGCGTCTTGCCGCTCGCCTTGATCCGGCTCACCAGCGCCTGAGCGTCGTTGCGCTGGAACTGGGCGTCGATCAGGATCGCCTCGGTCTTGCCCGAAACGATTTCGGACGAAACCGGGAAGATCGCATGCGCGCCCGGATTGTAGACATCGACGGTCAGCGGGGCAGCGATGCTTGCGGATGCGGCGCCGAGCAGCGCAGTCGCCGCGAGTGCGGAAGAAAACAGATGACGGATCGACATGGTCGGACTCTTGATTGGTGGTGAGCCCGTAGAATAAGTGAAACTATCTCGGTAACAAATATCCCGCTTGTCGATGATTTATCTCCCAACAGGAATGAATCGACCGCGACGCGGCCGTCTGAGCGGACGCCGGCCGGGCCGTTACCCGGTAATCCTTGATGAACAAAAAAAGCCCGGCCGGCACACGCCGGTCGGGCCACGATACTTCCGGGCCGTATCACTCAGGTGCTATCGCATCCGGCCGCTCGCGCGCTCACGTCGCCGACACCCTCCGCCCGGCGTTCGCCTGCGCATCGCGCCCACGCTTGTTCAGCCACGACGCGAACAGCACGATCAGGGCAAGCACGGCCGTCGCGCCGACTTCCATCCGGTGCTCCTCGCTGACGAACATCACGGTCAGCGTGCCGCAGATGAACAGGATCACGGCCCACGTGAGCCACGGGAACAGCCACATCCGCAGCGTCAGGTCGGCGCCGCCCGCTTCGAGCGTCTTGCGCATCCGCAGTTGCGAGATCGCGATCACGAGATACACGAGCAACGCGATCGCGCCCGACGTCGCGAGCAGGAAGCCGAACACCTGCTCCGGCATCAGGTAGTTCGCGATCACGGTCAGGAAACCGAACGCGGTCGACGCGAGCACGGCCGCGCGCGGCGTGCCGGTCGAATCGGTGCGATGCAGGAAGGCCGGCGCGTCCTTGCGCCGGGACAGCGAGAACAGCATCCGCGACGCGGTGTACAGCGCCGAATTCAGGCAGCTCGCGACCGACACGAGCACGATCACGTCGATGATCGCCTTCGCGTTCGGGATGCCGATCAGCTCCATCGCGCGCTGATACGAGCCGTGCTTCGGCAGCAGCGGGTCGTTCCACGGCACGATGGCCGCGACGACGAGGATCGAGCCGAGATAGAACAGCGTGATACGCCAGATGACCGAGTTCGTCGCGCGCACGATCTGGCGTTGCGGGTTGTCCGATTCGGCGGCCGCGATCGTCACGATCTCGGTGCCGAGGAACGAGAACATCGTCGTGAGCATCGCCGCGAGCACCGCGCTCGCGCCGTGCGGCATGAAGCCGTCGTGCACGAACAGGTTCGACACGCCCGACACGGACGGCGCAGGAATGATGCCGACGATCGCCGCGCCGCCGATGCAGAGGAACACGACGATCGCGACGACCTTGATCAGCGCGAACCAGAATTCGAATTCGCCGTAGTTCTTGACGGAAAAGAGGTTGGTGATGGTGAGCAGCAGCGTGATGCCGAGCGCGAAGATCCACGTCGCGATGCCCGGGAACCACGCATTGAGAATGGTCGCGGCGGCGGTCGCCTCGATCGGGATCACCAGCACCCAGAACCACCAGTACAGCCAGCCGATCGTGAAGCCGGCCCAGTGGCCGATCGCGCGATCGGCATAGGTCGAGAACGACCCGCTGTCCGGATGCGCGACGGCCATTTCGCCGAGCATGCGCATCACCAGCACGACCAGCACGCCCGCGATCGCATACGCGAGTATCGATGCCGGCCCGGCTTCCGCGATCGCGTGGCCGGAGCCGACGAACAAGCCCGCGCCGATGACGCCGGCAATCGACATCATCGTCACGTGACGCTGCTTCAGGCCGGTGCCGAGGCCTGTGTTGCTTCCACTCATCTGTCTCTCTCCAAAAAACGGTTCCGATACGACCGGGTGTCGCGTGAAGGCGGCGCGGGGAGTTGTCGTTCTTGAATCCGGCTGCGACCGCGCGTGCGTCGCACGCGGGCATGGGCCGGATGGGGCCGTTCCGGCCGGGTCGTCCGCGCAGTCTGCGAAGCTGCGGGTGCGATGCGGCGCACCGGGCGCCGGCGCATCGCGTACGCCCGTTCCGTCGGCTGTCGTCAGCCGCCTTCGAAGCGAAGGAGTGTAAGCATCAAACGGTTCTTCACTAAGAACCAATTGAAGCATTTCGATGGAACCACTCGTTGCATCGATGCGAACCGATGCAACGCTTGCTCCGGTTCGGCCGCGCCTCGCGCGCCGGGCGCGCCGTTCAGTTCGCGTCGCGGGCGGCGGCTTCGTTCCGCCACTGCGCCGGCACGATTGCGTGCCATTCTCGCAGAAGCAGGTTTTTCACGGCGTCCGGATGCGCAGCCGACAGGCGCACCAGCACGATCGGCCAGCCGACATAGTGATCGGTCACGTAATACACGTCGGGCGCCGATTCGATCAGCCACGCGCGCTCGTCGGGGCCGACGCCCTTCACGACGAGCGTGTCGCCGTCCTCGCGCAGCCGCGCGAGCAGCTTGCCCTTCACCTTGAGAGCGGGCGTGCCGTACGACGTACCTTCCTCGACGCCGCGCCACGCCAGTGCGATCTGCCGGACTTCGTCGAATGTCACGATGCCTCCCCGACCATGCGTCGAAGGTTGACGATCCGGCCACCCTACCGGAAATCGCGCGACGCACCCAGCCTCGCGGCGCTATCCGCCGGCCGCGCGGGCGGCGGCCGGCGCACGCCCGGTGGTCGCGACGATCGCGAACGCGATCGCATTCGCGGCGGCGCTCGCGAGGATCGGCACGAGATAGCCGCCGCCCGCATCGTAGACGAAGCCGGCGGCGGCCGGCCCGACCAGCGTGCCGAACGCGACGCTCGTGTACAGGATGCCGATGATCGCGCTCACGTTGCGCCCGCCGAAATAGTCCATCACGACCGCCGGCAGCACGGCGACCCAGCCGCCGTAGAACACGCCGAACACGAGCGCGAACGCAGCGAGCGTCGCGACGGTGCCGGCGCCCGCCCACGCGACCAGCGCGACGGCCATGCCCGCGAACATCGCGAGCAGCGACGCGCGGCGGCCGAAGCGGTCGGCGAGGCCGCCGAGGAAGAAGCGGCCGGCCGTGCTGCCGACGCCGATCGCGCCGAGCAGCAGCACGGCCGTCGATGGCGCGACGCCATGATCGAGCGCGTACGGCACGAGGTGAACGAACGGGACGAACACGCCGAACGAGCAGACGAGGCAGGCCGCGTAGAGGCTCGCGAACGGCCGCGACGTGACGGCTTCGCGCACCGTCGCGCCGGCTGGCGCGTTCGCGGCGGCCGGGGAAGCACCGGCATGCCGGCCGCCGCCGTCACGGGCGACCTCGCCGTCCGGCAGCAATCCGCGCCCGCGCGGGTCGTTCTCGATCAGCAGCGACATGCCGGCCCCCAGCACGAGCGCGATCGCGGCCAGCGTGAAATACGCGCCGCGCCAGCCAACCTGCGCGATCAGCGCGGAAGCGAGCGGCGGCATCACCAGCGTGCCGACGCCGATCCCCGCGACCGCGAGCCCCGACGCGAACCCGCGCCGACGCACGAACCAGCGCTGCACCGCGCCGACGGCCGGCACGTACGCGCAGCCGACGCCGAACCCGACCCCGAGCCCGTACGCGACGTAGACCTGCAGCAGCGTGCGCGCCGCGCCGGCGGCCGCGAGCCCCGCGCCGGTCAGCAACATCCCGACCACGGCGAGCCGCCGCGAGCCGAAACGATCGGCCAGCGGCCCGCTGACGATGCCGAAGCCGAAGTAGAGGAAGCCGGCGAGCGAGAACACGAGCGAGATCTGGCCACGCGACGCGGCGAAATCCCGCTGCAGCGACTCGACGAACGCGCTGAACGTGTACGCGCTGCCGAATCCGACGAACGTGACGGCGAACGCAGCCGCCACCACGTACCAGCCGTAGAAAAGGCGCGATGCGCCCGGGCGGTTCATGACGATGCTCCTTTCGGGTTCCACCGGCTGCCGGGCGGCGTCCGGATTGCCTCGTGGATATAGTTGAACTATGTTGATCGCATCGGCCGCCGGCGGGCAGCCGTGAAACGGGCGATCCGATGCGTCAACGGTACTCGCGCGTACGCGTCGTCTCAAACGATATTTCGTCGACCTTTCGCTTTAGAAAAACTGAATGAACCGTTCGCGCCTGCCGCCGCTCAATGCGTTGCGCGCCTTCGAAGCCGCCGCCCGCCACCTGTCGGTGAAGTCGGCGGCCGAGGAGCTGTCGGTCACGCCCGGTGCGGTGAGCCAGATGATCCGCACGCTCGAGACGCATCTCGGCGTGCAGCTGTTCGAGCGCGTGAACCGCGGCATCCTGCTGACGGCCGCCGGCCGCGACTACCTGCCGCCCGTGCGCAACGCGTTCCGGCAGATCGCCGACGCGTCGCAGCGCGTGTCGGGCGCCGCCGACAGCGGCGTGCTGACCGTGAGCGTGACGCCGTTCTTCGCATCCGCGTGGCTCGTCCCGCACCTCGCGCAGTTCCGGCAGGCCTGCCCGGACGTCGACCTGCAGGTCGTCACGAGCCACGCGCTCGCGGATTTCGCGCGCGACGGCGTCGACGTCGCGATCCGTCACGGCCTCGGGCGCTACATCGGGCTCTGCAGCGAACGGCTGCTGACGGTGGAAATCGTCGCGCTCGCGTCGCCCGACCTCGTCGCGCGGCTCGGCATGCCGGCGACGCCGGCCGAGTTCGTCGGCTGGCCGCAACTGCACGACGCCGAACGCAAGGGCTGGCACATCTGGTTCGGCGCGCAGCGAATCGACGATTTCGGCCCGCCGCGCGGCCCCGCGTTCGACGACTCGGGCCTGCTGCTGCAGGCGATCGTCGCCGGCCAGGGCGCCGGGCTGCTGCCGGCGGCGATGGTGCGCGGCGAACTGGCGAGCGGCCGGCTCGTGCAGCTTGCCGACGTCGCATGGCTCGACGATTTCGCGTACTACCTCGTCTATCCGCCGCATCACGCGGAACGGCCGAAGGTTGCCGCGTTCAGCCGCTGGATCCTCGACGCCGCGCAGGCCGACGGCGCGGCGTCGATGGCCGGCGCGGCGTAGCGTCGCGCGGCGCCCCGGCGCCGATCCGCTAACATGCGGCGCGGGCCGTCGGCCCGACATCGATAACAACGAACAGAACGAGAGAGACCATGCGTGCCCTGCTTCGCCGCGCGACCCACGTCGCGACCCTGTCCGCCGCGCTTTTCGTCGCGTGCACCGCGTTGCCGCCTGCCGCGCACGCCTATCGCGCGTCGCCCGGCTACGGCAACGAAGCCGATCTCGACCGTCACGACACCTATCGCAACCGCGACGGCGAAACCGTGCATGCGCCCGCGCATTCGAAATCGGGCCGCGTGCCGGACGGCGCGAGCGCGCGCTGCCGAGACGGCACGTACAGCTTCAGCCGCCACCGGCGCGGCACCTGCTCCGGGCATGGCGGCGTCGCCGCGTGGCTGTGAGCGCGGGTCGGCCGAATGGCTGCGCGGTGCCAGCGGCAGCCGGCGGCGAAGTACAATACGCGCTCGCACCGCCGCGCCCCGCGCGGCACGCTCCGTACCGAATCACCCGACGCCGCCAGCCCGCGCGCTGCGCGGCCGTCTCAACCACTTCTGACTTTCACACCGAAATGGCCCAATACGTTTTCACGATGAACCGGGTCGGCAAGATCGTGCCGCCCAAGCGCCAGATCCTGAAGGACATCTCGCTGTCGTTCTTTCCCGGCGCGAAGATCGGCGTGCTCGGCCTGAACGGCTCGGGCAAGTCGACGCTGATCCGCATCATGGCGGGCGTCGACAAGGACATCGAGGGCGAAGCCACGCCGATGCCGAACCTGAACATCGGCTACCTGCCGCAGGAGCCGCAGCTCGACCCGACGAAGACCGTGCGCGAAGCCGTCGAGGAAGGCCTCGGCGACCTGTTCCAGGCGAACAAGAAGCTGGAAGAAATCTACGCGGCCTACGCCGAACCGGACGCCGACTTCGACGCGCTCGCGGCCGAACAGGCGAAATACGAAGCGATCCTCGCGTCGAGCGACGGCGGCAGCCCCGAGCAGCAGCTCGAAGTGGCCGCCGACGCGCTGCGCCTGCCGCCGTGGGACGCAAAGATCGAGCACCTGTCGGGCGGTGAGAAGCGCCGCGTCGCGCTGTGCAAGCTGCTGCTCGAGAAGCCCGACATGCTGCTGCTCGACGAACCGACCAACCACCTCGACGCCGAATCGGTCGACTGGCTCGAGCAGTTCCTGGTGCGGTTCCCGGGCACCGTGGTCGCCGTCACGCACGATCGCTACTTCCTCGACAACGCGGCCGAGTGGATTCTCGAACTCGACCGCGGCCACGGCATTCCGTGGAAGGGCAACTACAGCAGCTGGCTCGACCAGAAGGAAGAGCGCCTGAAGCAGGAAGAAGCGTCGGAATCGGCACGCCAGAAGGCGATCAAGAAGGAACTGGAGTGGGTGCGCCAGAACCCGAAGGGGCGCCAGGCGAAGTCGAAGGCGCGTATCGCGCGCTTCGAGGAGCTGAGCAGCCAGGAATACCAGAAGCGCAACGAAACGCAGGAAATCTTCATTCCGGCCGGCGAACGCCTCGGTAACGAAGTGATCGAGTTCAAGAACGTCAGCAAGTCGTTCGGCGATCGCCTGCTGATCGACAACCTGAGCTTCAAGATCCCGGCCGGCGCGATCGTCGGCATCATCGGCCCGAACGGCGCCGGCAAGTCGACGCTGTTCAAGATGCTGACCGGCAAGGAACAGCCGGATTCGGGCGAAGTCGTAATGGGCCCGACGGTGAAGCTCGCGTACGTCGACCAGAGCCGCGACGCGCTCGACGGTTCGAAGACGGTGTTCGAGGAAATCTCGGGCGGCGCCGACGTGCTGACGGTCGGCAAGTACGAAACGCCGTCGCGTGCATACATCGGCCGCTTCAACTTCAAGGGCGGCGACCAGCAGAAGATCGTCGGCAACCTGTCCGGCGGCGAACGCGGCCGCCTGCACCTCGCGAAGACGCTGATCTCGGGCGGCAACGTGCTGCTGCTCGACGAACCGTCGAACGACCTCGACGTCGAAACGCTGCGCGCGCTGGAAGACGCGCTGCTCGAATTCGCGGGCTCGGTGATGGTGATCTCGCACGATCGCTGGTTCCTCGACCGGATCGCGACGCACATCCTCGCGTTCGAAGGCGATTCGCAGGTCACGTTCTTCGACGGCAACTACCAGGAGTACGAAGCCGACAAGCGCGCGCGCCTCGGCGAGGAAGCCGCGAAGCCGAAGCGTCTGCGCTACAAGCCGATCAGCCGCTGACCGGTGCGGCCCGGGCATCCGGCCTCGCGCTCACGCGGGGCTGGACGCCGAAGGTGATCGAAGGAGGCCGCATCCGGAACGGCACAACGAAAAAAGCGGGCCCATGGCCCGCTTTTTTTCGCCTGGCGCTCGTCCCGCCGCTTACACCAGCGCGCCCAGCTCGCGCAGCCGCGCCTCGGTCGCCGCCGCGCTCGTGTGATGAATGCCGTGCCAGCCGAGCGCCGTGGCGGCCGCCGCGTTCTTCGCGTTGTCATCGATGAACACGAGTTCGTGCGACGCGATGCCGGGCAGGTGCGGCTCGATCCGCGCATGCATCTCGCGGTAGATCGCCGGATCGGGTTTCACGAGCTTCACGCGGCCCGATACGACGATGTCCTTGAACCGGCGCAGCACCGGGAAGTTGTCCCATGCATACGGAAACGTCTGCGCGGACCAGTTCGTCAGCCCGAACAGCGGCATTCCCTGCGCGTCCAGCCGGTCGACGAGGTCCGCGCCTTCTTCGAGCACGCCGCCGATCATCTCGTGCCAGCGCGCATAGAACACGCGGATCAGCGCTTCGTGCTCGGGAAACTTCGCGACGAGTTCGGCCGTGCCTTCCTCGATCGTCTGCCCGCCGTCCTGACGGACCACCCAGTCCATCGCGCACACGTGCGTGAGGAACCAGCGGCGCTCGGCGTCGTCGGGAATCAGTTCACGGTAAAGGTACTCGGGGCTCCAGTCGATCAGCACGCCGCCGAAATCGAACACCACTGCCTTGATCGTCATGCGAACTCCGTAGCAAGCACGTCCGCGAGCGGACGCGGCGTCACCGCGTTGCCCGACAGCGAATTGTTGTTCCAGATGAAGTGATGGTGCGCGACGATCTGCGCCGCCGACAGGTGGACGCGCTCGTTCGTCGTGTGCAGGTCGGACACGACGGTCGTCCGGTAGCCGAGCAACGCGGCGCGGCGTGCGGCCGAATCGACGCAGAACTCGGTCGCATAGCCGCAGATCAGCACCGAGCGGATGCCGTGGCGATCGAGCTGCGCCGCGAGCGGCGTGTCGTGAAACGCGTCGCTCGCCTGCTTGCGCACGCGCCAGTCGTCGCGACCGACGACCAGCCCCGCATGCAGTTCCCAGCCCGGCGTGCCGGGCACGACGTCGTCGTCCGCGTCGCCGTCGTGCTGCACGAAGCACACCGGCGCGTTCGCCGCGCGCGCCGCCGCCGTCAACCGGTTGATGCCCGACACCACGTCGTCGAGCCGGTACGCGGGCCGCGCCCGCTCCACCAGCCCGCGCTGCATGTCGACCACGATCACTGCAGTGTCCGCCATTGCCTGCCCTCGCTGTTATTGTCCGGCCGTCGTTCGATCGCTATCCGATCGCTGTCCGATCGCGATCAGCCGCTATCCGGCCCTGCCGCGCGTTGTGTCAGATCGGCTGCGTGCGCGCGTCGAGCCACGCCTTCGCGTCGCCGCTCACATGCCGGCCGACGCGCTCGCGCACCGTCGCGTGATACGTGTTCAGCCACGCGCGCTCTTCGTCGTGCAGCATCTCGATCAGCACGCAGCGCGTGTCGATCGGGCACAGCGTCAGTGTCTCGAACGCGAGGAAATCGCCGAATTCCGTCTGACCGGCCGCGCGGTTCACGACCAGGTTCTCGATCCGGATGCCCCACTGGCCCGGACGGTACACACCCGGCTCGATCGACGTGATCATCCCCTCTTCCATCGCCGTGTACGGCTCGGCCGGCGCGTAGTGCGAGATCACCTGCGGGCCTTCGTGCACGTTCAGGAAGTAACCGACGCCATGCCCGGTGCCGTGGCCGTAGTCGAGCCCGGCCGCCCACATCGGCGCACGCGCGATCGCGTCGAGCATCGGCGAGCGGATGCCGCGCGGGAAGCGGGCGCGCGACAACGCCATCATCGACTTCAGCACGATCGTGAAATCGCGCCGCTGCAGGTCGCTGACGGTGCCGACCGGCACGACGCGCGTGATGTCGGTCGTGCCCGTCACGTACTGGCCGCCCGAATCGATCAGCAGCAGGCCGTCGCCGGCGATCGTCGCGTGCGACTCGCGCGTCGCGTGGTAGTGCGGCATCGCGCCGTTCGCGTTGAAGCCGGCGATCGTCGCGAAGCTCGCCGACACATAGCCGGGGCGCCGCGCGCGCGCGGCCGTGAGCTTCTCCTCGATCGTCAGCTCGGTGATCGTTTCGCGATTGACGGCCTGTTCGAACCACGCGAAGAATTCGGCGAGCGCGGCGCCGTCATGCTCCATCGTCACGCGCACGTGCTCGATCTCGGCGGTCGTCTTGCGCGACTTCGCGAACGTCGACGGATTCACGGCCTCGACGAGCTTCACGCCGGCCGCCACGGCCTCGAGCGTGCCGAACGTCACGCGGCGCGGGTCGATCAGCAGCGTCGCGCCGTCCGGCAGCGCCGCGAGCGACGCACGCGCGGCGTCGTAGGCGCGGACGTCGACGCCATCCTGCGCGAGCGACGCGGCCAGCGCCGGCGGTACCTTGCCGTCGGCGACGAACAGCGTCGCGCGATCGGTGCCGATCATTGCGTGCGCAACGAATACCGGATTGAAGTTGACGTCGGCGCCGCGCAGGTTGAACAGCCACGCGAGATCGTCGAGCGTCGACACGAAATGCCACTGCGCGCCTTGCGCGTGCATCGCGCGGCGGACGTCGGCCAGCTTGCTCGCGCGCGTCGTGTCGGCCTGCGGCGCCACGTGCTCGAACACCGCATCGCCGGGCAGCCCCGGCCGCTCGGGCCAGATCGCATCGAGCAGGTCGACGTCGGTACGCAGCGCGATGCCGCGCGCACTCAACGCGGCCGTCAGCCCGCGCGCGGCCGCGACGCCGAGCACGGCGCCGTCGACCCCGACCGTCGCGCCCGCCGCCACGTTCTGCGCGAGCCAGTCGACGTGCGGCGCGCTCTGCTGCCCGCCCGTCATCTTCATCAGTTGCACGCCCGTGCCCGCCAGTTCGGCGTCGGCCTGCACCCAGTAGCGGCTGTCGACCCACAACCCCGCGAAGTCCGCGGTGACGACCAGCGTGCCGACCGAACCCGTGAAGCCGGACAGCCAGCGGCGCGCCTGCCAGCGTTCGGGCAGGTATTCGGACAGGTGGGGATCGGCGGACGGCACGAGATAGGCGGCCAGGTTCTCGCGGACCATGGCGTCGCGCAATAGCGCGAGACGGGCCGGCACCGGCGAGACTTCGGGGAGACGGGCATTCATGATTTCACCTGAGAGCATTCAGCGACGGGCCGACAGCGCGACCGTCACGGCTACGGCGAGGAACGCGACGCCGGTGCAGACCGGCCATTCGAGCGTCTCGCCATCGTAAAACAGTCCCGAGAGATTGCCGACCATGCGGGCGGCGGCCGCGCCCACGATGCCGACGAGCACCGCGATCCACCACGCCGGCCGGCCCGTGCGCCGCATCGGATGCAGCCAGCGGCCGAACAACCCGACGGCCGCTCCCAGGACAAGGATTCCAAACCAGTTCATTCGACGCCTTCTATAAATTCAGATTCGTCCCATAGGCGTGAACGTTGCCAGCGGCTAGCATCGATTCATCCATCGAACCCGAGACCAGCCGGGCGCCGCGAACATTCGAGTGTAGGGGCCGACTCGACGTTATGGCAAGCGCACACCGGCTGCCGTATTGAAGAAATTCTCATGCGAATCGCGCTGATCGATCCGGAGTCGCGTCACACCGCACTCCTGAACCGCCTGCTCTTTGCCGGCGGTCACGTGTGCCATGCTTTTCCATCCAGCGCCGCTTTCTTCGAGTGGCTCGCCGCCGACAACACCTGCGACATGCTGGTCACCGGCCACTGGGCCGGCGATCAGCCGGCGCAGGAAGTCATTCCGCGCGCGCAGGCGGTCCTGCCGGGATTGCCGGCCATCGCCGTGATGCAGTCGGCACGCGAAAGCGAAATCGTCTCGTGCCTGCACGCGGGCGCCGACGATTGCCTCGTGCGCCCCGTGAGCGGGCCCGAGCTGCTCGCGCGCGTCAACGCGCTGAGCCGGCGCGCCGGCGTTCGCCGGCCGCCCACCCGCTCGCGCGAAATGTACGGCGAATACGCGTTCGACGCCACGCACTGCCTCGTGCGTTTCGGCGACGCAATCGTTTCACTCACGCCGAAGGAGTTCCGTTTCGCGCAGTTGCTGTTCACGAACCTGTCGCGGCCCGTGTCGCGCGCCCATATCCTCGAAACGGTATGGGCGCGCCGCCGCGACATGAAGTCGCGCACGCTCGATACCCACGCGTCGCGGCTGCGCAGCAAATTGCAGTTGCTTCCGGAGCGCGGCTACCGGCTGCTGCCGCTCTACGGCTTCGGCTACCAGCTTGACCGCGTACCGATCGAGCCCCCAAATTCGCGCCCCCGCCACGCTGATGCCCGGTATGCGGCGAGTGAGGAAATCGCTGAAACGCTATAATATGGGGCTAAACGATAGCCCTCGATATGCAACTCCTCACGATCGGAATCAACCACCACACTGCGCCTGTCGCCCTGCGCGAACGCGTGGCGTTTCCGCTCGAGCAAATCAAACCGGCTCTCGTCACGTTCAAGAACGTGTTTCTCGGCCCGCAGGCGCCCAATACGCCCGAAGCGGCGATCCTCTCGACCTGCAACCGCACTGAACTGTATTGCGCGACCGACGATCGCGCGGCCCGCGAAGGCGCGCTCCGCTGGCTGTCGGAGTATCACCGGATTCCGGTCGACGAACTCGCGCCGCACGTCTACGCGCTGCCGCAGTCGGAAGCGGTCCGGCACGCGTTCCGCGTCGCCTCCGGCCTCGATTCGATGGTGCTCGGCGAAACCCAGATCCTGGGCCAGATGAAGGATGCCGTTCGCACCGCGACGGAAGCCGGCGCGCTCGGCACCTATCTGAACCAGCTGTTCCAGCGCACGTTCGCGGTGGCGAAGGAAGTGCGCGGCACGACCGAAATCGGCACGCAGTCGGTGTCGATGGCCGCGGCCGCGGTGCGCCTCGCGCAGCGTATCTTCGAAAAGGTGTCGGATCAGCGCGTGCTGTTCATCGGCGCGGGCGAAATGATCGAGCTGTGCGCGACGCACTTCGCCGCGCAAGGCCCGCGCGAACTCGTCGTCGCGAACCGCACGGCCGAACGCGGCCAGCGGCTCGCCGAACGCTTCAACGGCCGCGCGATGCCGCTGGCCGACCTGCCCACCCGCATGCACGAATTCGACATCATCGTGTCGTGCACCGCGTCGACGCTGCCGATCATCGGCCTCGGCGCGGTCGAGCGTGCGGTGAAGGCGCGTCGTCACCGGCCGATCTTCATGGTCGACCTCGCGGTGCCGCGCGACATCGAGCCCGAAGTCGGCAAGCTGAAGGACGTGTTCCTGTACACCGTCGACGATCTCGGCGCGATCGTGCGCGAAGGCAACGCGTCGCGTCAGGCCGCGGTCGCGCAGGCCGAAGCGATCATCGAAACCCGCGTGCAGAATTTCATGCAATGGCTCGACACGCGCAGCGTCGTGCCGGTGATCCGTCACATGCATACGCAGGCCGACGCGCTGCGCCGCGCCGAAGTCGAGAAGGCACAGAAGCTGCTCGCACGCGGTGACGATCCGGCCGCCGTGCTCGAAGCCCTGTCGCAGGCGCTGACCAACAAGCTGATCCACGGCCCGACGAGCGCGCTCAACCGCGTCAACGGTGCCGATCGCGATTCGCTGATCGACCTGATGCGCGGCTTCTACCAGCACGCGCCGCGCTCGAACGACCAGTCCGGCCACTAGCGCCGGCCGGTCGCCCTGCCGCCGGCCGCGCATTGCCCTGCCGCCGGCCTATCCTTTCCGAATACCCTTGCCCGGGAGCGCCGCTCCACACCATGAAGACGAGCATGCAACGCAAGCTCGACCAGCTGTCCACACGGCTGGCCGAACTGAACGACCTGCTGAGCCGCGAAAACGTCACGGCCGACCTCGACCAGTACCGCAAGCTGACGCGCGAACATGCGGAACTCGGCCCGGTCGTCGAGCAATACGCGTTATGGCGCCAATCGCGCAGCGACGAGGCGGCCGCGCAGGAACTGCTCGCCGATCCGTCGATGCGCGATTTCGCGGAAGACGAAATCCGCAGCGCACGCGAGGGCATGGCGCGCCTCGAGACCGAGCTGCAGAAGATGCTGCTGCCGAAGGATCCGAACGACGACCGCAACATCTTCCTCGAAATCCGCGCGGGCACGGGCGGCGACGAATCGGCGCTGTTCGCGGGCGACCTGCTGCGCATGTACCTGCGCTTCGCGGAACGCCAGCGCTGGCAGGTCGAAATGATGTCGGAGAGCGCGTCGGATCTCGGCGGCTACAAGGAAGTGATCGTGCGGATCGCGGGCCAGGGTGCGTATTCGCGGCTGAAGTTCGAATCGGGCGGCCATCGCGTGCAGCGCGTGCCGGCCACCGAGACGCAGGGGCGCATCCATACGTCCGCGTGCACGGTCGCGGTGATGCCGGAAGCCGACGAGATCGGCGAGGTCGAGATCAATCCGGCCGACCTGCGCATCGACACGTTCCGCGCGTCCGGCGCGGGCGGCCAGCACATCAACAAGACCGATTCGGCGGTGCGCGTCACGCACATCCCGACCGGGATCGTCGTCGAATGCCAGGACGATCGCTCGCAGCACAAGAACAAGGATCGCGCGCTGAAGGTGCTCGCCGCGCGCATCAAGGACAAGCAGTATCACGAGCAGCATGCGAAGGAAGCCGCGACGCGCAAGAGCCTGATCGGCTCCGGCGACCGTTCGGAACGCATCCGCACGTACAACTTCCCGCAGGGCCGGATGACCGACCACCGGATCAACCTGACGCTGTACCGGCTCGAGGCGATCATGGACGGCGATCTCGACGAACTGATCGGCGCGCTCGTCACCGAGCACCAGGCCGAGCTGCTCGCGTCGCTCGGCGAAGCCGACTGAGGCCACGATGCCCGACACCACCGCCGACGCCCTGCTGCGCACCTCGCCGCTCGACGCGGTCGATGCACGCGTGCTGCTCGCGCACGCGCTCGGCTGGACCCGCACGCAACTGATCACGCGCGGCGACGCGCCGCTCGACGCGGCCGCGGTCGAACGCTACCGCGCGCTCGAAGCGCGCCGCGTCGCCGGCGAACCCGTCGCGCAACTGGTCGGGATGCGCGAGTTCTTCGGCCGCCCGTTCGACGTGACGCCCGACGTGCTGATCCCGCGCCCCGAAACCGAGCTGCTCGTGGAAGCCGCGCTCGATGCGATCGACGGGCTGCCGCACGCGGCCGTGCTCGACCTCGGCACCGGCAGCGGCGCGATCGCCGTGTCGATCGCGGCCGAGCGCCCCGATGCGCGCGTGTGGGCGCTCGACCGTTCGCCGGCCGCGCTCGCGGTCGCGCAACGCAACGCCGACAAGCTGCTCGACGCGCAGCGCCCCGGCGGCCCGCTGCACTGGCTGCAGAGCGACTGGTACGCGGCGCTCGATCCCGCGCTCGCGTTCGATGCGATCGTCAGCAACCCGCCGTACATCGCGCAGCACGATCCGCATCTCGCCCAAGGCGACCTGCGTTTCGAGCCGCGCGGCGCGCTCACCGACGACGCCGACGGCCTCAGCGCGATCCGCACGATCGTCGCGGGCGCCGGCGCCCATCTGAAGCCGGGCGGCACGCTCTGGATCGAGCACGGCTACGACCAGGCCGAAGCCGTGCGCGCGATCCTGGTGTCGCACGGCTTCGTCGCGGTCGAATCGCTGACCGATCTCGCCGCCATCGAACGCACGACCGGCGGCCGCCTGCCGGGCTGATGCCCGGCCCGCCCGGTTGAAATCCGCTATCATTTCGATCTAACGCCCCGCAAACGCAAGGTCAGTCATGGACACCCAACAACGTATCAAGCAAATCGTCGACGAAAACCAGGTCGTGCTCTTCATGAAGGGCAACGCGCAATTCCCGATGTGCGGCTTCTCGGGCCGCGCCGTGCAGGTGCTGAAGGCCTGCGGCGTCGACCAGTTCAAGACCGTCAACGTGCTCGAGGACGACGAAATCCGCCAGGGCATCAAGGCCTTCTCGAACTGGCCGACCATCCCGCAGCTCTACGTGAAGGGCGAATTCATCGGCGGCTCGGACATCATGATGGAGATGTACCAGTCGGGCGAACTGCAGCAACTGTTCTCCGCCGCGTAACACGCGGCACCCGTCCCCCTTTCGATGGCATCTTCCAGCGCGCCGCCACGCCGGCTGATCGTCGCGATCACCGGTGCCACCGGCGCGATCTACGGTGTGCGGCTGCTCGACCTGCTGCGCGCCGCCGGCGGCGTCGAAACACACCTGCTGATTTCGAACGCCGGCTGGCTCAACATCCAGCATGAACTGAAGCTGCCGAAGGCCGACGTCGAAAGCCGTGCGGACGTCGTGCATTCGGTGCGCGACGTCGGCGCGACGATTGCGTCGGGCTCGTTCGCGACCGATGGCATGGTGATCGCACCCTGCTCGATGAAGACGCTCGCGAGCGTCGCGCACGGGCTGTCCGACAACCTGATCACGCGCGCGGCCGACGTCACGCTGAAGGAGCGCCGCCGTCTCGTGCTGATGGTGCGCGAAACGCCGTTCAACCTCGCGCATCTGCGCAACATGACCGCCGTCACCGAAATGGGCGGCATCGTCTTTCCGCCGCTGCCGGCGTTCTATGCGATGCCGAAGACGATCGAGGAACTCGTCGATCAGACCGTCACGCGCGTGCTCGACCTGTTCGCGCTCAGCGCGCCGCTCACGACACCGTGGGCCGGCATCCGGCACGCGCAGTAAGTCACGCCTCTTCTGCGCGCATCTCCACCGATCCTCACCACAACTCCGTCGATTCCACGCCTTCCGATGCCAGTCGGCAGTCGGAAGCCCGCTATCGCCACGATTATCAACAAGCAGGCGCCAATCAAATTCCAGCGCGCCGATTTATCAATGCGCGGTGCGCGCCTATAGTCACAGGCAAACTCTTTCGCAGGTCACCACCATGAACCGCTTGCCTTCGCTGTACCTGTCCCACGGCGCGCCGACGCTGCCGATCGACCCGGCGCTGCCGTCCGGCGCGTTCACGCACCTCGGTGCCGAATTGCCGCGCCCACGCGCGGTACTGATGCTGTCCGCGCACTGGGGCACGCAGCGGCCGGTCGCGAGCGTCGCCGCGCATCCGGACACGATTCACGACTTCTACGGTTTCCCGCAGGCGCTGTACGACATCCGCTATCCAGCGCCGGGCGCGCCCGACGTGGCCGAACGCGCGGCCGCGCTGCTCAACGCAGCCGGCATCGCGACCGCGACGACCGAACACGGCCTCGATCACGGCGCGTGGGTGCCGATGCTGCTGATGTTTCCGGAAGCCGACGTGCCGGTCGCGCAACTGTCGATCCAGCCGCGCGCGGACGCCGCGCATCACTTCGCGCTCGGCCGCGCGCTGCAGCCGCTGCGCGACGAAGGCGTGATGGTGATCGGTTCGGGGCAGATCACGCACAACCTGCGCGCCGCCGATTTCGGCGCCGCGCCCGAGGATGCGGACCCGCGCGTCGCGGAATTCACCGACTGGTTCGAGGCGAAACTGGCCGCACGCGACGTCGACGCGCTGCTCGACTACCGCCGGCAGGCGCCGCACGCGGCGCTGATGCATCCGACCGACGAACATCTGCTGCCGGTCTTCACGGCGCTCGGCGCGGCGGACGACGACTACCGGCTCGGCATCCAGTCGCTCGGCACTTACCAGCGCGTGCTCGCGATGACGAACTACGTGTTCGCGAGCGCCGGCGCCTGAACCTGAACGGGGGCGCCACCGCCGGGCCAGTAAAAAGCCCGCCCGAGCATCGCTCGGGCGGGCTTTTTTCGCTGCATCCTGCCGCCGCCGAATCCGGCGGCAGGTCGGGCGTCAGGCACCGACCCCTTCGAGGATCTCGTCGTGCGACTCGCGCTCGTCGAGATACTGGGTCCGGTAACCGGTATTCACGCCCCAGAAGTAAAACACCAGCGAGATCGCCGCGACGACCAGCATGTCCCAGCCGTACGGCAGCAAGCCATAACCGCCGAATTCCTTGCTGCCGATCAGCGACAGCACGGCCATCGTCGGCAGGTACGCGACCAGCCACCATGCGGCCTTCAGGTCGGCGCCCCAGCCGGTCCAGCCCGACTTCGCCTGGAAGAAGAAGTACACCGGCAGCGCAACGATCATCAGCAGGATGATTTCACCCGTCAGCGGCCACTTCGCCCAGTACAGGATCAGCGACGCGCACACGAACGCGAACGGGGCGATCAGCTTCATCAGCGGAATCGACAGCGGGCGCTCGATGTCGGTCGCCGAGCGGCGCAGCGCCATCAGGCTGATCGGGCCGGTCAGGTACGAGATCACCGTCGCCACCGAGATCACTGCCGCGAGCGAGCTCCAGCCGCGGAAGAAGAACAGGAAGATGAACGACACGAGCAGGTTGAACCACATCGCCTGGCGCGGCACGCCGTAGATCGGGTGCACGTTGCCGAACATCTTCGGCATCGTGTTGTTGCGCTCCATCGCGTAGATCATGCGGGTGGTCGTCGCCATGTAGGTCGTACCGGTGCCGCTCGGGCTGATGAACGCGTCGACGTACAGCAGGATCGCGAGCCAGTTCAGGTTCAGCGCGATCGCGAGTTCCGCGAACGGCGACGAGAAGTTGAAGTGCGCCCAACCCTTCGCGACGTCGGCCGGGTTCACCGAGCCGATATAGGCCATTTGCAGCAGCACGTAGATCACGAGTGCGAGCAGGATCGACGTGATCACCGCGAACGGCACGCTGCGCGCCGGATTGCGCGCTTCACCGGCCAGGTTCACCGGGCTCTGGAAGCCGTTGAACGCGAACACGATGCCGCTCGTCGCGACCGCGGTCAGCACGGCCGACCAGCCATACGGCGCGAAGCTCGTATTCGACGCGGTGCCGAGGTTCTCCGCGTGGAAGCTCGTCAGCATCAGGCCGAGGATCGTGAGGCCCGGAATCAGGAACTTGAAGATCGTGATCGCGGTGTTCGCCCGCGCGAAAGCCTTCACGCCCCAGTAGTTCAGCAGGAAGTAGACGACGACCAGCACGGCCGACAGCAGCAGACCGAGAGTCTGCAATTCGCCGTTCACGAACAACGCATGCGCCCACGGATACGGCCACGTGCTCATGTACTGGATCGACGCTTCCGCCTCGATCGGGATCACGGATACGATCGCGATCCAGTTGGCCCACGCGCTGATGAAACCCACCAGCGAACCGTGCGAGTACCGCGCGTAACGCACCATGCCGCCCGACTCGGGGAACATCGCGCCCAGTTCCGCATACGTCAGCGCAATCGCCAGAATCACGACCGCGCCGATGATCCATGCGCAGATCGCCGCCGGACCGGCGATCTTCGCGGCTTTCCAGGCACCGAACAGCCAGCCCGAGCCGATAATCGAACCCAGCCCCGTCAGCATCAATGCAAACGGGCCGATGTTCCGTTGAATAGAACTCTTCACATCCTCTCCTGTGTCTCAAAAAGCATGGTCGGCCTGCGGTCCGGGATCGGCTCGGACAGCACCGCGCACGCATTCTTGGGGGGACGGTCAACCCGATCGGGGCAACCCGTCCACGCGGCGCGTAGTTTAACGGTTGCACCTCGAACGTGGCGCCAAAATCGATCGGCCCCTACAAAAAATTCGCATCGCTTGCAAGCTTTGTAAACCCGATCTCCGCAATAACCCTGAGAGCATGGGAATACGGTTGACCATCAGACCGATTAGCCGTATAAAGGACTTCGCAGGATTTCAAGTGGCGAGTGAATTGGTTCTTTCGTAGTTCGCCCATCAACGGTACTCCGGTTGGTCCTATTACCCCTTCCTTGATTTTCCGCACCCCATGGGCTTCGGCCCCGTTTTATCTTTTTAGGAACAAGTAACATGGCAACCGGTACCGTCAAGTGGTTC
Organism: Burkholderia sp. 9777_1386; assembly: GCF_015712265.1. Lineage (NCBI taxonomy): Bacteria > Pseudomonadati > Pseudomonadota > Betaproteobacteria > Burkholderiales > Burkholderiaceae > Burkholderia > Burkholderia sp. 9777_1386. The sequence continues at coordinate 39,604 of NZ_JACCQB010000031.1, read as the reverse complement.
AATGACGCAAAGGGCTTCGGCTTCATCACCCCGGAAGGCGGCGGCGACGATCTGTTCGCGCACTTCTCGGAAATCCGCGTCGAAGGCTTCAAGACGCTGCAAGAAAACCAGAAGGTTGAATTCGAAGTGAAGACGGGCCCGAAGGGTCTGCAAGCTGCGAACATCCGTCCGGTCTAAGCTTGGCGCGATAATTCGTGTAAAAAAGCCCCGCTTCGGCGGGGCTTTTTGTTTTTGTGCGCCGGTCGTCCGGCATGGCGGCTTATAGCCGCCCGCGCCGCTCAGCCGAACAGGCGCTGCGCGTGAATGCCGAGCCCCGTCGCGACACTCGCCAAGCGATCGCCGAACACCGGCTGCGCATCCGGAAACGCGCCGGCGAGCGCACCCGACAGGAACGCGAGCCCCGTCGAACCGCCGGTGAAATACAGCGCACCGACGTCACGCGGTGCGACGCCCGCGAGCCGCACCGTTTCGCGTGCGGCATCGACGATGCGCGCGGTATCGTCCTGGCTCGCGTCGACGAGGCGATCCGCGTCGAACGCGATCAGCAGATCCTCTTCCACGTCGTTCAGGTCGATCATCGTCTCCCCGCCCGCCGCGACACCGATCTTCGCCTCTTCCGCGCGCGCCATCAGCGCATGCCCGAGCCGCTGCTCGACCACGCTCGTGAGCCGGTCGTACTGCCGCACATCCTGGTACAGGTGCTTCATCAGCTTCAGCTCGCCGACGCGCTTGGGCGTGTAGACGGTATTGATCAGGTGCCAGGTCGCGAGATCGAAGTAGATCTTGTTCGGCAGCTCGCGCCCTTCCGGGTCGAGCGAACGGTAGCCGAACGCGGGCAGGATCGCCGCCAGCTCGACCCGCCGGTCGTAGTCGGTGCCCGCGACGTGCACGCCGTGGTGCGCCAGCACGTCGTCCTTGCGTTCGAGCCGCGCCATCCGCTGCGGGCCGACGCGCACCAGCGAGAAGTCGGACGTGCCGCCGCCGATGTCGGCGACGAGCACGAGACGCTCGGCCTGCTGGCGCGACTCGTAGTCGAACGCGGCGGCGATCGGTTCGTACTGGAAGTGAACGTCCGCGAAGCCGACCGAGCGCGCGGCCGCCTCGAGCTGATCCTGCGCGAGCCGGTCGGCGCGCGGATCGTCGTCGACGAAGAACACCGGCCGGCCGAGCACCGCGCGGCCGATCGGCGCGCCCGCGCGCGCTTCGGCCTTGCGCTTCAGGTGCGTCAGGAAGCGCGCGATGATGTCGGTGTAGGCGATCGCGCTGCCGTCACCGAGATCGGTCGTCGTTTCCGCGAGCGGCGAGCCGAGGATGCTCTTCATCGAGCGCATCAGCCGGCCGTCAAAACCGTCGATATAGGAGGCCAGCGCCGCCCGGCCATATTCGACCGTCTCTTCGTCGTTGTTGAAGAAGATCGCGGTGGGCAGCGTCAGGTGGTCGCCCTCGACGGGCGCGAGGCGCATGCCATCGCCGTCGGGCAGCGCCACGGCGGAATTGGACGTGCCGAAATCGATCGCGCAGTAAGTCATGGGAAATTGCCGCAGCAGGGCCGGCGCGAAAACGGAAAGGACGGGCTTTTTAACATGAAGCCCGCGGGATCACAACCGGGGCCGGCCAGCGGCGCCGCGCAACGGGCGCCCGGTGGCGACGGCGCGCGCCGTGGCGCGCCGCGAACATGCGCGGACAGGATGCGCGACGCAGCCTGCCCGCCCGCGGGATCAGGCTGCCGCGTCGAAGCTCTTCTTCCACGCACCCGCGTAGACGACTTCGCCGATCGCATGGCGCGTACGCGGCGCCTTCTCGCGATCGCGCAGCACGGGATCGAGCTTGTCGACGTTGCCGTAGTGGCCGAGCGAGATGATCGACACGATCGCGACGTCCGCCGGAATCGCGAACGCGTCGCGGAATGCCTTCGGGTCGAAACCGCTCATCTGGTGCGCGGCGAGGCCCAGCGCGTGCGCCTGCAGCACCAGCGACATCGCGGCGGCGCCGGCGTCGTACAGCGCGGTCGGCGCCGGCTCGCCCTTCGGCGTGAGCGTGTGCGCGGTGACCGCGATCAGCACCGGCGCCGGTGCATTCCAGCCCTGGTTGAACGGCACCAGCGTCGCGAATGCGCGCTTGAACGCGTCTTCGTCCTGGGTGCGATCGAATACGATGAAACGCCACGGTTGCGCGTTGTACGCGGACGGGGCCCAGCGTGCCGCTTCGAGCACCGCGTGGAGATCGCCGGCGCTGACTGGCTCATCCGAATACGCGCGCGGGCTCCAGCGGCCCGCGATCAGATCGTGAATCGAAACAGTGGTGGGAGCAGGTTTGACGGACATGCGGTTCCTCGCTGACATCGATGAAGGGGCGCGAACGCCCGGCGAACCGCAAGCATACCCGCTTGAGCGACAGCGCGCCCGATCCCGCCGCGCTATGCAAATCTGCGTGCGTGCAATGGCCGGCCGCGGCGGTGCGGCCGGCCGGTCCGCCGCGATCAGGCCGCCTGCGCGGCCGCGCGCGACGGGCCGCGGTTGATCCGCAGCACGATCAGCGCGCCGACGATGCACAACCCGCCCGAGATCATCGACGCGATCGTGTAGGTGCCGAGGCTCGCGCGCAGCAGCCCGGCGCCGAGCGCCGCGAATGCCGCGCCGAGCTGGTGGCCGGCGACGATCCAGCCGAACACGACCGGCGCCGCGGCCTTGCCGAACACGTCGGTCGCGAGCCGCACGGTGGGCGGCACGGTCGCGATCCAGTCGAGCCCGTAGAACATCGCGAACAACGGCAGCCCGAAGAAATCGATCCCGAACGCATGCGGCAGGTAGATCAGCGACAGCCCGCGCAGTCCGTAGTACCAGAACAGCAGCACGCGATTGTCGTAACGGTCCGACAACCATCCCGACAACGTCGTGCCGAACAGGTCGAACACGCCCATCGCCGCGAGCAGCGACGCGCCCTGCACCTCGGTCATCCCGTAGTCGCTGCACATCGCGATCAGGTGCGTGCCGACATAGCCGTTGGTGCTCGCACCGCAGATGAAGAAGCTGAAGAACAGCAGCCAGAAATCGCGCGAGCGGCTCGCCATCAGCAGCGTGCGGAACGCGACCGCGAGCGGATTCTCCTTCGTCGCGTCCGGCGCGGGCGGCGCATCGGCCGGCTCGCCGTACGGGCGCAGCCGCACGTCGGCCGGCCGCTCGGGCAGCAGGAACGCGACGAGCGGAATCACGATCGCGGCCGCCACCGCGACGACCAGCACGACCGGCCGCCAGCCGTGGCGCTGCGCGATCGCCGCGAGCATCGGCAGGAACACGAGCTGGCCGGTGGCCGTGCTCGCGGTCAGGATCCCCATCACGAGGCCGCGCCGCGCGTGGAACCAGCGCGTGACGAAGGTTGCGGACAGCGTCAGCGCGACGACGCCCGTCGAACAACCGACCATCAGCCCCCAGATCACGACCATCTGCCAGCTCTGCGTCATCATCGACGACAGCGCGACGCCCGCGCTCATCGTCACGAGCGCGGTGAGGATCGTCGGGCGCAGCCCGAAGCGCTGCATCGCGGCGGCCGCGAACGGGCCCGTCAGGCCGTACAGTGCGATGTTCACCGAAATCGCCAGCGAAATCGCCGCGCGGCTCCAGCCGAGCTCGCGTTCGAGCGGCACCATCAGCACGCTCGGCGTCGCGCGCGTGCCGGCTGCCGCCAGCAGGATCAGGAATACCACCGCCGCCGCGAGCCATCCGTAATGGAAGCGCCCGCCGATTCGTGTCACTGCCCAGTTCATCTTCATGTTCTCCAGTTGACGGTTCCGGTGTCGTCGCACCCGCTCCGTCCCAACCAGGCCACCTCCGCCGCGCATTTCAACATCGGCTGACCCGGGCCGACGCTTGGCATTCGTCTGTTGATCCGGCCGCGATTGTTACCGACCGGTCACAAGTGTGTTGCGATCGTAGTGACCAGTCGGTAACATGTCAAGCAATTCACCACGAAGTCGAGGGTCATCATGTCGGGCATCGAGGTCGCCAAACCGCCGGCACGGCGCACGCGCCGGCCGATCGACGGCGCCACCGCGCAGGAGCACCTGCTGCGCGCCGCCGAGGAGCTGTTTTACAAGGAAGGCGTGCGAACGGTCGGCGTCGAGGCGGTGGTGGAGCGCGCGGGCGTCAACAAGATGAGCCTGTACCGCCAGTTCTCGTCGAAGGACGAGCTGATCCTCGCGTATCTGGAACGGATGGACGCGTGCTTCTTCGAGCGGCTCGACACGAGCGCCGCGAAGCATCCGGGGCAGCCGAAGGCGCAGCTGATCCAGTACTTCGTCGATCTCGCCGAACGCGCGACGCAAAAGGACTATCGCGGCTGCCCGTTCGTCAACGTGGCCGCCGAATTCCCGGATGCGTCGCATCCGGCGCGCGAACGCGTCGCGCAGAACAAGGAACAGCTGATGAAACGGCTCGTCGCGCTGTGCGAAGGCGCCGGCGCGCGGCAGCCGAAGGCGCTCGCCGATGCGCTCGCGCTGGTGGTCGAAGGCATTTATGCGGCGAGCCAGACCTATCGGCACGGCGAAACGCCGATCGGCACCGCGCCCGCGCTCGTCACGCAGCTGATCGAAGCCGCCTGCGCGTGACGGGCCGCGCCCGCCCGTCGCCGGCGTGCCCGCTACAATGCGGCCCTCGCCACTCCTCCGCCCGACTGGTATCACGATGACCGACACCCGCCCCGACTCACACGACGACATTCTCGCCGCCACGCGGCACTGGCTCGCGCGCGCGGTGATCGGGCTCAACCTGTGCCCGTTCGCGAAAAGCGTCTATGTGAAGGAACAGGTGCGCTACGCGATCAGCGAAGCGACGACACTCGAAGACGCGCTCGCCGAACTCGAAACCGAGCTGCGCTTGCTCGACGCGGCGGACCCGCAGCAGATCGATACGACGCTCGTGATCTACCCGCATGCGTTCGCCGATTTCGTCGACTACAACGATGCGCTGTTCTTCGCCGAGCGGCTCGTTCAGCAATTGCGGCTCGACGGCGTGCTGCAGATCGCGAGCTTCCATCCGCAATACCGGTTCGACGGCACCGAACCCGACGACATCGAGAACTACACGAACCGCGCGCCGTATCCGATCCTGCACCTGCTGCGCGAGGACAGCATCGCGCGCGCGGTCGACGCGTTTCCGGACGCGTCCGCGATCTACGAAAAGAATCAGGAAACGCTGCGCCGCCTCGGCCACGAAGGCTGGCGCGAATGGATGCGCCGGCCGGGCGACGACGTGTGACGCGGCGTGTCACGTGCGGCGTGCAACGTGCGGCGCGAGCGCCATGCCCGCGCGGCCGCGTCAGCCTTCGGCCGGCTCGACGGCGGCGTCGCTCGCCGGCGCGGCTTGCGCGACGAAGAAGCGCTCGTTGAGTTCGGCGAGCCCGAACATCCCGAGGATCTCGTTCAGCCGCTCGCCGGGGCGCCGGCGCGGCAGGTTCTTGTACTGCGCGATGATCAGCTCGTTCTTCATCGAATGCTCCCAGCCGACCAGTTCGGTCACGCTAACCTGGTAGCCGTGCGCTTCGAGCTGCAGGCAGCGCAGCACGTTGGTGATCTGGCTGCCGAATTCGCGCGTATGCAGCGGATGGCGCCACACCTCGGTCAGCGCATTCGCGAGCGACTTGCCCTTGTTCTTGCGCAGCACGCCCGCGACTTCCGCCTGGCAGCACGGCACCAGCACGATGTGCTGCGCGCGCTTCGCGAGCGCGAAGCGGATCGCGTCGTCGGTCGCCGTGTCGCACGCGTGCAGCGCGGTGACGACGTCGACCGTGTCGGGCAGTTGCGGCGACGTGATCGAATCGGCGACCGACAGGTTCAGGAACGACATGCCGCCGAACCCGAGCCGGGCGGCGAGCTCGGTCGAGCGCGTGACGAGTTCCTCGCGCGTCTCGATGCCGTACACGTGTGACGCGAACGCCGGCGTGCCGTGCCCCGGCTGCTGCTTGAAGAACAGGTCGTACAGGATGAAGCCGAGATACGACTTGCCGGCGCCGTGATCGACGAGCGTCACATGGCCTTTGTCGGCCTGCACGCCGGCGAGCAACGGCTCGATGAACTGGAACAGGTGATAGACCTGCTTCAGCTTGCGGCGGCTGTCCTGGTTCAGCTTCCCGTCGCGGGTGAGGATGTGCAGTTCCTTCAGCAGCTCGACGGACTGCTCCGGGCGGATTTCGTGGGTCTTGTTCGACATCGTGAAGCGCCGCCGGGCCACGGTCGGTCGACCACGGCCCGGCGGCGGAAATTCGTGAGGAATGGCGACAGTTTACCGAAAATACGCGGTCAGGCCCGGGCGCCGAGCCGCCACAGCGACGTGATCTCGGCACGACGCGCCGCATGCAGCGGATCGTCGGCGTCCGTCGACTTCGGGTGCGCGGGACGGATGTCGTCGCGGCCGAGCACGACGAGGCCGGCTTCGTCGATCCATTGCAGCAGGGTTTCACGCGGCCGCAGGCCGAGATGCTCGGCGAAATCGGACAGGATCAGCCAGCCCTCGCCGCCCGGCTCCAGATGCGCGGCCAACCCCGCGAGGAAACCGCGCAGCATGCGGCTGTCCGGATCGTAGACCGCGTATTCGATCGGCGCGCTCGGCCGGGCCGGCACCCATGGCGGGTTGCAGACCACGAGCGGCGCACGGCCGGGGGGAAACAGGTCGGCCTCGACGATATCGACGTGGCCCGCATGACCGAGCCGCGCGACGTTCTCGCGCGCGCAAGCGAGCGCACGCGGATCCTGATCGGTCGCGACGATATGCTCGACGCCGCGCGAGGCAAGTACCGCGGCCAGCACGCCGGTACCTGTGCCGATGTCGAATGCGAGCGACGTCGCCGGCAGCGGCGCGCGTGCGACGAGCTCGACGTATTCGCCGCGCACCGGCGAGAACACGCCGTAATGCGGGTGGATCGGCGCGCCGCCGAGCGCCGGGATCGGCACGCCCTTCTTGCGCCACTCATGCGCACCGACGAGCCCGAGCAGTTCGCGCAGCGACACCACCGACGGCGCGCCGCCGGGGCCGTACGCTTCCTCGCAGGCCGCGCGCACGTCGGGCGCGCGGCGCAGCGGGATCGTGTAATCGGCGTCGAGCGGGATCAGCAGCATGCCAAGCGTGCGGGCGCGCTGCGATTGCGCGAGACGATGCAGGTTGAACGCATCGACGCCGGCCGCGGCTTTCGCCTTCTTCGGCTTGCGTTCGACACGGCGCGCCATCGCCTGCACGAGCTGGCGTGCATTCTGGAAGTCGCCCTGCCAGACGAGCGCGGTGCCCTCGCACGCGAGGCGGTAGGCCGCGTCGGCGGTCAGGCGGTCGTCGGCGGGCACCGCGCGCTTCGGCGGTTGCACGCCGGCTTCGGAGCGCCAGCGCACGGCATGATCGACGCCGTCGGCGTCGGTCCAGTGGAAAACGGGGGAATCGGTCACGCGAACTCGGTTACGGTTGGCTCAGCGGCAGCGAGAATTCGCCGCGCGGACCACACCATACCGCGCTTTGCCCGACCCGGCAAAACAGGCGCCGCGACAATCGCCCGGAAGCGTTCATCGCGGCGCAATCTCGTCAATCAGGCGAGATCGACGGTTTCCGCAATGGGTGCATCGCGCTTGACGGCCGCGATGCCGTTCTCGCGAGCCTGCACGCTGCTGTACGTCTCGCTCGTGCCGATGACCTGGTGGTTGGCCGCCTTCAGATTGAACATGGGCTCACCGTTGTGGGCGAGCTTCCGTTCGTAACGCTCGTCGAGCGGCGCGTTTTCCCGCACGGACGCGATCCCGTTTCTCGCCCCGCTTTTCTCCTCGTACCGCTCGCTCGCGAGGATGATCTCGCCGTTCGCCGACTTCAGGTGGAAGTAGTACTGGCCGTTCGTGGCCTTCTTGAGTTCGAATTTTGCCGCCATGGCGTTCCCCTAAAAAAATGTCCGACCCTCGGACATCGGCAAGTGTAAGGGGCATGCCGACAAAAATCGACATTTCGCGGAGATAAGCGTTAAAGACTGTCAAATGGTGAATTTTCAGACATCTTTGACCGACGTTGAATCCGGCCGAACGATCTAGCCGCCCCATCCCGGCATGGTCGGCAGGCGCAGCGTGCCCGCGTCGTTGAAGCGCACCGTGCCCAGCACGCTGCCGGCGAGCCGGCCACGCAACGCATACGGCAGCTCGCCGTTTGCGGCCGCGCCGGGCAGGTTCCACGCCTGCCGGGCGGCAGCGAAAGCCGACACCGACACGGGCACGTCGAGCACGGCCTCGCCGAACCGCGGCACGGTGCCCGCCCGGTCGCTGACCCCGCTCGCGAACGGCGCGCCGTTCAGGTCGAGCGCGACCGAGATGCCGTCGTAGTCGATCGGCGCGTCGTTCGGATTCTGCACGCGCAACTTCAGGCTGAAGCGCATCTCGAGACCCTGCCCGACCAGCGGGTCGAGTCCGGCGACCGACACGCGCACGGGCTCGCGCGTGAGCGCCGCGCAACCGCCCAGCAGGAACACGGTCGCGAACAGCAGCAGCACGGCGCGCCGCGGCGCGATACGGAACAGGGCGCATGGCATGGGGAGGCCTCCTCGTGGCGATCGGTGAACGGGTCGTCGACGCATTGTACCGACCATGCAGCCTCTCGCCGGACTTCGTAGTTTTCGTGGCGCCGGCAGATCGTTAATAGATTAAAACTACGAAATTTCCGGCTAAACGGAAAGCGCATTAATGACTTTCAGCATTCAATGAAGCGCTCGGAATTCAATAGATGCTCTTTCTAAATTTTTCGTTTCCTTTACCCAAAACCATCAAGTATATTTACGCATCCTTGGAGCAAGCCGACAAACCTTGAAGCCGCATGACGGCGAATTTACGGGACGGCGACACGCTGTCCTTCCGTCCTGCGGCCTGGCCCGGCCAGCCCCGTAGGTCGTCGGTTCAAAGGGATTGCGCGCCTGCGCCGGGCGTGCTGCCCCGTGTCGTGCGCGCGAAATCAATTCAGTACAACACGCGCCCGGCCATTTTGAACCGGCAAGTTAACCGACATCCGGAAATCCAGAGGGGGCAGTAAACCATGATTACCTTCACGTAGTCGGCCGCCGTCTTTTCGAATAATCCGTCATTGGCATTTTTTCGCTGTTGATTAAACGGCGAGGGGATTGCTTTTGCCGGCGTTTTCGCAGCACTGAACGATTCTTTCAACAATCGAGGTTTCAGTCATGTCGATCCATATTCGCAAGATGCGTTATCTGCCGCTCGTCGCCGCACTCGCGCTCGCCGGGTGCGGCGGCGACGACGGCGGTGCGGGCTCCGCTTCCGCGCTCAGCTCCGCCGGCGCGCCGCATACGGGCTCGTCGCCCACCGTCGCCGCGCCGCCGAGCGCATCGAACGTCGACAAGAGCGTCTCGCCCGTCGAATTGCCGGACACCGTGGTGCCCGTGAACTACCGGCTGTGGTTCCGCCCGAACGAAGCGCTGAACGCGTTCGACGGCCGCGCCGACGTCGAGATCAAGGTGCTCAAGCCGGTCAACAACATCGTGATCGCCGGCCACCGGATCAAGTTCACCAACGGCCGCATCACGCTGCAGCCGGGCAACATCCAGCTGATCGCGACGCCGCAGGACAAGGGCGACTTCTATCAGCTGCGCCCCGTGAGCGGCTCGATCTCGCCGGGCAACTATTCGCTGCACATGGAGTGGTCGGGCATCATCAACTTCAAGTCGTATGACGATCCGGTCAACCACACGGGCGGCAGCTGCGGCGACGATCCGTATCCGGGCTGCTCGGCCGCGGAAGGCGTGTTCCGCGTCGACCTGAAGGGCACCGACGGCAAGACGAGCGGCGCGATCCTGACGCAGGGCGAAACCAACCTGTCGCGCCAGTGGTTCCCCGGCTGGGACGAGCCGGCGTTCCGCCCGACCTATGAAGTGACGGCCGAAGTGCCGCAAAGCTGGCGCGTCGTGTCGAACGCGGCCGAGAAGCCGTCGACCAACGTCGGCGGCGGCTACAAGCTCGTGCAGTTCGAGAAGACCCCGCCGATGCCGTCGTACCTGCTGTTCTTCGGCGGCGGCATGTTCGACACCTACGAGGACGACTTCACGAGCCCGCTGCCGGGCGGCAAGGGCGGCCTGCACCTGCGCGTGTTCACGCCGCCGGGCATGAGCGAGTGGGCGAAGCCGGCGATGGACCGCACCAAGCAGGCGCTCGACTACTACTACCGCTACACCGGCATCCCGCTGCCGCTCACGAAGTTCGACACGGTGGCCGCGAACGATGCGTTCAAGGAGCAGAAGGACCTGAACTTCGGCGGGATGGAGAACTGGGGCTCGATCCTCGAGTTCGCCGACGACATCCTGCCGCAGCCGGGTCAGCCGATGTCGCACTACGGCAACGAAGTGCTGACGCACGAAGTGGCGCACCAGTGGTTCGGCGATCTCGTGACCACCGACTGGTGGGACAACGTGTGGCTCAACGAATCGTTCGCGACGTTCTTCGAGACGAAGACGACGATCCAGTTCTTCCCCGACGAGTTCAGCTGGCTCGACCAGGTGAAGAACAAGTATCGCGTGATCAATCGTGACATCGGCCCGAACGCATTCCCGGTCGCGCCGAACTTCAACGACTGGGCGTCGAACGACTTCGTGCTGAGCGCCAGCGCGTTCACGTACGACAAGGGCGGCCACGTGCTGAAGACGCTCGAGAACTATCTCGGCGAGCAGACGCTGCGTAAGGGCCTGCAGCAGTACCTGGTCGACTACTCGTTCGGCAACGGGACGCCGAAGCGTCTGTGGGATGCGCTGTCGAAGGAAAGCGGCCAGGCGGTCGGCCCGATCGGCGACAGCTACGTGCGCCAGACCGGCGTGCCGCTGATCTCGCTCGACACGCAATGCGACCTGACGAAGAACCAGACGGTCGTCACGCTGAAACAGCAGCCGTTCCCGAACAAGAACGCGTATCCGGGCCTGCAGTGGACGGTGCCGCTCACGCTCGCGTACGGCCAGGGTCTCGCGAAACGCACGACGCTCGCGCTGAAGGACACGCAGACGCAGACGCGGATCGACGGCTGCACGGGCGTGGTCGCCGATCCGAGCGGTCTCGACTACTACGTCGTGAACTACAGCGACGCGGCCTGGAGCGGGCTGCTCACGCAGATCAACAGCTCCACCGATCCGGTGCTGCTGGCGAACCTGAAGAGCGAAGCGGCGCTGCTCGTCGCGAACAACCTCGCGCCGGCTTCGCGCTCGACGTCGATCGGTTCGGTCGCTTCGCCGGCCGCGATGAAGCTGCGCCAGACGCCGAGCTTCGGCGGCATCGAACCGGTGACGAAGCAACGCCCGGCCCTGCAATACCAGGGCATCTTCAAGCCGCGCAAGGTAGTCACGCAGTAACGGTGCGCGTCCGGCCGGTGCCGCGCGACCCGCGGCGCCGGCCGGCGTACCGGTTTCTCCGACCTGTTGACGGGCCTCGCATGCGAGGCCCTTTTTTCATGGGGCGCGACGTTCGCCCGTCGTCACGCCCACGCGGCGTCCCACGCCGGCTGCGCGAACCACGTGGCGAGGAACGCGACGAGCCGCGACGTGCGCGCACTGCCGCGCGCCTGCTGACGCAGCACGTGGATCGTCGCCGGCTCGGGCGCCGCCGCGTACTGCGGCAGCAGCGCGCGCAACCGTCCGTCGCGCAGCGCGTCCGCCGCGAGCCAGGTCGGCAGGTGCGCGAGACCGAGCCCGTCGATGGCCGCCTCGAGCAACGCTTCCGAATGATTGCTGCGAAACCGCGGCTGCGCCGGCACGTGACGGCGCTCGCCGAAGCGCCACGCGCCGGGCGGCGGCGCGCCATGCCATGCGAGACAGTCATGGCCGGCGAGCGCGTCGGGCGATGCGGGCTCGCCGCGCCGGGCGAGGTAGGCCGCGCTCGCGCACAGCACGCGCCGCTGCGGCGCCAGCACCGTCGCGACGAAACGCGTGTCCTCGAGCGGGCCGATGCGCACCGCGAGATCGACGTCGGAACCCAGCCGCGCGCCCTGCAGGTCGACCATGCTGTCGGTCAGCACGAGGTCGACCTGCAGCGCCGGATAGCGCTGCATGAACGCGGCCAGCGCGGCCATCAGGTGCCGCCGACCGAAGGGCGCCGGGCAGTCGACGCGCAGCAGCCCGCCCGGTTCGTCGTGCTGGCTGTGCAGGTCTTCCTGCAATCCGCGCAGCTCGGCCAGCATTCGGGTCGCGCGCCCGTACAGCAGTTGCCCGGCCTCGGTCGGCCGCAGCGCGTGCGTGGTGCGATGCAGGAGACGGATGCCGAGCTGCGTCTCGAGCCGGTCGATGCGCCGCGTGACCGACGACGCGGCGACGCCGAGCCGGCGCGCGGCCGCCGAGAAGCTCTGCTGGTCGACCACGTCGACGAACAGCGCGAGGTGCGGGGAAAGGAAGTCGTCCATTCGTGAGCCTGTGGATGGGCTATGCGGAATACGCAAAACAATCATCCGCCTTTGCACGTTTCCGCGTCAAACCGGGCCCACTAGACTGCATTCACCGGTTTCATCCGCCGCACGCGCCGGCCCGCCGGGCCGGGCAGCCGCCATCGTTCACGGAGATCATCATGCGCAGCATCCGCTTCGACAGCCCCGCCGCCGACATCGAGTCGCTCGACGCGCGGGTCCGGGACATCGCCCCGCCCGTACCGGCCGACGGCCAGATGCTGATCGAGGTGCGCGCGGCCGGCGTGAACCCGAGCGACGTGAAGGCCGCGCTCGGCCGCATGCCGCATGCGGTGTGGCCGCGCACGCCGGGGCGCGACTGGGCCGGCATCGTGCGCAGCGGCCCCGACAACTGGATCGGCGCGCCGGTGTGGGGCTCGGGTGGCGATCTCGGCGTCGGGCGCGACGGTTCGCATGCGGAATGGCTCGTACTGGACGCCGCGCACGTGCGCCGCAAGCCGGGCGTGCTGACGCTCGACGAGGCGGCCGGCGTGGGCGTGCCGTTCGTCACCGCGTACGAAGGCCTGCGCCGAGCCGGCATGCCGACGGCCGACGACGTCGTGCTCGTGTTCGGCGCGAACGGCAAGGTCGGTCAGGCCGCGATCCAGCTCGCCACCGCACGCGGCGCGACCGTGATCGGCGTCGAGCGCGGGCCCGGCGCCTATCGCGGCCATGCGTCGGGCGACGTCCCCATGATCGACGCATCGAGCCGGACGGTGGCCGACGCGGTACGCGAGTTGACCGGCGGCCACGGCGCGGACATCGTCTACAACACGGTCGGCAGCCCGTATTTCGAAGCGGCGAACGCGTCGATGGCGATCGGCGCGCGACAGATCTTCATCTCGACGATCGAGCGCAGCGTGCCGTTCGACATCTTCGCGTTCTATCGCGGCCAGCACACGTTCGTGGGCATCGATTCGCTGCAGCTCGGCGCGGCCGCGGTCGCGCAGATCCTCGATACGCTCGCGCCCGGCTTCGGCAACGGCACGCTGCGCCCGTTCCCGATCGGCGACGACTACGTGTACCCGCTCGAGCGTGCGCACGACGCGTATCGCGCGGTGCTGGCCGGCGCGCGCGAGCGCGTCATCCTCAAGCCCTGACACCGGCCCCAACGGGAGACCGCCATGATGGATTACGTGACCTCGCTCGTGGTGGGCGTCGGTGTCGGCGTGTTGTACGCGCTGCTGCACGTGCGCTCGCCGGCCCCGCCGCTCGTTGCGCTCGTCGGCCTGCTCGGGATGGTGATCGGCGAACGCGCGATCGCGCTGCTGCGTTGATGCGTCGATGCAACGCCCGATGCCGCGCTAACGATCGTCGCGGCGCCGGAACGCCCACCACGCGGCCAGCGCGGTGAAGCCGGCAACGAGCAGCACCATCAGCCAGAAGCCGTGCTTGTTCTCCGAGAACGGCACGCCGCCGACGTTCATCCCGAAGAAGCCGGCGACGATGTTGATCGGCAGCGCGATCACGGTGACGAGCGTCAGCGTGAACAGCGTCCGGTTGTTCTGCTCGTCGAGGCGCGAACCGATCTCTTCCTGCAGCAGCTTGATCCGCTCGTTGAGCCCCGCCAGATCGGCGAGCACCAGCGAGAACTCTTCGGTCGACTCGCGCAGCTCCTGAACGTCTTCCGTGTGCAGCCACGCGGGCGGCTTCGCGAGCAGCCGGAAGATCGACCCGGGCTCCGGCGCGAGCATGCGCTGCAGGCGCGTCAGCGTGCGGCGCATCGCACCGAGTTCGATGCGGCTCGACGTGAGCCGCTGCGACAGGAAGCGATCCTCGATGCGGTCGACGTCGATGCTCGTGCGCCGCATGATCTGGATCAGCAGGTCGGCCTGGTCGCGCAACAGGTGCACGAGCAGCTCCGCGGGCGAGCGGAACTGCTCGCCGTCGCGCACGCACGCGCGCAGCGTGTCGACCGAGCGCAGCGGCTTGAGCCGCGCGGTCACCATGATGCGCCGCTCGACGTGGACGAACAGCGTCGCGATCTCCGACGGCGTGAGCTCGAGGTTGAACATCACGTCGTTGACGATCGCGCGCAACGCGCCGTCTTACTGCTCGATGCGCGTCGAGCGCGAGCCTTCGTGCAGGAATTCGAAGAAGCTGTCGGGCAACCCGAGATGCGTGCGCATCCAGCGCTCGCTCGCGCCGTGCGCGAGATTGAAATGCAGCCAGACGAAATCGCCCGATGCGGCCGCGCCGTGCTCGCGGCACGTGCGCAGCCATGCGGCGGCCGCGTCGGCATCGAGCAGCGCGCCGGCGCCGCCCGGATCGAAGCGGAATCCGCACACCATGCCGGAGGTATCGGCGCCGTAAGTCTGTACGATCAGGTCCATCGTGTCGAAGGGGGGGCGGCACGCGGCGCGCCGCACATCGTGGGTCGCGGGCCCGCGCCGGGTAAGGAAAGGAGACGTATGCCCGACGGGCGTGACGCGCGCGTGACAGTGTCACGCGACATCATACCGGCAGCTTCTCCTGCCCCAAAAACAACGCGCCGCCCGATGGGCGGCGCTGACCGGAAAGACCTCGTGACGGGCGCGGCACGCGTTACTGCCGCGTCTCCGACTGCGCGGCGCTCGGGCACGCGGGGTCCTTGCCCCAGTGGCCGTCGCACACGCGCCAGCGACACAGCTGATCCTCGAAGAAACCGCGCTCCGAACACTCCTTCACGCGCGACGCCAGCGAGCCGCCGGTGGTTGCCGCCGTCTTGGTCGGCACGGCCTGCCCCTTCTGAGCGGCGAGTTTCTTGTCGGCCGGCTTCGTGCGCGCGACGAGCGCCGCGAGCAGATCGGCATCCGGATCGTCCTTCCCCGCCGCCTTCGCGGTTCGGGTGGGCGTCGCCTCGCGGCGCTTCTTCGCCTGCGCGAGCTCGGCCTGCTGTTCCTTGCGATGCTTGCGGGCTTCGGCCTTCGTGTCGGCCTTCGCCTCGGTTTTCGTGTCGGTCTTGCCGTGCGCGGCGACCTTCGTGCTCTTCGACACGTCGGCCTTCGCGGTCTTGGACGTCGCCGCTGCGGCGGCCGCAGTGGCGGCGACGCCGGCCGCAGCCGCCCCGCCCGAGCCCTCTTCGGCGCCGTTGGCGAGCGCGCGCGACAGCCGGCTGTTGTCCGCCGCGGAGGCGGCGGAAGCCGATGCGGATGCAACGGCCTGGGACGCCGAATCGTCGTTGACGATCGTGGCCGGTTGCACGGCCGACGCAGCGGACGCCCCGTTCTGCGCGACCTGCGCGGCGGCGCCGCTGGCCGGCGTGGCCTTGTCCGGCGCAGCCGCCGCGGGTGCCGTCGCGGCCGTGACGACCGCGGGCTGCTCGCCCGACGACTGCTGCATGCGCCACGCGCCCCAGCCGCCGACGGCCACGACCAACGCCACGACCGCGGCGATCGGCGCCTTCAGCGAACGGCGCGGCGGCTCGGCGGGCGGCGTGACACGCCCTTCCAGATCCGCGAGAATGCGCGACTGCCGTGGCCCTCCCTCGCCCGCCGGTTTAGTATCGGACAGCAGGCTGGGCGGAGTTTTCGAATTTGAATTTTCCGGCGCACTCATTCAGCGTCTCATTGAATCCTGGTTTAATTCACCGCGATAATATAGCCCGGCCTCTCGAAGCAGCCTGATTCTAAGAGCAAGCATTGCAAAACACAATCAATTCCAATTTCCGGGGATATCGTTGATTGCCGTCGCACTCGTCGCCTATTTCGCCCTTGCCGTCGCCGTTGCGGCACTGTTGCTTTTACCGGGTATCCGCGCGACCGTTTTCGAATCCGTTGCCCAGTTTCACGGCCGTCTTACCCGCCGTGCGAACGATCGCGCCGCGCGCACGCGGAGTCAGATTGTTAAATCGGCAAGCGTTACGCGCGGCGCATTAAACGATGTGCAAAATTTACTGGTTCGGCGGCGCTTGATGATTATGGTATCGGCAGGTATTCTTGCGACGCCGCCATTGGTCGCCATTGCGTTACGCGGCCGGCAATTGTTCCAGTACGACGACACGGCGCGCGTGCCCGACGAGAAGATCGCCGCGCTGCTGCAGGGCGAGCAACTCGTGCCGCCCCCGCCGCTGCCGCCGGAAGTCTTCGCCACCAAGGAAGTCGAACAGGTCCGCCCGGCGCTGAAGGATGCGAGCCGCGACTGGAACCTGCTGGATCCGGATTTCCGTACGCGTTTGCTGCTGATCTACAAGATCATGCACGAACAGCACGGTTATGAAATGGCGTTGCTGGAAGGTTACCGGAGCCCGGAACGGCAGAACCGGCTGGCGCAGATGGGCAGCAACGTGACCAACGCGGCAGCCTTCCAGAGTTATCACCAATTCGGGCTGGCGGCCGATAACGCATTCCTGCGCGACGGCAAGCTGGTCATTTCCGAGAAAGATCCGTGGGCGATGCGCGGCTACCAGTTGTACGGCCAGGTCGCCGAACAAGTCGGCCTGACCTGGGGCGGCCGATGGAAAATGATGGATCTCGGGCACGTGGAATACCATAAACCCGGTTTTAAACTGGGACGCGGCAGCTAGCCAGGGCTGCCGGACAGGAAATAATGAGGGCGGCATGGGGCTTTTTAATATCCCGGCAGGAAACGATATGGGCGACGCAGAAAATCGGGCATTCCGGTGCGCGATTTTTTCCGGCCGCCGCTTCCGTTTTAAATCTCACAGCGTCCTTTCGTTAATGCGCGCGCCTTCTCCGATGCCGCGGGCGCATTGATGCCAGCCCCCTTCATCCCGTTTGACAGCATGGCGACACATCGCGGCGCCACCCTTGCCGCTCGACGCGCCTGCGTCGCCTCACCGAATCGCACCGGAACCTGAACGTCCTATGCAACGCATCCTTAACGTGCTGACTCATCCGCGTACGCTCTCGATCGTCGGGATCGTCGCGCTAGCGGCCATTCTGTTCATCGTCGCCGACATGTTGCAGCTGCCGCTCCTGTGGGCGGCGACCGCGTTCGCGGCGATCCTCGCGCTGTGGCTCGTGGTCGCGCTGTGGCGCCGCTGGCGCGTGAAGCGTGCGAACCAGCAGCTCGGCCAGGTGCTGGAAGAGCAGGCGGAAACCGGCAAGATCGCCGCGCCGGCCGCTGCCGCGCTCGCACCGGACGCGAAGACCGCCGACCTCGACGTGCTGCGCACGCGCCTGTCGGATGCGGTGAAGACGATCAAGACGTCGAAGATCGGCCAGGTGTCGGGCGGCTCCGCGCTGTACGAACTGCCGTGGTACATCGTGATCGGCAACCCGGCCGCGGGCAAGAGCAGCGCCGTGCTCAATTCCGGCCTGCAGTTCCCGTTCGCGGACAAGAACAGCGCCGTGATCCACGGCATCGGCGGCACGCGCAACTGCGACTGGTTCTTCACGACCGAAGGGATCCTGCTCGACACGGCCGGCCGCTATTCGGTGCACGAGGAAGACCGCAGCGAGTGGCTCGGCTTCCTCGGGCTGCTCAAGCGCTACCGTCCGAAGGCGCCGATCAACGGCATCATCGTCACGGCCAGCATCGCCGAACTCACCGGCAACCGCCCCGAATTCGCGATCAACCTCGCGAAAAACCTCCGTCAGCGCGTTCAGGAGCTGACGGAAAAGCTGGAAGTGTTCGCGCCGGTCTACGTGATGTTCACGAAGGCCGACCTGATCACCGGCTTCACCGAATTCTTCAGCAGCAGCGACAAGCACGAGTACGACCGCGTGTGGGGCGCCACCCTGCCCTACGAGCCCGACGACAAGCGCGACGTCGTCGCGCAGTTCGACACGCACTTCGAGGAACTCTACGAAGGGCTGAAGGAAATCAGCGTCGCGCAGCTGTCGCTGTCGCGCGGCAACCAGCTGTCGCCGGGCCAGTTGAGCTTCCCGCTCGAATTCTCGACGATCAAGCCGTCGCTGCGCGCGTTCCTCGCGACGCTGTTCGAGAACAACCCGTTCCAGTACAAGCCGATCTTCCGCGGCTTCTACTTCACCAGCGCGCTGCAGGAAGGCGAAACCAACAGCGCGGCCGCGCAGCGCATCGCGCACCGCTTCGGCCTCGACGGGAATGCGCTGCCGAAACCGCACAGCGCGTTCTCGAAGAACGGCTTCTTCCTGCGCGACCTGTTCTCGAAGGTGATCTTCGCGGACCGCCAGACGGTGCGCCAGTTCGCGAGCCCGACCAAGACGCGGCTGCGCTACGCGACCTTCTTCGGCTTCGTCGCGGCGCTCGCGCTCGCGCTGGGCGGCTGGACCTGGTCGACGATCGGCAACCAGCAGCTGGTCGCGAACGTGCAGGCCGACCTCGACAACGTCACGCGCCTGCAGCAGGGCCGCAACGACCTGCAGTCGCGCCTGCAGGCGATGGACATCCTCGAGGACCGGATCGAGCAGCTCGAACAGTTCCGCCGCGACAAGCCGATGTCGGTGTCGCTCGGCCTGTACCAGGGCGACCGGCTCGAGCAGCATCTGCTGACCGAGTACTACAACGGCGTGCGCCAGATCCTGCTCGCGCCGGTCTCGCAAAACCTCGCGTCGTTCATGAAGGACGTGAACGCGCACCCCGAGCAGCTCGTGCCGATGACGCGCCCGCCCGAATCGGGCGCCGTGCAGGGCGGCACGATACCGGTCTCGACGAACGCGGCAGGCGCCGCCCCGCAGGCGGGCGCCGCGCCGGCCGCGTCCGGCACCGCGCCGGCCACCGCACCGCAACAGGCGGCCGCCCCGCAAGGCGGCCTCTACAGCGACGCGTCGCCAACCAACGTGCAGGATGCGTACAACGCGCTCAAGACGTACCTGATGCTGTCCGACAAGCGTCACGTCGAACAGGCGCACCTGACCGACCAGCTCGCCCGCTTCTGGCGCGGCTGGCTCGAGACGAATCGCGGCAACATGCCGCGCGACGAGATGATCCGGAGCGCCGAGCGGATGATCTCGTTCTACCTGTCCCGCGTGAACGACAACGACTGGCCGATGATCGACGCGAACCTCGCGCTCGTCGACCAGACCCGCGAGAACCTGCGCCGCGTGGTGCGCGGCATGCCGGCCCGCCAGCGCGTCTACGAGGAAATCAAGGCCCGCGCGTCGACCCGCTTCGCGCCGATGACCATCGCGCGCATCGTCGGCGACGGCAACCAGGGGCTCGTGGCAGGCAGCTACGCGATTCCGGGCACGTTCACGCGTGAAGCGTGGTTCGACTACGTGCAGCCGGCGATCCGCGATGCGGCGACCAAGGAGCTGCAGGCGAAGGACTGGGTGCTCAACACGTCGACGCAGGACGACCTGACGCTCGAGGGCAGCCCCGAGCAGATCCAGAAGACGCTCGTCGGCATGTACAAGACCGAGTACGCGCAGCACTGGCAGAAGTTCATGCAGGGCATCGCGGTACAGGGCTTCACCAGCTTCGGCCAGGCCGTCGACGGGATGAACCGCCTCGGCGACCCGCAGGATTCGCCGATCCGCAAGATCCTCGAGACCGCGTACGACCAGACGTCGTGGGACAACCCGTCGCTCGCGAACGTGACGATCAAGAAGGCGCAGACGGGCGTCGTGAACTGGGTCAAGCAGCTGTTCTCGCGCTCGCAGGCCGGCCAGGTGGCGGCAGCCAACATCGACATCAACGGCAATCCGGCCGAGGTGCCGATGGGTCCGATCGGCCAGGAGTTCGTCGGGCTCGCGCGGATCGTCGCGACGCACGACGGCACGTCGATGCTGAAGGGCTACATGGAGTCGCTGTCGAAGGTCCGCACGCGCTTCAACGTGATCAAGAATCAGGGCGACCCGGGGCCGGGCGCGCGCCAGCTGATGCAGCAGACGCTCGACGGCAGCGGTTCGGAACTCGCCGATTCGCTGAAGCTCGTCGACGAGCAGATGCTGACGGGCCTGACCGATTCGCAACGCAAGTCGCTGCGTCCGCTGCTGGTGCGGCCGCTGATGCAGGCGTTCGCGGTCGTGATCCAGCCGGCCAGCGCCGAAGTCAACAAGGTGTGGAACGCGCAGGTCTACCAGCCGTTCCAGAGCTCGCTCGCGACGAAGTACCCGTTCGCCGCGAACGCGAAGGTCGAGGCCGGCGCCGGCGAGATCGCGCAGGTGTTCGGTCCGGACGGCTCGATCGCGAAGTTCGTCGGGACGACGCTCGGGCCGCTCGCGGTGCGCCGCGGCGACACGCTCGCCGCCCGCACGTGGGGCGACATGGGCATCGGACTCACGCCGGACTTCACCAACGGCTTCGCCCGCTGGGTCGCGCCGCTCGCGGGCGGCGCGGCCGGCAGCGCAGCCGCGTCGGCCGAGCCGCAGACCGTGTTCCAGATCCTGCCGCAACCGAGCACGGGCACGACGGAATACACGATCGCGATCGACGGCCAGCAGCTGCGCTACCGCAACACGCCGCCGCAGTGGACCAACTTCGTGTGGCCGAACCCGCAGGGTTCGCCGGGCGCGACGCTGTCCGCGACGACCTTCGACGGCCGCACGGTGCAGCTCGTCAACGAGCCGGGCCGCTACGGTCTCGAGAAGCTGATCAACTCGGCGCAGCGCAAGCGCCGTCCGGACGGCACCTTCGACCTGACGTGGGCACAGGGCAGCGTGAACGTGTCGGTGACGATGCGCATCATCAGCACGTCGCAACCGTCGGCCGGTGGCGGCGACCAGCCGCAGCAGCAAAGCCTGCGCGGCCTGCAGCTGCCGTCGTCGGTCGCCGACGCGAGCGCGGGCGCCGCGCAGAACGCGACGCAAGCCGGCATCGGCACGCCGGGCGCCGCGCCGGCGGTCGCGGCCGCCAACGCAACGAATGCACAGAGGGCGCAATGACGCAAACCGTACAGGCGCAAATCGCCTACTTCGGCAAGATTCCGTCGCGCGGCGACTTCGTGAAGAGCGCGCACAATCCGCAACTGCTGCAGACGCTCGATCGCTGGATCGCACAGGCGCTGGAGCTGCTCGCGGAAGATCCGCGCTGGAAGATCGTCTACGAGGATGCGAAGCCGATGCATTTCGCGTTCCTCGGCTCGCGCAGCAAGCTCGCGATCGCGGGCCACATGGTCGCGAGCCACGACGTGTCGATGCGCCGCTTCCCGTTCCTCGGCGCCACCGCGCTGGAGGTCGACCGGCCGGTCGCCTTCCTCGCGCGCAGCCCGCTCGCGTTCGCGCGGCTGTGGTCGCGCGTCGCCGCGCAGATCCCGCCGCTGCTCGGCAAGGACGAGCCGCCCGGCGCGCTGCAGGCGCTCGGCGACACGCAGGTGCCGATCGACATCGGCGGCCCCGGCACGTCGCATGACGGCACCTTCAACGATTTCGTCGAACACCAGACGCTGCACGGCCTGCAGGAGATGCTGCTCGAAAGCGGTCATCCGGTGCGGCTGCGCGGCGCGATGCTCGCGCTCGGCTCGCTGCTGCGGCCGGTGATGCAGAGCGGTTCGTCGCACATCGAACGCGGCCTCACGCTGCCGCTGCCGGTCGATCCGTTCTACCGCAGCCTCGTCGCCGCGTTCTGGCTCGAGCTGATCGCGCCGTTCGTCGCGCAGGCCGACTTCGAGCTCGCGATCTTCATCGGCACGATCGCCGAACGCGAACGGCTCGTCATCGGCTTCAACGGCGCGTCGGCGAAGACGCTGCTGAGCGTCGTCGACCCGCAGACCTACGCCGCCCACAACATCGACATCGACGATCCCGAGTGGATCGACGCCCATGCGCAAAACGATCACCAGATCAGCAAGCTCGTCAGCTACCTCGACCAACCGCAACTCTCGCTGCGCGTCGCCATCGACGCGTTCCGCGAAGCGTTCATCGGAGGCTGACCGCATGCATCGCACGATTCAGGTCCGGCGCGCGCGCTTGTCGGCCGCCGTCTCGCCCGCCCTCGCCGCGCTGTTCGCGGCCGGCCTCGTCGCGAGCGGCGCGGCCTTCGCGCAGAACACCGGCGCGACCGTCACGCCGGTCGGCAACGGCACGGTCGCGACGACCGCGCTGCCGCAGGCCAACCCCAACGCCGGCGGCGCGTCCGGCACGGTGGTGCACGGCACCGCCGGCACGCTCACGCCGCCGCCCGCGAACGCGGCGCCCGGCCAGGTGGTGGTCGGCGGCAAGGTGCCCGACGAGGCGACCAAGGCCGCCGTGCTGCAGAAGCTGCGCGATACCTACGGCGCGACGAACGTCGTCGACCAGATCGAGGTGGGCGACGTCGCGACGCCGCCGAACTGGAGCGCGAACGTGCAGAAACTGCTCGGCGCGCAGCTCAAGCAGATCAGCAAGGGCCAGTTGAAGATCAACGGCACGCAGATCGAGATGAAGGGCGAGGTGCACAACGAGGCGCAGCGCCAGCAGCTCGCGAGCGACATGGCGAACACGCTGAACCCGACGTACACGATCAAGAACGGGCTGCGCGTGTCGGCGTCCGAGCAGGGCGTGCTCGACCAGACGCTCGCGAACCGGACGATCGAGTTCGAGACCGGCAGCGCGACGCTGACGCCGCAGGGCAAGTTGATCCTCGACCAGATGGCGGCCGCGCTCGCGAAGATGCAGAACCGCACGGTCGACATCATCGGCCACACCGACAACTCGGGGAACCGGACGTCGAACATCGCGCTGAGCCAGGCGCGCGCGGATGCGGTGAAGGGCTACCTGATCACGAAGAGCATTCCGCCGCAGCAGATGACGACGACGGGCGTCGGGCCGGATCAGCCGATCGCGCCGAACGATACGGCCGACGGGCGGGCGCGGAACCGGCGGATCGAATTCCGCGTCGGGCAGTAACGGGACCTCGACCGGCCGCCGTCTCCATGACGGAGCGCGGCGGCGGCACGGCATACGACGGGCGGCGGCAGCGATGCACCGCCCGTCTTGCGTTTACGACTGCTCGTCGGGCCGCACGCCCAGCAGTTCGCGAATATGCGACAGCGAGCCGTCGTCCTTCACGACGCTCTCGAGCCACTTGTGCAGCGGCATGTCGGCCCATTCGGCCGCCTTGTCGGCGAGATACGCGACTGGGCTGTGCGGCTCGGTCTGACGGAAATAGCGCGCCACCGCACGCAACTGGTCGACGGCCTGCGCACGGTTCTGGATGCCGGCGATCGTCTGCGTCACCGGAGGACGCGAAGCGGTCTGCTGCTGCACGTGGGTCTCCTCGGTCTGGATCGGTTGGCCGAACACCGGCTCGATGCGCTCGGGCTGGGCCTGCTGCACCGCCTGCGTGTGCGGCGCGCTGCCGGTATAGCCCTGTTCGCGCGCGAAGCGCTCGGCGAGCCGGTACACGGTCTCGAACGCGTCGCGCGCCTGCCGGAAGCTCGGCGCCGAATCGCCCGCGCGCTCGACGAGCCGCTCCTCGAACGCATCGAGCGCGAATTCGAACGCCTTCAGGTTCGCCAGCAGCGCCGTGTAGAACGCGATCGACGTCACGCGCCGCGACGCGTCGATCTGCTCGATCGACGGCTTGCCGCGCGCGATGTCGTCCGCATGCTCGGGGTCGCGCTTGATCGACTGCGCGACGTGCTGCGCGACTTCCCAGTCGAGCGTGCTGAACGCATTCGATGCACCGTCGGTCAGCGGCACCGCGCGCAGCAGCTCGGCCGTGCGACCGGACAGCCATGCGACGTTGCCGAGCCGGTGCTCGATGTCGTCGTCCTCGGGCAGCGGGTGGAAGGTGTCCCAGAACTCGCGGCACAGACCCTCGAGCAGCGCATAGCCTTCGGTGAGGCCGGTGATGCCGTCCTCGAGCGCGAGCGCCTCGGTCAGCCACACGGCGAGCCGCAGGTCCTTCGTGCGCGTGCGCAGCAGCTCGCCCGCATGGTCGACGACGAAGCCCCAGTCGGCCTCCTTGATCTCGGTCACCCATTCGCCCTGGTCGAGCGTCGGGTCGTCGTAGCGCCGCGCGTCCTGGATCGCGTCGAATTCGTTCGAGAACAGCAGGTCGTCGCCGCTGGGCGACGCCTCGCTGATCGGCGTCAGCAGCTCGGGGAGATTGATCGGCATGGTTCAGTGAATCCGTTGATGCATGAGATGTCGCGTGCGGGGACTCATTCGACGGTGTACGCGAATTCGCCGGCCTCGTCCGCGCGCACCGCGATGCGCGCGATGGCCGCGCCGTCGGCGATCCGGCCCAGCACGTGGCCCGCGATCTCCGGCAGCAGCGTGCCGTTCAGGATGTGGTCGACGTTGCGGGCGCCCGAGTCGACCTCGGTGCAGCGCGCGAGCACCGCGTCGACGAGCGACTCGTCCCACTCGAACGCGGCCTTGTGGTTCGCTTCGATCCGGCGGCGGATGCGTTCGAGCTTCAGCTCGATGATCTCGGCCAGCACGTCGTCGGAAATCGGGTAGTACGGCACGACCTTCATCCGGCCGAGGAACGCCGGCTTGAAGGTCTTGTACAACTGCGGACGCAGCGTCTCGGCGAGCGTGTCCGGGTCGGGCAGTTCCTCGGCCGGCTTGTTCAGGCACGCCTGCATCACCGCGGCCGAGCCGACGTTCGAGGTCAGGATGATCAGCGTGTTGCGAAAGTCGATCTCGCGCCCTTCCGCATCGTCCATCGTGCCCTTGTCGAACACCTGGAAGAACATTTCGAGCACGTCGGGGTGCGCCTTCTCGACTTCGTCGAGCAGCACGACGGAATACGGGTTGCGGCGCACGGCCTCGGTCAGCACGCCGCCTTCGCCGTACCCGACGTAGCCCGGCGGCGAGCCCTTCAGGCCCGACACGCTGTGCGCTTCCTGGTACTCGCTCATGTTGATCGTGACCATCTTGCGCTCGCCGCCGTACAGGATGTCGGCCAGCGCCAGCGCCGTCTCGGTCTTGCCGACCCCCGACGGCCCGACGAACATGAACACGCCGCGCGGCTTGTTCGGATCCTCGAGGTTCGCGGTCGCGGTGCGCACGCGCTGCGCGATCGCCTCCAGCGCATGGTCCTGGCCGATCACGCGCGCGGTCAGCAGCGGCTGCAGGTTCAGCACGGTGTCGATCTCGTCCTTCACCATCCGGCCGAGCGGTATGCCGGTCCACGCGGCGACGATCTCGGCGACCACGTGGCCGTCGACCTGCAGCGGCACCATCGGCTCGCCCCCTTGCAGCGCGTGCAGCGCCGCGACGCGCTCCGCGAGCTTGTCGCGGGTGGCCTGCACGTCGACCGGCTGGCCGTCTTCCGACGGGCCGCGTGCGCGGTCGAGCGCATCGCGCAGCTCGGTGATCTCGGCGACGATCACGCGCTCGGCTTCGTAGCGTTCCTCGTTCTTTGCCAGTTGTTCGAGCGCCGTGTCGCGCGCGCCGCGCAGCTCGCCGAGCCGCTCGTCGTGCGCCGCGCCGCCCGCCGCCTCGCGCTCGAGCGACGCGATTTCCGCATCGATGCGCTCGATGCGCTTCTTGGTGTCGTCGATCGCCGCCGGTGTCGCGCTGTGCGCGAGCGCGACCTTCGCGCAGGCGGTGTCGAGCACGCTGATCGCCTTGTCCGGCAGCTGACGGCCGCTGATGTAGCGATGCGACAGGCGCACGGCCTCGGTGATCGCGTCGTCGAGAATCCGCACGTTGAAGTGCTTCTCCATCAGGCCCGACATCCCGCGCAGCATCGCGGCCGCGAGCGGCTCGCTCGGCTCCTCGACCTTCACGACCTGGAAGCGCCGCGCGAGCGCCGCATCCTTCTCGAAATACTTCTTGTATTCGCTCCACGTCGTCGCGGCGATCGTGCGCAGCTCGCCGCGCGCGAGCGCCGGCTTCAGCAGGTTCGCCGCGTCGTTCTGGCCGGCCTGGCCGCCCGCGCCGATGATCGTGTGCGCCTCGTCGATGAACAGGATGATCGGATGCGCGCTCTTCTTCACCTCGTCGATCACGCTCTTCAGCCGGTTCTCGAACTCGCCCTTCACGCTCGCGCCGGCCTGCAGCAGCCCCATGTCGAGCACGTGCAGCGCGACGCCGCGCAACGGCGGCGGCACGTCGTCGGCCGCGATCCGCAGCGCGAGCCCTTCGACGACCGCCGTTTTGCCGACGCCGGCCTCGCCGGTCATGATCGGGTTGTTCTGGCGACGGCGCATCAGGATGTCGATCGCCTGGCGGATCTCCGCTTCGCGGCCGATCACCGGATCGATCTTGCCGTCGCGGGCGCGCTGCGTGAGGTTGGTCGTGTACGTGTCGAGCGCGGGCGTCTTCGACGGGCCGGCCGCGGGTGCCATGCCGTCGGCGGCGGGCGCGACGTCGCTGCCCTCGTCGTCCGTCTGGCGCGGCTCGGCTTCGCTCGAACCGGCCATGATTTCGTCGAACTTGTGCTTCAGGTCCGTCACGTTCATTTCCGCGAAGCGCGACGACATCCGTTGCGCGAACTGCGCGAGATCCGGCGCGGTCAGCAGCGCGAGCAGCAGGTGACCCGACCGGATGCGGCCGAGCTGCGAATCGAGCGACGCGATCAGCCACGCCTGCTCGAACAGCGCGATCAGGTGCACGGAGAACACCGGCGTGCGCGTGTTGCCGGTCTTCAGGCGCGTGAGCTCGCGTTCGAGATCGGCGTGCAGCGCATGCGGATCGACGCGGCTCGCGCGCAACGCGAGCGGCAGGTCGCCCGTCGCCTCGTCGAGCAACGCGAGGAACAGGTGTTCCAGATCGACCTCGTAGTGGCCGCGCGCCAGGCACGCGCTCGCCGCCCGCTCGGTCGCGTGGCGGCACAGCGGGTTCAGTTTCGTGATCAGGGTCTTCAGAGGCGTGCTCATGGCGTCGATCTCAGGTTCGATTGCGTGTTGTTGTTAGGGTCTCAGTGAATCACGTGCAGTTCGTAGCGGGCGTCCGAACGGTCCTCGGCCGCGTCGCGCGTGCACAGGAACGCATCCCAGCCGAGCCGCGAGCCCGCGCCGAGCACGCTCGCGCCGACCTCGGTGCGCTTCAGCACGAGCTTCACCTCGTATTCGAGCGTGACGCCGGCGAGCAGCGTCAGCATCCGCTCGAGCGCGACGGCCTGCGCGCCGCCGGGCAGGAACGCCTCGTAGTCGCGCTTGGACAGCGGGCCGACGACGATTCGCGCGCGCATGTCGCGCTGCCACACGCGCTCGCCGACGAGCGCCGTCGCGCCGAGCACCGCATTGACTTCGCCGAGCACGCTCAGCTGATCGGGCGGCACGTCGTACCACTTGCCGACGAACTGGTCGATCTTCACCGGCACGCGGAAGTAATCGGACAGCGTGCGCTGCAGGTAGGCGGCCGACATCGGCCGGTGCCGCGCGGCGAGCGCGTAGCCGGCCACGGCCTCGTCGAGCACGCCGCCCGCGCCGGCCGCGAGGCTGTCGCGCACCTCGTCGCTCGGCACGCCCGCGATCGCGAGCAACAGCGGCAGGTAGCGCTCGTCGCGGTCGAGCTCGTAGTGGAACGGCAGCCGGTATTTCTTCCACGCCGCGTAGAACAGCGCGGTCGCGCGGTTCGAGAACACGTCGAAGAACGCGCGCGCCGCATGGTCGCGCCGCAGATGCTCGCGCGCGACGATCTGCTCGGTGTAGTGCAGCGGCAGCGCGCCCTGCCCGCCGAGCAGCCCGAAGAACGCGGGCGTCAGCTCGACGCGGCCGAGTTCGCCGGCGGCCAGCGCGGCGCCGCGCTGCTCGCCCGAACTCAGCGACGCGCCGTCGCCGTCGAACGAGCGCGCACCTTCGATCTCGCTCGGCGGAAAGCCGAGCGACAGCGTGTTGCGGAATGCGATGCGCTGCGCGACCACGTCGCCCTGCCGCCACGCGCCGGGCGCATCCGACGCCTGCCGCGCGAACAGCCCCTCCAGCACGCGCACCGCCTGGAAGAACTCGAAGCGGTGCGGCTCGTCGAGCAGCGCGTCGACTACGCCAGGATCGATTCGCCGGTTCGGGGCTTGCATCGAATGATCTCCTCGCCGGTGCGCTTCGACACGACGACCAATTGAACGAAACTGTTGAGGTGGACGTACAGCCCGAAGAAGCTGTCGAGCACGCGCACGAAGGACGCGAGGCTCGCGCCGACGAAGTGTTCCTCGTCGATCGTCAGCCGGATCTCGATGCCGCGCACGAAGGTCGCGAACGGCTTGCCGGGCAGCCACTGCACGGCGCCGCGCTGCTCGACGCCGACCAGGCCGTCGATCTGGCGCATCGACACCGCCGTGCGTCGCAGGTCGTACAGCGTCAGCATTTCCTTCAGCGGCGCGAGGCCGTGCGCGACGAGCGATACGTGGTTGAGCGCGAGATGCGACACGAGCCGCCAGTGCGCGGCGCGGCCGCGCTCGAAGCGCACGCTCTGCGTCGGGCGACGCAGCAGCGAAATGCCGCTCGTCTGCGCGCCGCCTTCCTGGAACAGGTCGCCGCCTTCGAGGCCGAACGCCAGCATCGCCGGCAGGTCGCGGTTCGTGCAGGTGAGGTCGAGGCTCAGCGTGTCGGTCTGCGGCGACGTCGGCTCGAAGTCGATGTCGACGATCGAGATCTCGGTTTCGTAGCCGGGGCTCTTCTGCGCGACCCAGTCGTTGCGCCGCGCGAACCAGTAGTGGCCGATCCGCGCCGCTTCGCCGTGATGCAGCGAATAGAACGGCCGGAACTCGATCACCGATTCCTCGTGCGCCTGCTGCCGGACGAGCTTCACCGAGTCGATCGAGTACACCTCGTACGCGAACGCGCGCCGCGCCTCGGCGATCACCGGATACGACACCGCGCGGTGCGTGATGCGGATCGGCTCGCCGTGCTGGCGGAACAGGTTCACGATCGGCGTGCAGAACAGCCGGAAATGGCTCGCCGTCAGCAATTCGAGCAGGCGCGCGATATGCGAATCGCTGCGCACGTCCTGCAGCACCAGATGCAGCGTCGCGCGCTGGCAGCGGCCCGACGCGCGCGCGATCGCCGCGAGGTCGAAGTCGACGAAATCGAACTTGTCTGGGAACGCGAAGTATTCGGTGAGCAGCCGGTACGCGGGATGCGATTTCGCCGGATAGTCGATCAGCGCGTCGTCCTCGGCGAAGCCGGCCTGCGCGATCGGCAGCTTGCGCAGCGCGGTCCAGCGGCCGTTGCGTTCGGGCTCGACGTACGCGCCGAGCACGTTGACGAACAGGCAGTCGGTGAGCGCGGCGACGAACGACTGCTCGCCGTGCAGGTGCGCGCGCAGCGTCGACAGCTTCAGCGCGCCGAGATCGAGCTGCGCGGCGAGCGATTCGAACGTGATCGAGATCACGCCCGTCGCGTTCGACGGCAGCACCGTCGCGCTCGGCGCGAGCGCGACCGGCGTATAGCGTGCTTCCGAGATGCGGATCGGCGCGAGCGTCACGTCGTAGGCGGTACGGAACCGGCATTGCACGCCGCGGATCGGACGGCTCTTCAGCTCGGTGCCGCGCTCGATCACGACCGGTTCGGTCTGCTGGCCGGGCGAAGCCGGCGTGAACTGCGCGATCGAACACGACGGGAACGGCCGCAGGTAGTGCGGATACAGCACTTCCAGCAGCGCTTCGGTGAATTCGGGGTAGTCGTCGTCGAGCTTCTTGTTGATGCGCGCGCCGAGCAGCGCGAACGACTCGATCATCCGCTCGACGTGCGGATCCTCGCAATGCTCGCCGGACAGCGCGAGGCGCGCGGCGATCTTCGGATAGCGTTCGGCGAAATCTCGCGAATAGCGCCGCAAAAACGATAATTCGCGTTCGTAATACGGCAGCAATTCTTCCATCGACGACCCCGAACCTCAATATTTCCTGCCGGACCTGATTCACCACCGGGCGGTCCGGCCCGCTCGGCGGCTTGATTTACTGCATGCGTGCCGCGCGTGCGCGCGTGACCGAATACTGCAGCGTCGACGGTTGCAGCATCGCGTCGAAACTCACCGGCTCCTCGGCCGGGTGCACGACGAGCAGCGCCTGGATCGCGAAGTACAGCGCGTTGGTGGCCTGCTCGTTCAGCTCGAACGTCACCTGCACCTGCTGCAGGCGCGGCTCGTGGCGCGCGATGGCCTGCTGGATCGACTTGCAGATGAATGCGCGGTCGTAGTGGCTCGCGAGGCTCAGCCCCGCGAAATCGTTCAGCCCGTAGGTCAGCACCGATTTCTGGCATTCCGGCAGCGCGGCCAGCTCGTTCTCGGTATGCGCGATACGGGTGTTGAGGATCGCCTCGACGTCGCGGGCGACCGTGTTCTTGAGCTCGTCCAGCGACAATTGCCGCATCGCGGCCGAGGCCGGCAGATGCGGTTCGTCGTCGAACAGCTTGTCGAGAAAACTGGGTTCGAATCGTTTCATCGGCCGGTGTTGACAGCGAAAACGGCAACGGGACGCCGAGCGCCCCGTTGCCGCAACCGACCTTAGACCGCGTAGGTCTTGTCGTTCTTCGTCAGGCTCCAGGCGCCTTGCGTGTTGCCGCCCTGGTTGCCGCCGATCTTCTGCTGGGTTTGCTTCCACTGCACGGCTGCGTACTTCAGCGAGAACGTCTCGAGGGGCAGACCTTCCTCGCGGACGCTCGGGGCGATGCTCGAGATGATCACGTACTTGAGCTTGACTTCCAGATACTGCACGCGCTTGCCTTCACCGTCCGCGCGCGAGAAATGGACCGTCACTTCGTCGAACGTGGTACCGCCCGAAGCGTGCTGGTACAGCAGCGGGCTCGACGAATCGATTTCCTTCGTGAAGATCATGTCGCCGTGCTCGCAACGCGTCATCGTGTGACCGCCAGCGGTCGATGCGGTTGCCGAACGCGGCTGAACGATCGAGTGATCCCACGATTTCAGTTCGATCCAGCCCTGATGGTCCTTGTCCGCGGATTCGCCCTTCACCGCGGGACTACCAAACTGCAAGTGCATATGTAACATGGCCCTTCGACTCCCCAAAGAGGTGGTTTTAACGTCCTACCCAGGCGGCCCGCCCGGGCGATTTACTCGCTTATGAATTTGCCGGTTTGGGCAGATCAGCGACAAGTCGCAGAGAAATCGAGAGTTCGTCGAGCTGAAAGTGCGGGCGCAGGAACGCGACCGAACGATACGAGCCCGGCTTGCCCGGAATCTCCGACACTTGTATG
Organism: Burkholderia sp. 9777_1386; assembly: GCF_015712265.1. Classification (NCBI taxonomy): domain Bacteria; kingdom Pseudomonadati; phylum Pseudomonadota; class Betaproteobacteria; order Burkholderiales; family Burkholderiaceae; genus Burkholderia; species Burkholderia sp. 9777_1386. The sequence continues at coordinate 8,272 of NZ_JACCQB010000031.1, read as the reverse complement.
GATGCCTCGCGCAGCGGGAATTGCGCTTTCTGTTCCTGCGAGGCGTTGTCGTCGAGCAGGACGTACTGCGAAATCCACCGGTTGAGGAAAGTCTCCACGTTCTGCGCCGATGCGAAGCTGCCGATCTTGTCCCGCATCATCGCCTTCAGGTAGTGCGCGACGCGCGATACCGAGAAGATGTACTGAAGCTGGGCGGACAGGACGGCGTTCGCATTCGCGCTGTCGGTGCTGTACTTTTTCGGCTTCTGCACCGACTGCGCAGCGAAGAACGCGGCGTAATCTGAGTTCTTGCAATGGACGAGCGGGATGAAGCCGAGGTCGCTCAGCTCCTTCTCGCGGCGATCGGTGATCGCGATTTCGGTCGGGCACTTCAGCGCGACTTCACCGTCGTCGGTCTTGAACGTGTGGGTCGGCAGATCCTCGACGAGGCCGCCGCCTTCGACGCCGCGGATCGCCGCGCACCAGCCGAAGTCGTCGAACGCGGCCGTCAGGCGTGCCGCGAAGGCCCATGCCGCGTTGCACCACAGGTACTTGTCGTGGTCGGTGCCGTCGACGTCCTCGACGAAGTTGAAGTTCTCCGCGGTCTGGCCGTCCTTCGGATTGAACGGCAGGCGGCCGAGGAAGCGCGGCAGCGTCAGGCCGACGTAGCGGGAATCCTCGGCGTCGCGGAACGATTTCCACTTCGCGTATTCGACGGTGTCGAACACCTTGCCGAGGTCGCGCGGCTTGCCGAGGTCGGAGAACGACTCGAGGCCGAGCAGCTCCGGCGACGCCGACGCGATGAACGGCGCATGCGCGGCCGCCGCGACGTGCGACATCTGCTCGATGAAATACATGTCTTCCGGCTGGCGCGAGATCTCGTAATCGCCAATCAGCGCACCGAACGGCGAACCGCCGAACGTGCCGAATTCCTCTTCGTAGACCTTCTTGAACAGCGCGCTCTGGTCGAACTCGCTCGCGCCCTTGAAATCGCGCACGAGGTCGCGCTTCGGCGCGTGCAGCGCCTTGATCTTGATCGTCTGGCCCGTGTTGCTTTCCTTGACCAGATAGTCCAGCCCGCGCCACGTGCTTTCGAGGCGCTGGAATTCCGGCGCGTGCATCACCGCGGAAAGCTGCGTGGAAATCAGGCGGTCGAGTTCCGCGACGCGCGCATCGATCGTGGCCGACAGGTTGTCCGACACGATCACCGTGCCGTCGAGCACCTGGTGCACGAGCTCGCCGATCAGGTCCTTCGCACGCGCATGCTCGGAATCGGATTTCGCGACCTTGCTCTTCTCGACGATGTCGTCGAGCAACGAAGTCCCGGCGGCGTATTCCGCGCCGCTCGCTTGGGCCGCAGCCGTTTGCTGGTTCATCTCAACACTCCGTCGTCATTCGCCGTCTTTGTCGCCGCCGGTGCCCTTCGCGAGCTCCTGCAGCTGCTGCGTGTTCTTCAGCACCTCGGACAGCAGATCCTCGAGCTTGTCGTTGCCGGCGAGCTTGTTGCGCAGGTCGGCGAGCTTCGAGCGCGCCTCGAGCAGGCGGCGCAGCGGCTCGACCTGTTCGACGACTTCGTCCGGGCTGAAATCCGACAGCGAGCGGAACTTCAGGTCGACCGCGAACTTGCCGCCTTCCGGGCTCAGGCGGTTTTCCACCTGGAACGCGGCGCGCGGCTCGATCGCCTTCATCACGTCGTCGAAATTGTCGCGGTCGATATTGACGAACTTGCGGTCGCGCAGCTTCGGCTGCTCGATTTCGGACTGGCCCGCCAGATCGCCGACGACCCCGACGACGAACGGCAGTTCCTTCACCTCGATCGCATCGCCCTTCTCGACCTCGTAGGTCAGCTGGACGCGCGGCGGCCGTATTTTCTGCAAGCTTTTCTGAATGCTTTCTTTCTTGGCCATCTCGACGGCTCCCAGGTTAGTTGTGGTTATCGCGTCAGTTGCGGTTTCAGTTGCGCAGTGCGCCGAACGGATCCGCGCTGCCCTTTTGCGCCGCGGGCGGCGTCGGGGCGGCGCTCGCGGCCGCTTCGGCCGCCGGTGCGGCCGCGGCCTTCGCACGATGGACGACGCGGCGCGGCGGGCGCGGTTTCGCGATCTTGGTTTCTGGCGGAAACAGCGCCGATTCGCCGAGCGTGTCGCGCAACTGCTTCGCGAGCGCCTGCGCGTCGGACTTCGCATCGCCCGCGAGCGATGCATCCTGGCGCAGCTCGCCGAGCGACTGCGTCGCGATCCGCAGGCCGGCGACGGCCAGCACGCTCTTCGCCTGACGATCGGTCGCGTCGCGCTGCAGCGCTTCCTGGGCGGCGACGATCGCCTGCCCGTAATGGTTTTGTGCGAACTGGATTTGCGCGATGCGCGACCACGGTTCCTCGCGCGTCGGGTCCGACTTCGCGAGTTGCTGGTACAGGCCGAGCGCCTTGTCCTGGTCCCCCGCCTTCGCGACGGCGTCTGCATCGGCCAGCGACTTGTTGAACACTTCCGCAGTCGGCGGCGCGGGAGGCTGGCTCGCACAACCGGCGATCACGCCGCAAGCCACCACTACCCCAGACAGTTTTGCGAAGAGACGGTCTTTCATCGTTATATCCACCGGCGCGTGAGTTTTAAATCGTTGAGAATCTGGTTCTTTTGCTTTGCAAGAAGCGCGCGGGTATAGTACCGATCAATTTTTCATAATTCAATCGTCGTGTGAAGAGTAATTCCTTTTAAAACCGGGCGCTACCCCCTCGAATGGCCGCTCGCTGCGGGCTCGCAGCGGTTTTTCTTTCGACCGGAATGCGCAAGTTTTACTGGTTGCACGACGCGCCGCCCGGATGGCGGAAAAAATTTCCGGATGCTCGCCTGACGCGGGCGTGCTTAATAGTTGAACGGTGCAATGTCGGGGATACGCAGCGAACGCGGCAATATCCCGGCAGTTTTGACAGGGATAAAGGCGGCACGCCGGAAAAAACGATGAGATCGTCCATGATTCGCTACGCGCTGCCGCTGCTTGCGTGCGCCCTTCTGGCCGGATGCGCGGCCGCTCCGCTGCTCGGCTCGGCCGCGAGCGCCGTGATGTCCGCGGCCGGCATCGGCAAGCCCGAGGTGCCCGACGCGCAGAAGCCGCCGCGCAACATCGGCCTCACGCTGGCCGCCGCACCGAACCTGAATGCCGCGACCGACAACAAGCCGCTCGCGCTCGTCGTGCGCCTCTATGCGCTGAAAGACCCGACCTCGTTCCAGCAAGCGCCGTTCGACGCATTTACCGACCCGGCCAAGGAAAAAACCGCACTCGGCGCCGATCTGCTGAACGTGCGTGAAATCACGCTGATTCCGGGCCAGCGCTATACGGCAACCGAGAAGGTATCGCGCGAAGCGCAGGCATTCGGCATTGTCGCGCTGTTCCGCGATCCCGCACTGCAACGCTGGAAACTGACGTTCGATCCGGTGAAGTCGGAGAAATCCGGCATAATCATCGGCCTGCATAATTGCGCGATGACGGTCACCGACGGCACGGTCATCGCACCGCAACAGGGTGCGCCTTCGCAACCGCTGAATATGCTGTCTTCGGTCTCCTGCGGTTAAACATGACGCACGAATGTCAATTAACAAGAGTTAACACACTTGGCGATTTAATTCGGGCACGACCAAATCGATTACATCGCAAACGCCACATTAACCGGATTTGACATGAGTTATTCGGCCAAGGTGCTGTGGGGGGAAGGGCTGTTCCTCCGGCCTCAACACTTTCAGCGGCAGGACGCGTACCACGAGGCGCGCCTGTTCGAGTCCATCCAGGCGATCCAGCCATACAACTGGGGCGTGCGCTCGGTGCGCATCGACCGCGACGCGCTCGGCAGCAACGTGCTGCGGGTGGCCGAACTCGCGCTCGTGTTCCCGGACGGCGCGCTGTATGCCGCGCCGCAGGCCGACGACCTGCCGCCGCCGATCGCACTGGATACGTTGCCCGACGGCATCAACGAATTCGTGTTCTATCTCGCGCTGCACCCGCTGCGCGAGAACGGCACCAACTACAGCGACGATCCGGCCGCCGGCTTCATGACGCGGTTCGTCAGCGAGCAGACGAGCGTCGCCGACAACTTCACCGACGCCGCCGAAGCCGACATCACGTTCCTGAAGACGCAGGTCAAGCTGATCGCACACAGCGAGCCGCGCGACCAGCTGCTGTCGGTGCCGCTCGTACGCGTGCGCCGCACCGCGACGTCCGGCTTCGAGATCGACGACAGCTTCGTGCCGCCGTGCCTCGCGATCGAAGCGTCGCCGATCCTGCACCAGCGGCTGCGCCAGCTGGTCGACGCGCTGCAGGCGAAGGTGAACGCGCTGTACGGCTTTCACCGCGAGCCGTCGAAGAACATCATCGAGTTCCGCTCGGGGGACATCGCGTCGTTCTGGCTGCTGCACACGGCGAACGCCGCATTCGCGACGCTCGCGCACCTGCACCAGCATGCGGCGCTGCATCCGGAGCGGCTGTTCCAGGAGCTGCTGCGCCTCGCCGGCCAGTTGATGACGTTCTCGAAGGGCTATACGCTCGCCGACCTGCCCGTGTACCGCCACGACGATCCGGGCCCGAGCTTCGCGCGTCTCGACCTGATGCTGCGCGAACTGCTCGACACCGTGATCTCGACGCGCTATTTCGCGATCACGCTCGACGAGGTGCGCCCGTCGTTCCACCTCGGCCGCCTCGATTCCGGCAAGATCGACGACAAGACCGAGTTCTACCTCGCAGTGTCCGCGGACATGCCGAGCGTCGAGCTCGTCGATGCGGTGCCGGCCCGCTTCAAGGTCGGCGCGCCGGACGACGTCGACAAGCTCGTGCTGTCGGCAATGCCCGGCGTGCGGCTGTCGTACACGCCGCAGGTGCCGCCCGCGATTCCGGTGCGCCCCGGCGCGTGCTACTTCGCGCTCGATTCGCGCAGCCCGCTGTACGAGCGCATGCTGCAGGCCCAGTCCGCGATGATCTACGCGCCGACTGGTATCAATGACCTGAAATTCGAACTGATCGCGGTCACATCATGAGCTACGCGCCTTCCTTGTTCGGCGACAACGCGCCGGCACCGCTGCACACCCCGGCGTCGACGGACTCCGCGTTCCAGGCCCGTTCGCTGCTCGATTTGCTGTACGACGGGTTCTTCATGCTGTTCCTGCTCAAGAACGGACGGGAGCCGGACAGCGCCAGCGAGTTCAGCACGCGGATCCAGGAATTCCTGTCGGATTTCGAGCGCGGCGCGAAGAAGCTGAATATCGCCGCCGAGGACGTGTACGGCGCGAAGTTCGCGTTCTGCGCGGCCATCGACGAGATGGTGCTGTCGTCGCAGTTCAAGATCCGCGCGGACTGGGAACGCCGGCCGCTGCAGCTCGTGTTGTTCGGCGAGCAGCTCGCCGGCGAGAAGTTCTTCCAGTATCTCGAGGAAGGTCGTGCGCAGGGTGCGGCACGGCTGCAGTCGCTCGAGGTGTTCCATATGTGCCTGCTGCTCGGGTTCCAGGGCAAGTACCTGCTCGAAGGGCCGGAAAAGCTCGCTTACCTGACCGCGCGGCTGGGCGACGAGATCGCGCACATGAAGGGCAAGCGCGCGCCGTTCGCGCCGCACTGGCCGCTGCCGGACCAGATCGCGCACCGGTTGAAGCGCGAGGTGCCGGTGTGGGCGATCGGGACCGTGTTCGCGCTGGTGGCGCTGCTCGGGTACCTCGGGCTCAACACGTACCTGAAGGACAAGACGCTGCAAGCGCTCTCGCCGTATTCGCAGGTGATCAAGGTCGGGCCGGAGTCGGCCAACCTGACTATCTCGTTGCCGTAAACAGGCGCGCGTTTTTCGAACGCCGCTTCACGAGAAAAGGACCGCCTGGCGGTCCTTTTCTGCTTTTGCGCGCTTCCTCCGGACAACTGAAAAAGATCGATGGTGTGCCAACGCGTCACGCCATCCAGATGTCTTCATAGCCGGCGTCGTCGATGATGAAGCGTGCGCCGGGCGGCAGCCGCAGATAAGGCAGAACCGACGGCAAATAGGTCGACAGGTGCGCCGCATGCAGCGGCTGATAGAAATCGTCGGCGTCCGAGTATTCGCCGCAGTGGAAGAACCAGCTGACGTTGTCGCCTTCGGACAGCGCGATACGCGTGCCATAAACGGGCATCCGTCGGAGCGTCGACATCGCGACGGCAACCATCTCTTCGGGTTCGACGGCCTGCAGGCCGTAGCGTGCGCAAAGCGCTTCCTGTTGCGTGCGCAATGCTGCCGGATCGTCGGCCATGTTCATTTCCTTTCTGCCGTGCAGCGAGTCAGCCAGGTTGCCAGCATAACCGTGGATCGGCGCCGTGCCGGCGGCGCAGCATCAGAACAGGATAAACGCGTCGTTCTCGACGTAGAAGACAAACGCGTCCAGCAATTGTGCGACGCTCGGCTCGTCGACCTGATCGTGTGCGTTGATCACGATGTCCTCGATCGTCGCGCTGTCGAGCGTGGCTTTCCAGCCGGGTTGGGCCGCGATGGCGGGCGCAACGTCGGCTTCCGCGTCATCGGCGCCTTCGAGGAACGCCCCCTCGGTGTCGAGCGTCCACGGCATCGGCGGCAGGTAAAGCCACCCGGAGAAATCGCCGGGACGTTCGAGAATATGGTGGAGCGACGCTGCGGTCGGGGAGTCGGTCGACATGAGTATTGCGGTGGGATCCGGATTGATGATTGCGTTGCATCGGCCGCGAGCCACCCGCGGCAGGCCGTGATTATGCCAATTCCTCGCCCGCCCGCCTCCCGGCGCGCGTCAGATGACGCATCGCGTCACTCGTTCGCGGTGAAATCGATTGCAATCAGGGCCAATTCGACTTCCGGCGCGGCGCGGTTGCGAGTAGTGTCTACGTGCCCGCATTCCGGCCGGCCCCGGGTCCGACCGATACCCGGCGCTCACCCCACGATACTGAACCCTGGAGATCTGCGATGAAACGTTCGAAGTTCCTGCTGTCGGGCCTCCTGCTCGCGTCGGCCCTCGGCTTCACGGCCGTCGCCGCCCATGCGGAAGACCTGCTCGATTCCGTGAAGAAAGCCGGCGTGCTGCGCGTCGGCCTCGAAGGCACGTATCCGCCGTTCAACTCCCGCGGCACGTCCGGCCAGCTCGAGGGCTTCGACGTCGACGTCGCGAACGCCGTTGCCGGCAAGCTCGGCGTGAAGACGCAGTTCATCCCGACCGAATGGAGCGGCATCATCGCCGGGCTGCAGGCCGGCAAGTTCGACGTGATCGTCAACCAGGTCACGATCACGCCGCAGCGCAAGGAAGCGCTCGACTTCAGCGAGCCGTACACGTACTCGGCCGCGCAACTGATTCAGCGCAAGGACGACACGCGCAACTTCAAGTCGCTCGACGATTTCAAGGGCAAGAAGCTCGGCGTGACGCTCGGCACCAACTACGACCAGATGGCGCGCACCGTGCCCGGCATCGAGGTGCAGACGTATCCGGGCGCACCGGAGAAGTTGCGCGACCTCGCCGCGGGCCGGATCGAGGCGACGCTCGACGACCGCCTGATGCTGCCGTACATGATCAAGACGTCGAACCTGCCGCTGCGCGCGGGGGCGGTGCTGAACGGCGGCAAGCAGGAAATGGCGATCCCGTTCCGCAAGGGTAATCCGAAGTTCGAGAAGGCGATCAACGACGCACTCGAGTCGCTGCGCAAGGACGGCACGCTGAAGAAGATCTCGACGCACTGGTTCGGCAGCGACGTGACGGTGCCGGTCGCGCAGTAAGCGGTTCGGCGCGTGTTCAATGCGTCACGTTTTCGCTGCGGCGAAGGCGTGACGCGCAGTTGCAGCGTTCTCCTCGCCTTCTTCCCTTCTTCCCCTTTTCCTTTTTCCTTCAGGCCGCCTCGTCGAAGCGGGCGAGCAGCAACTGGCCGATCGGCGTCAGCGCCGGGCGCGCCGCTATCGCATTCATGCGCACCTGCGCGTCGTCGACCAGCCGCTTTTCGACGAGCACGGCAAAGGCAGGGTTCGCGAGGTCGACACTGTCGGGCGCACGCGCAATGCGCAACAGCATCGAGAATTCATGCGGGCTCAGCATGGTTCGTGTCTCCTGACCGTACGCGATGCAGTTTGATCGACGTCGATCGCGTTTTCGAATGGAATGGATGCGAGGCAGCAGCCAATGCGCTGACGGGAGCGAGATCCCGGGTGAGCCTGCGCGACACGGGCACGGCGTCGGACGCGGTCACGTACACCCCGATCGCGACAATACTGCCGCGACGGGAGCGTGCAACGTTAGCGGTGCAGCGTGACGCGGGTGTGACGAGAAAAGGGGGATGGGGATGGGGA
>NZ_JACCQB010000030.1:0-85248 GCF_015712265.1 Burkholderia sp. 9777_1386 | reverse complement strand
ACCCTACCGCCCCCGCCGCCGCCAGCCCTGTGTGTTCCTTCCCGGCCTGCACGAAACGCTCCGCGATCCAGTCGACGAACGCGCGCACGCCGGGCGACACATGCGGGCGCTTCACGTAGACGACCGACACGGCGAGCGCATCGGGTTGCCAACACGGCAGCACCTCCCGCAGCCGTCCCGCCTCGATCAGCGGCTGCGCGGCGACGCGCGTCGGCTGGATCAGTCCGAGGCCGTGCACGCCGCAGGCGAGATACGCCTGCTCGTCGTCCACGCTGACGATGCCGTCGAGCCGCACCTTGCGCACCGCGTCGTCCACCATGAACTCGAGCTCCGCCGGACGCTGGCCGAACACGTGCGATCCGCAAATCGCACGATGCGCGCCCAGATCGTCGGGTGTGCGCGGCACGCCGAAGCGGTCGAGATACGCAGGGCTCGCGCAGGTCACGCGCTCGAGCGCGCCGAGCCGGCGCGCGACGAGCGACGAATCGGGCAGCGCACCGAGCCGGACGCTGCAATCGATCGCGTCGCCGATGCGGTCGCCCGCGCGCCCGGCCACGGCGAGCATCAGCTCCAGATCGGGATGCCGGGTATGAAATTCGCCGAGCGCCGGCAACACGATCGCGCCCGCCACCGACGCCGGCAATTCGACGCGCAGCGGCCCGCTCGGATGCAGCGCGGCGCCGCGGATGCTCGCTTCGAGCTCGTCGACGTCCGCCGTGATGCTGACGCAGCGCCGGTAATACGCGTCGCCTTCGGGCGTCGGCCGCAGCGCGCGCGTCGTGCGCACCAGCAGCGGCATGCCGAGCGCCGCTTCGAGCTCCTGCACGGTGCGCGTGGCGGTGGCGCGCGAAATGCCGAGCGCCTGCGCCGCGCGCGTAAAACTGTTCATTTCGACGATGCGCGTGAAGATGCGCATCGCGCGGATCGGATTGTCCACCGGACACCTCTGCATGGTTGCACTCTGCCGCGGCGCGCGTTCGCGCACCGTGCGTGCGTGTCGATGTCGACGCAAGCCGCGCGCCGGCGCGGCCGTCGGGTCAGGCGTTCGCCGCCGCGACGCCGGGCGCCGGTTCGGCGAGCAGCCGTTGCGCGAGCGCCAGCGCGTCGTCGCGGCTCGCCGCCGCGTTCAGCGGATACCCCCAGACCTTCTCGAAGGCACCCGAAAAGGCATTGAGCGCCACGCGCCGCGCCGCATTGGGCTCGATCGCGATCATCCCGGGAATCCATTCGCGCGACAGCGCGCGGTTGGCCTTGCTCCACTTCGCGAGCTGCTTGCGCATCTCGTGATCGTTGTCGGCGCGATCGTCGCCGGACGGCGCGTCGTCGGTCAGAAGAACGAAGCGTTCGCGGCGCGCCAGCAGCGCGTCGAGTTCGGCAAGCAGGCGGGCGGGATCGGTGTGGGTCGAGCCGCTGTAACGCAGCCAGACAAACGGGAATTCAGTCGTGACGATTTGCATGTTGGCCTCCAGATGAGAACGATTCTCATTTTATGGATCGAGACCTGATGCGTCATTTCTCATCCCGGCCAACTGCTTTTTCAATCCGGCCAACCGTGCACGGGCGCGCAGCCCGGCGGTTCAGCGTTGCCGGTCGGTCAGGAATTGCGTCGGCGGCTTGCCGGTCGCCTTGCGGAACATCGTGACGAAGCTGCTCGCGCTTTCGTAGCCGAGATCGATCGCGATCTGGTGCACGCGGCGGCCGGTCGTCAGCATCCGCAGCGACAGCGCGACGTGCAGCCGCCGGCGCCAGTCGCCCAGGCTCATGCCGAGCTCCCTCGTCGCGAGCCGCGTCAGGCTGCGCTCGCTGATGCCCGCACGCCGCGCGAGCTCGGGCAGCGGCGACTTGTCGGCCGGGTCGTCGAGCAGATGGTCGATCAGCTTGCGCAGCCGGCGGTCGGCCGGCATCGGCAGGTACAGGTCCTCGACCGGCGCCGCGACGAGTTCGTCGAGCAGCGTCGCCACCAGCCGCCCTTGCGGCCCGTCGACGTCGTACAGATTCGGGAAGCTGGCCGCCTTCAGCAGCAGTTCGCGCAGCAGCGGCGACACGCCCAGCGTGCAACAGCGCGTGGGCAGGTCGAGCGCCGCGTCGGGTTCGACCAGCACCGCGTAGAAGGTCGCGCCGGCCGAGCCGCGCGCCGCGTGCGGGACATCGCCGGGAATCCAGACCGTGCATTGCGGCGGCGCGGTCCACACGCCGCCGTCGATCTCGCAATAGACGACGCCGGTCAGCGTGTAGAGCAGCTGCGCCTGGCGATGGCTGTGCCGCTCCAGCCGCCATTCGGGCTCGACGACCGAGCCGCCGAACACGACGAGCGGACGCGGCACGTGATAGACGTCGGCGTCCGCGGCGGGATCGGTGGTCGGTGGAAGGTCGCGCATGGAACGACGGGTCGTGAAAAAAGGCCGGACGCCGGCGCGTCCTGTCGTGCTTATACCAGAAAGGCGCGGCCGCAGCCGTGCCGTTCGAGGGCGCCTGCACCCGCGCGCCGAACCGAATACAATGCGCCGATCCCCCGCCGCTGCGCGAACCTGCCGGAGCCGCCATGTTCGACCTGACCACGCTGACCACCTTCACGGCCGTCGTTCTGGGCCTGTTCCTGATCCCCGGCCCCGCCGTGCTGCTCGTGCTGAGCCGCACCGTGCAGGGCGGCCGCAAGACCGGCATCCTGACCGGCCTGGGCGTCGCGAGCGGCGACTTCGTGCATACGCTGTTCGCGGCCGTCGGGCTGTCCGCGCTGCTGATGACGTCGGCGCTCGCGTTCAACGTCGTGAAGCTGGTCGGCGCCGCGTACCTGATCTATCTCGGCGTGCGCGCGCTGCTGGAGAAACCGTCCGATCCGTCGCTGCCGCAGGTGTCGCCCGTCACGCCGCTCAAGGCGTACCTGCAGGCGATTCCCGCCGAAGTGCTGAATCCGAAAACCGCGCTGTTCTTTCTCGCGTTCATGCCGCAGTTCGTGCATCCGGAACGCGGCTCGACGTTCGTGCAGTTCGCGGTGCTCGGGCTGATCTTCGTCGTGCTCAGCTCGCTCTACACGACGCTGATCGCGTGCTCGATCCGCCCGCTCGGCCGCATCGTGAAGCGGCTCACGTGGCTCACGCGCTGGCAGGGCAAGATCATCGGCTCGATCTTCATCGCGCTCGGGCTGCGCGTGGCCGTGCAGCAGCGCTGATGCGCATGAGCGTATGACGCCCGCCGGCGCGGACCTGCTCTATACCGACCCGCGGCTCGTCGCGGTGTACGACCTGTTCAACGCCGGCGATCGGGACTTCGCGTTCTACGCCGCCGCGATCGGCGCCACCCGGCGACGCGTCCTCGATCTCGGCTGCGGCACCGGCACGTTCGCGCGACGGCTCGCGGCGGCCGGGCACGACGTCGTCGCGATCGATCCCGCGCCGGCGATGATCGACTACGCGCGACGCCAGCCGGGCGCCGACGCCGTACGCTGGTTCGCGTGCGCGCTCGACGGCCTGCCGCCGGGCACGCCGTTCGATGCGGTCGTGATGACCGGTCACGCGTTCCAGTGCCTGCTGACCGACGACGACATCGACGCGACGCTGCGCGGCGTGCGACGCGTGCTCGCCGACGGCGGCCGCTTCCTGTTCGACACCCGCAACCCGCGCACCGAACCGTGGCGAGCATGGACGCCCGCGCAGTCGGTGCGCCGCATCGAGTCGCACGAATTCGGCATCGTCGATCTCCATCACGCGGTGCGGGCGATCGACGGCGCGATCGTGACGTTCGACACGCACTACCGCTTCCGCCGCGACGACACGCTGCTGACGAATACGAGCCGGCTGCGTTTCATCGCGCAACCTGAACTGCAGGCGCGCGTGATCGCAGCCGGATTCCCGGCGGCCGACTGGTGCGGCGACTGGGACCCCGCTCCGTTCGACGAAGCGACCAGCGCGGAGATCATCGCGATCTGCCGCGCGTGAGCGCGCGCGCGTTCTGCTGCGGCGTCAGCCCGCCACGGGCAGCGTGTCCACCGCGTACGCATGCCGGATCGTGCGGCCCAGCACCGGGTCTTCCAGCTCGACCTCGAACCGCTCGGCCGGCCGGATGCCGCCGATCGCCGCGAGCGTGCCGCACAGCATCGCGGTGCCGTCCTCGAAGCGGCCGCCATGACGCGCGAATTGCGCGAGCAGATCGTCCGGCGCGCGCATCGCGGTCACGTTGCCCTCCTGATACAGCACGCGCTCGCCGTCGATCGTCGCGTACGCGCGCAACACCAGTCGATCCCAGTGACCGGCCACGTCGTCGAGCTTCCACAGCGTGTTCGCGCACGGCTTGCCGCACATCTGCTTCGACACGGTGATGCCGTACGTCTCGACCTCGCGATCGGTGTGATCGGACGCGATGCCGACGAAGGTCTCGCCGCCGTCGCGCACCAGCACGAATTCCGCTTCGCCGCTGCTCTGCCCGCCCGCGACCTGGATCGCCGGCGACGGATCGAGGCGATCGGCGGCAACGCGGTAGAACACTGGCGTCGTCGCCGGTCGCTTGACGCCGAGTGCTTCCAGTTCGCGGATATGCTTTTCCATGGCGACCGTATCGCGGCCGGTCCAGCCCGCGATCACGAGCGTGTCGATCGCGATCGCGCGCTCGGTGCGGCCGTCGCGACCGTCGATCGCGAACGTGATGGTTTTCATCGAATGCTCCTCGTCGCGGGCCGCGCGATGCAGCGGGCCCGCTGTCTGTCATTGATCGACCGGGCTCACGCCGGATCGTAATAGTGGATCTCCAGCAGCACGCAGCCGCCGTTCGACTTGAACGGACCGTGCCATGCGCCGGGCGGGCGCACCGCATACGTGTAGCCCTCGAACGGCGTGCCGCCGTTGCCGTGCTCGTCGTTGCCGACGGTCAAATCGCCTTCGACCAGAAACACCTCTTCCCAGTAGTCGTGCACGAACGGCTTCTGCGTATGCAGCCCCGCCGGCAGGCGCAGCAGGCGCGTGCGGCTGCCGCGCTTGCGCTCGGTGTCGAGCGCGCCGGACAGGATCAGCTCCTGCGCGCCGGACGCCGGGTCATAGCCCTCCGGCAGCCGCCAGTCGCGCTGCATGTCCAGCGTGTGGAATTCGTCGTGAAGCTTGTTGATGGCCATCTGTCTCTCCTGGTTGCGATAGCGGGTGAAGCGGGTTTCGATGCGGGCGGTCAGGCGGCGCGCGGCGTCGACCGTTCCTGGTTCAGCGAATAGCTTCCGAGCATCGAATCGACCAGATGCGACGCGCGCTGCCAGTCGTACGTGCGATACGCATGGCCCTTCGTGACGAACGACGCGCCGGCATAGAACAGTTCGTACTGGTTGTGGCGCGACGCGAATTCGGAACCGACCGCGTCCCACGCGAGCTTGAAGAACTTCACGCGATCCTCGGACGAGCACACCGGCGACTTCTGCGTCTTCTCGATGATGCGCAGCAGGTCGGGGTTCTCGAAATCGCGCACGCTGGACGGCAGCATGATCATTCCGCCGCCGGCGAGCTCGCGCAGCGTGTTGAGCACCTTCGAATAGAGTTGCTGCGTGACGACCTGCGAGCCGTACAGCATGTTGCGGTCGGGCACGTAGAAGCCGTTGACGACCGTGCCCTTCGCTTCCATTCCGTAGACCCATGCCTCGACCATCGATGCTTCGGCCGCGAGCTGGCCCAGCGTCTCGCGCACCTGCGGGAACGCGTTCGTGCCGTTGACCTCGGAGATCTTCAGGCCGAGCCCGACGAGAAAGCGCAGCTTCGTCATCAGGCGCACCTGGCATTGATAGTTCTGGTACACGTGCGCGGGTGTCGCGTGGAACTGCTTCGCGCACATCGCGGTATTGCCGGCGACGAAGATCCGCTCCCACGGCACCTTCACGTCGTCGAAATACAGCACCGCGTCGTTCTCGTCGAAGCGGCTCGACAGCGGGTTGTCGAACACCGACGTCGCGTGCTCCTCGTACGACTTGCGCGACATGATCTTCATGCCCTTCGCGTTCATCGGCACCGCGAACGACAGCGCATACATCTCGTCGCCTTCGCGCAGCGGCTGGATGCAGCTGCAGAACACCTCGTTCGCCATGATCCCGCTGGTCGCGAGCATCTTCGCGCCGCGCACCGTGATGCCTTCGGCATCCTGATCGACGATGCCGACCGCGAGGTACTTGTCCTCCTGCTCGTGCGCGGCCTTCGACTGGTTCGCCTGCGGATTCACGATCACGTAGGTCAGGAACAGGTCGTTGTCGCGTGCATAACGGTAATAGTCGCGCAGCGCGCCGGCGCGCGCCGGGTCGTATTGCTCGAACACCTCGGCGCCCATGTACATGCCGGAGAGGCACGACGCGACGTGGTCGGGCGAGCGGCCCATGAAGCCGTAATGCAGCTCCGACCACGCTTCCAGCGCGGCACGGCGCTCGACGAGTTCGTCATAAGACGTCGGCAGTTGCCAGATCCGGCTGACGCGATTGCCGGAGTCCGGCGACACGAACGTCATCTTCTCGACGTTTTCGTTCTCCGCCTGATAGTCGTACAGGCTCGCGTAGCTGCGGATCGAATTGCGGAATGCCGCGTGCGCGGTCACGTCGCCGACCGGCTGGCCGTTCAGGTAGACCTGCCGCCCGTCGCGCAGCGACGCGATGTGCTGAGTGCCGTTCTTGATCATGATGCCCTCCTGGGTGGAATGAATCGTGGGTTGCGTTCACATGGCCGGCGCGTACGCGCCGTCGAGCGCGCGGTAGCGTCCGCCGAAGAAGATCAGCGGACGCCCGTCCGGGCGCGCGCGGTGCCGCATCACGCGGCCGACGAAGATCACGTGGTCGCCGCCGTCGTATTGCGCGTACGGTTCGCATTCGAACGTCGCGAGTGCATCGGGTAGCAGCACGCCGCCGTCGTCACCGGCCGCACCGCCGCGCCAGCCCCACTTGTCGCCGTTCGCTTTCGCGAAGCAGTTCGACAGGTGCTGCTGCGTCTCGTCGAGCACGTTGACCGCGTAGCCATCCGCGCCGGCCAGCTCGCCGAGGCTCAGGCTGCGACGGTCGACCGAAAACAGGATCAGCGGCGGGTCCAGCGACACCGAATTGAACGACGCGACCGTGATACCGATCGGCATTCCCTCCTTGCGCGGGGCGGTAATCACCGCGACGCCCGTCGCGAACATCGACAGTGCGGCCCGGAAGCGCCGCTGCTCGTCGGCATCCGCGCCGGTTCCGGCATGGTTCTCGCTCATCTCGTCCTCCATGGGTTGCATTGCCGGATTCCGCCGAGGAATCCGCACCAACAAAGCACCGTTAATTAGCTTTGTTATTTAGCTTTTATTAAATGTAAACACAAACCCCGGTTCAAGATGTCGTAAACCCTGATCTTGAAAGCTTTGTTTGAAAGACAACCCTACTCGCGGGATGGATGTTGCACGGCGCGCACGAATGTCCACGTACACTGCGGCAACCGTATTCCCCGGCGCTCGCGACCCATGCGGGACGCCGCCTTCCGGAGCCCCTTTCGATGCAATTCCGTCCGATCTACATGGACTACAGCGCAACGACGCCGGTCGATCCGCGCGTGGTCGCCAAGATGGTGCCGTTCCTGCACGAGCAGTTCGGCAACCCCGCCTCACGCAGCCACGCCTACGGCTGGGATGCCGAGCACGCCGTCGAGGAAGCGCGCGCGCACGTCGCCGCGCTGCTCGGCGCCGATCCGCGCGAAATCGTGTGGACGTCCGGCGCGACCGAAGGCAACAACCTCGCGATCAAGGGCGCCGCGCACTTCTATCAAGGCAAGGGCAAGCATCTCGTGACGGTGAAGACCGAGCACAAGGCCGTGCTCGATACGTGTCGTGAACTCGAACGCCAGGGTTTCGACGTCACGTACCTCGACGTGCGCGAAGACGGCCTGCTCGACCTCGATGCGTTGCAGCAGGCGCTGCGCGCCGACACGATCCTGGTGTCGGTGATGCTCGCGAACAACGAAACGGGCGTGATCCAGCCGGCGGCCGACATCGGTGCGCTGTGCCGCGCGCGCGGCATCGTGTTTCATTGCGATGCGGTGCAGGCGGCCGGCAAGATTCCGGTGGACGTGAATGCGCTGAACGTCGACCTGCTGACGGTGACCGCGCACAAGGTGTACGGCCCGAAGGGGATCGGCGCGCTGTACGTGCGCCGCAAGCCGCGCGTGCGCCTCGAAGCGCAGATGCACGGCGGCGGCCACGAACGCGGGATGCGCTCCGGCACGCTGCCGACTCACCAGATCGTCGGGATGGGCGAAGCGTTCCGGCTGGCGAAGGAAGAAATGGCGGACGAAAGCCGCCGCGTCGGCGCGTTGCGCGACCGGCTGCTGGCCGGCCTGTCGACGCTCGACGAGGTTTACGTGAACGGCGACCTCGCGCGCCGGATTCCGCACAACCTGAACGTCAGCTTCAATTTCGTCGAAGGCGAATCGCTGATCATGGGGATCAAGGGCGTCGCGGTGTCGTCAGGCTCCGCGTGCACGTCGGCGTCGCTGGAGCCGTCGTATGTGCTGCGCGCGCTCGGCCGCAGCGACGAGCTCGCGCACAGCTCGATCCGCTTCACGCTCGGCCGCTTCACGACCGAAGCCGAGGTCGACAACGTGATCGCGCAGGTGCGCGACACGGTCGGCAGGCTGCGTGAATTGAGCCCGCTGTGGGACATGCATCTCGAAGGGGTCGACCTGGATACGATCGAGTGGGCCGCGCACTGAGCGCGGCGGCCGGCGCGCGTCAGCCTTTTTCCTGGCGCGCGATCATGTGCGCGAGATCGAGCGTCGCACGATCGCCGTTGGTGACGAGGCGGTCGATCACCGAGCAAAGCGCCTTGAACTCGGTTTTCGTCACGCCTTCGAACAGCACGTTGTTGATGCGTTGCTGCGTATCGGCGAGCGCTTTCAGCAGCTTCGAGCCGGCCGGCGTGACCGTGAGCCGCATCTTGCGCTTGTCGTCGGGGTCCGCGCGTTTGTCGATCAGGCCGAGTTTCTTCAGCTTGCCGGTCTCGATCGTGACGAACGCGCCGCTCAGGTGCAGATGATCGGCGAGGCGGTTGACGGTCACGACGTCGTCGTGCGACAGATGGGCGACCGACACGAGCAATGAATACTGGATGCCGGTGAGGCCGATCAACGAGCCGAAACCGTCGCGCACCGACAGCAGGCGCGCCGCGAACGGCAGCAGCCCGTTGATCAGGTGGCGGAATTCCGTGTCCGTGCCGTCGATCAGGCAGGCCGGGTTGGTAATGGTCAGAACGGACTCCTCTTGCTGCTTGGCCATGACGTCGACGCTCCGTGCGGTCATGCGAATTTAGCTTTGAAACGAAATTATACGGCAAAGGCACCTGCGGCCTCGGCCAGCCCGGCCGCCCGCATGCGGCCCGATTTCCCTTATCAGGAGGTTCGCGCATGCCCTTCCCGCTTCATCCCGCCACGGTTCGCGCGCTGCTCGAATGCTATCTGCGCGCGAAGGACCTGAACCAGGCCGAGCTGATCGCCGACTGCTTCGCGGCCCATACCGGGCTGAGCTTTTCGCTCGCCAGCGACGACATCGATTTTCCGCCGCGCGTGACCGGTGTGACGGCCATTGCGCATACGCTGGTCGAGGCATTCGGCGAGCGGTTCGAGCAGTGCCGGACCTACTACGTCTGCGCGCAGCCGCCCGTCGACGGGCACGGCGTCAGCCGCATGCCGTGGCTCGTCGTGATGCGACAGAAGGACAACGGCGCACTGCGGATCGGACATGGCACGTACCGCTGGCAGTTCGCCGTCGACGGCGCAAACGACGACGTTGCGTGGGTTGCCGCGCTGCACATTCATATCGCGCGGATGGATACGATCGACGATCCGCAGTCGTTGAAACTCGCGCGGCTGCAGGCGGCGTTCGGGTATCCGTGGCTGCCGGCGCACGCGTTCGCGCGCGGGCTCGCGGACGTCGCGGCGGCGCATCCGGATTGGGCATTCCTGGCGCCGTTCGAGCAGGCGGCCGCGTCGGCCATCGACTGACGCCCCGCTGCATCACGGCGCCGCGCGCGATCCCTCATTGCCGGCCAGCAACTGCGCGGCGGTCATGACGCGCGGGTCGTCGCCCGTCAGATGCGCGCCGTAATAGGCGATCGACGCCTGCTCGTCGAGCAACAGCGGAATCGCGACCCGCCCGAGCAGCGCGCGTTCGATCGCGTCGCCGAACGTGAATCCCGCCAGATAGACGCCGTCCATCACGCAATTCGTCGTGAATACGCGGCCCTGCGCATCGACATAAAACTCGACGTAGCCGAGATCGTCCTCGGCGATTCCGATCATCGTCGTGTCGAGCGCCCGCTCCCACGCGGCAATCTGTTCATCCTGACGCTCCAGTGCGCGAAACGCGATGCCCATCGGCGCGCAGGTCTCCCCGCTGCGCCGGGCCGGCTCCGCCCCTACGATCAACGTGCCGAATTCGCGCAGGATCGTATCGCCCGGATGTTCGCCGTCGCGGGCCGATAGACGGCCGTCGGCAGGGCCGCGCCACCCGGCCGCGACAAACAGCGGCCTGACCGTCAACGGAATCTCGATCACGAAAATGCTCCTGAAGTTACCGCATACGATACGACACGTGCGAACACTCTCCGCAGCGTGGACAGCATGCGCCGCCGCGCTCGCCCTCACACACCGTCGAGCGCGCGCCGCACACCGTCCCAATCGAGCCCGAACCGCGCGAGATACTTGCGCAGGCGGTCCGCGTCGTTCGGCTGCTTCTTGCTCTGCCGCGACACCGCGAACAGCGTGCGCCCGGCTTCCGACAGGCTCACCGACGTGCGGCACACGTCGAGCACGCGTTCGAGCTGCGCACGGTCGAACAGGTCGAGTTCCGCCGCGCGCGCACCAAACACCGCGTCGACGCACGCATCGGATGCCCCCGTGCCCCCCGGCGGCGACCACGTGCGCGTCAGCCGCTCGACTTCCTGCTCGGCGAGCGCCTCGGTAATGCGCCCCGCATCGGCCAGCGTCGCCATCCGGGTGACCGACGCCGACAGCTCGCGGAAGTTGCCGGCCCACGTCGCGCGCGGCGAGGCCGCGAACGCGAGATAGCGCCGCTTCGCCTCGACGTTGAACCGCACCTGCTCGCCCTGCTCGCGACCGAACCGGTCGAGCTCGAATTCGAGGTTCGGCTCGATGTCCTCGCGGCGCTCGGCCAACCCCGGCAATTCATAGGTCCAGAGGTTGATCCGCGCATAGAGGTCCTCGCGGAACGTGCCGGCCGCCACCATCTGCCGCAGATCGCGGTGCGTGCCCGCGATCAGTTCGAAATCGCTGGTCGCCTCGACGTCCGCGCCGACCGGCAGGAAGCGCTTCTCCTCGATCGCCTTCAGCAGCATCGCCTGTTCGTCGAGCCCGAGTTCGCCGATCTCGTCGAGAAACAGCAGCCCGCCGTCCGCCGCGCGCAGCAGCCCCGCGCGCGCCGACTGCGCCCCTGTGAACGCGCCCTTCACGTGACCGAACAGCGTCGACATCGCCGCGTCGCCGCGCAGCGTCGCGCAGTTGATCTCGATGAACGGCCCCGCGAGCCGATGCCGGCCGCGCTTCAGCTCGTATACGCGCTTCGCGAGAAACGACTTGCCGGCCCCCGTCGGCCCGACCAGCAGCATCGGTGCGCGCGAACGCACCGCCACGCGCTCGAGTTGCTCGATCAGCGCATTGAAGCGCGCGTTGCGCGTCGCGATGCCGGCCTTCAGGAACGACACCGTTTCGTCGCGCTCGCGCGTGAAGCGCTGCGCGATCCGGTTGTAGCGCGACAGGTCGAGATCGATCACCGAGATCGTGCCCGGCCCGCTCGGCCCTTCGTCGGTTCGCTGCGGCGGCCCCGTCTGCACGAGGCGCGCGGGCAGGTAGCGCGCTTCCGCGAGCAGGAACCAGCAGATCTGCGCGACGTGCGTGCCGGTCGTGATGTGGATCAGGTAATCCTCGTGTTCGAGGTCGAACGGATACGCGCGTGCGTAATCGTGCAGCGTCGCATAGACCTCCTCGAAATCCCACGGATCGTGGAGCGTGACCGGCGTGAGCCGCACATCGGTGTGCGGCGACACGCGCGCGAGATCGTCCCGCACCTGGTTGGCGAGACGCGTGTAGTCCAGCGAATGCAGCAGTTCGAGCCGGTCGATCGGCAGGTCGGGCTGCTCGCACAGCGAAATCGTCGGCCGCCATTTGCGGTAACGGCGCGGCGCGCGGCCGCCTTGGTCGAGCACCGTGCCGAGAAAACCGATCGCGACGGTTTTGCGCATGTTTATCTCATGGGATAAGAAGCGATCCGATTGTATCGGATATTCATGACCGCGAGGTGCCGACAGCGTCGATGCCGGACACTGAAAAACAGACAATTCTCTTTTGACTTCAATGAGTTGCGAGATTTCAAGAAGCACCGGCCGCCCCCTGGCACGCTCCTCGCTAAATAAAAGACGCAGGATGTCCCGCTGGCCCACGAGCCAGGGTTCGACAACCCCTGCTGGTGCGCCGCCGCCGAACCTCGTTCGTCGCGGTAGCGCATGCCGCCATGGACAGACGAAGGCAACGGGGCGCGCACCAGGATGCCTCGCCCGGGTTCGAATCCCGGGGCGCCCATTGTTCGAAAGCTCAGCCAGGTGGAGCAGCCGGCGAAAGCCGGCCGGTGGCGGGTTCGAATCCCGCTCGAACGCTGTCCGCAAGGACGGTCTCGTATGAAGGCAGTACCCGCCGGTGCGGGCCGACAGGCCCGCCGCGCGTCGGACCGGTTGCGGTTCCGCGCAATCGGCCGGGCGGCCGCACGGCCCGCGCGAAGGCGCACGACGACGCAATGCAGCAGGTGTCGCCATGCGTTTCGACGCTGGCCGGCGCGCCGCCCGCCCGATTGCGTCGCCCCGCGATCCGCACGATGCGCGTTACCCGGCGGCCATTGAAGAAAAGGACAAAAATATGTGGAAGCGTCATGTGGTGAAAAAGAACGAACGCGTGCTGCTGATGAGCGAGGGCGACTTCGTGAAGGTGCTGGAACCGGGCGTGTTCAAGGCCTTCGATCCGTTCAAGCGCCTGTCGGTGCAGACCGCGCGTCTCGACGCGCCGCTCGCCGACGACGCGCTGGCCGACTACCTGCGTCACGACGCACCGGACGTGCTCGCGCGGTATTTCGTCGCGATGGATCTCGCCGACGACGAAGCCGGCCTGCGCTATGAAGACGACGTGCTCGTCGAGATTCTGGCACCCGGCACGCGCCGGCTGTACTGGCGCGGCCTGACCGCGCATCGGCTGGAGCGCATCGACCTCGCGCAGGACAGCATGCTGCCTGCGGCGCTGGTGAAGCGCATCGCGCAACCGTCGCTGCGTGCGCGCGGCGTGGCGGGGCTGACGGGCGTGCTCCTGGCGCAGGTGCCGGCGTACCACGTCGGCGTGCTGAAGGTCGACGGCAAGATCGAGCGGCTGCTGGACGCGGGTGCGTCGGCGTTCTGGCGCTTCAACCGCGACGTCGCGGTCGAGCTGGTCGACCTGCGCTTGCAGGCGATCGAGGTCGGCGGGCAGGAAATCCTGACGCGCGACAAGGTCGCGCTGCGGCTGAACCTGTCCGCGACGTGGCGCTATGCGGACGTGCTGCATGCGTTCGGCCAGTTGCAGAAGCCGGTCGAACACCTGTACCGCGAGTTGCAGTTCGCGCTGCGTTCGGCGGTCGGCACGCGCTCGCTCGACGAGCTGCTGGAGGACAAGCAGTCGCTCGACGAGGTCGTGATCGCGCAGGTGCGCGCCCGTCTCGACGGTTCGGGCGTGGACGTGCGCAGCGTCGGCGTGAAGGATATCGTGCTGCCGGGCGACATGAAGACGATCCTCGCGCAGGTGGTCGAAGCGGAGAAATCCGCGCAGGCGAACGTGATTCGCCGCCGCGAGGAAACGGCGGCCACGCGTTCGCTGCTGAACACCGCGAAGGTGATGGAAGAAAACCCGACCGCACTGCGGCTCAAGGAGCTGGAAACGCTCGAGCGCGTCGCGGAACGGATCGACCGCATCTCGGTGTTCGGCGGTCTCGACCAGGTGCTGAACGGGCTCGTCAGCATCAAGGGCACGTAATGCAGGTTCCGGCGCGATGCAGATGTGTCGCGCCGGTCCCGAAATGAATCAGGTGAAGCAAATGACCGACATGGACATGGATTATCAGGTGATGGAACTGGCGAACGGCAAGCCGGTGAAAATGTGGACGCAAGGCGTCGCCGTCGAGGACGAAGCGCGCGCGCAACTGCGCAACACCGCGCAGATGCCGTTCATCTTCGGCCACGTAGCGGTGATGCCGGACGTGCACCTCGGCAAGGGCTCGACGATCGGCAGCGTGATTCCGACGAAGGGCGCGATCATCCCGGCCGCGGTCGGCGTCGACATCGGCTGCGGAATGATGGCCGCGCGCACGACGCTGACGGCGGCCGACCTGCCCGATTCGCTTGGCGGGCTGCGCAGCGCGATCGAACGCGCGGTGCCGCACGGCCGCGCGCCGGGCCGCCGCGACCCGGGCGCATGGGGCGATCGCACGCCGGCCGCCGTGACCGACGCGTGGAAATCGCTGCAGCCGGGCTTTCAGCGCATCGTCGACAAGTATCCGAAGCTGGCAAAGACGAACCACTACGCGCATCTCGGCACGCTCGGCACCGGCAACCACTTCATCGAAGTGTGCATCGACGAGGCGGACCGCGTGTGGTTCATGCTGCACAGCGGCTCGCGCGGCGTCGGCAATGCGATCGGCAGCCTGTTCATCGAACTCGCGCAGGCCGACATGCGACAACACATCGCGAACCTGCCCGACCGTAATCTCGCGTACTTCACCGAAGGCAGCCGGCACTTCGACGATTACGTCGAGGCGGTCGGCTGGGCGCAGGACTACGCGCGGCGCAACCGGCAGGCGATGATGGACGCGGTGATCGGCGCGGCGCGCGGCGTGATCGGCACACCGTTCTCGGTCGACGCGCATGCGGTGAACTGCCACCACAACTACGTGCAGCGCGAACGCCACTTCGGCGAAGACGTGCTCGTCACGCGCAAGGGCGCGGTGTCCGCGCAGAAGGGGCAGCTCGGGATCATTCCGGGTTCGATGGGCGCGAAGAGCTTCATCGTGCGCGGGCTCGGCAACCCGGAAAGCTTCTGCTCGTGCAGCCACGGCGCGGGCCGGACGATGAGCCGCACCGAAGCCAAGCGCCGCTTCACCGCCGACGATCAGGCGAAGGCGACGCAGGGCGTCGAATGCCGGAAGGACGCGGGCGTCGTCGACGAAATCCCGATGGCCTACAAGGACATCGACGCGGTGATGGCGGCCCAGCGCAGCCTCGTCGAAGTGGTGCATACGCTGCGCCAGGTGGTGTGCGTGAAGGGATAGCGCGGTGTGCGGCCGAGGGCCAGCGGCCGCGCACAACGAAAGGAAAACGACAACGATGAAAACCGACAACGCAATGACGACCGTGCGCAGCGCGCATCCGATCGACCCGGCGGTACGGGCGCGCGTGATGGCGGAGCTCGCGGAAGTCGAACGCCGCCATGATGTATGCGTGCTGTTCGCGTGCGAATCGGGCAGCCGCGGCTGGGGCTTCGCTTCGCCGGACAGCGATTACGACGTACGCTTCGTGTACGCGCACCGGCGCGACTGGTACTTGAGCGTCGAACCGCAACGCGACGTGATCGAGCGGCCGCTCGACGACGAGCTCGACGTCAGCGGCTGGGAATTGCGCAAGGCGTTGCAACTGCTGCGACGCTCAAATCCGACGCTGCTCGAATGGCTCGACTCGCCCGTCGTATATCGCGAAGATGCACGCTGGGCGCCGCGGCTCAGGTCGCTGGCATCGGCGTTCTTCTCGCCGGTACGCGGGCGTCATCACTACCTCGCGATGGCGAAGAAAAATTTTCGCGGCTATCTGCAAGGCGACACGGTGCGTTACAAGAAGTACCTGTACGTACTGCGTCCGCTGCTCGCGGTGCGCTGGATCGACATGGGGCTCGGCATGCCGCCGATGCGCTTCGCCGATCTCGTCGACGGGACCGTGCACGAGCCGACGGTGCGCGCGGAGCTCGATGCGCTGCTCGCGCTGAAGATGAGCGCGAACGAAGGCGAATACGGGCCGCGCCGGCCGGCGATCCACGCGCTGGTCGAGACGATGCTCGCCGATGCCGAACACGATCGCGAATACAAGCGGCCGTGGGGCGACGTGGCGATGCTCGACGCGTTCCTGCGCGACGTGGTCGACGGCCGATGAAAAGTGAACGGCGCGATGCCTGCGGGGATCGCGCCATTTTTGCATCCGCACTCGTCCGATCGATGCAGGCGAGCAACGACCGTGCCCGCGTACGACGTGTCGTCGCAACGATCGCAGCCCATCGCGGCGGTATACTCGATGCCGTTCGGCACAGCGCGCCGCCGCATGCGCCGCAGCCTTCGACCTGCCCCGCCTGCTGACGATGCGCTTGCAATCCGACATCTTCCGCCCGTCCATCCACAGTCGATACGAACCGTCATGTCGCACCGCCTTTCGCTCGCCATCGCCGCCCTCCTCGCCGTTTCCCCGTTCGTTGCCGAGGCCCGCCCGCTCGCGCGGCCGCCGGTCGAACGCGACTTCAAGAACTGGTCGGTCGTTTGCGACAACGGCAACCGCTGCATTGCCGAAAGCCACGCGGACGATATCGATGATGCACGCACCCGCCTCATCCTGCGCGTGACGCGCGATGCCGGCCCGGACGCGCCAGCCTCGCTCGACATCTATGCGTCGGCGCCGCTGGACCTGCGCAGCGCACGCGTGGATGGTCGTCCGTTCGATGCAATGGCGGCCCGATGGCATGCGTTCGGCGGCAAACCGGCCGATGACGACGCGCACCCGTTCCGGATCCGGACCAACGATCCGGCAACGGTCGCCGCATGGCTCACCGCGTCGCGCAATGCGCAACTGCTGAGCTTCGGCAATCCGGCGTCGGCCCAAACCGCCCGCACGCCGTTGACGGGATTGAGTGCCGCGCTGCTGTTGATCGACGACACGCAGGGCCGTGTCGGCACCGTCACGGCGTTGCTGCGCCCGGGCACCCGGCCGGCGTCGGCGGTGCCCGTCGCACCGGCACTGCCCCCCGCCGTCACGCCGGCCCCGGCCGTCGCAAACCTGTCGGCCGCGGAGCAACGGCCGCTCGTCGATGCGGTGCTCGCGAAGTTCGGCGGCGACGTGAAGCAATGTGCGACCGATGTCGAAGACGAAATGCCGGCGAACGATCGCAGGAAGGCGTCGACTGCCGTGGCGGTCTCCGCCGACGAAGCGCTGGTCGCGATACCGTGCCAGACCAGCAGCCTGTATAACCACACCGACCTGTGGTATCGCGTGCGGCGAACCGCGCCCTACTCGCCGACGGCGATGAATTTCGGCGAGAACGCGAACGCCGGACTCGATTCGGCGTCGTTCGCAAACGAACTGACCGACGCCGGCTACGATCCCGCCAGCGCGACGCTGTCGAGCAAGGTCAGACTGCGCAGTGCCGGCGATTGCGGCTCGACCGCATCGTGGATCTTCGACGGCCGGCACTTCGTGCTCAGCGATATCGCCACGCACGGCACTTGCAATGGCTTGTTCGACGATCAGTGGCCACGCCTGTATCGACGGGCCGATGCGACCGGAAGCCGCTGACGCACGTATCGCACCGAAACACGCCGGCAGACATAACCCATAACAAACCGAGGGGCCGAACCATGCATCACCCGTTCATCGCCGCGTCGCGCCACGCAGCCGCGACGCGGCGTACGCGCGAGCGGCTCAGCGCGCTTGCGTTCGCGCTGATCGCCATCACCGCATTCGCGTCGACGCCGGTGCGCGCGGCAAACACCGACGAGTCGGTCGAGATCCCGTTCTGGTCGCGTGACTGGGCCGGCACGATCGGCAACCGGCACGTCGAAGTCTCGTTGTCGCGCGTCGGCGACACGGTATCGGGCTGGTACTGCTACGCGCCATGCACGTCCGACAAACGCTATCGGCTCGCATTGAAGGGAACGCTCGACGCGCACGGTGCGACGCTGTCGGAACGGGATAGCGGCGCGAAAGCCGACGCCGATCGCGTAACGGGCAAGTGGCGCGTCGCTTCTCTCGACGATGCGGTAACCGGCACATGGACCGCACCGGACGGCAAGCGCACACTCCCTGTCTCGCTCGCGCAGAAGCACGACGGCAGAGCGTTTCCCTACGACATCCGCCTCGTCGCCGACCATCTGCCGGACGATGGCGGTTCGTGCACCGACGCGCCTGAAGTCACCGCAATCCGCCTGGACGACCACGGCCGCCTCGTCCAGACGCTAAAGACCGATTCGCGGGGCACCTGCAACCTGTTCACGCCGGATTTCGCCGACGTGAACTTCGATGGCTGGCCCGACTTGATGCTCGCGCAATCGATGGGGGCCGGTCCGAACATCCCGTACCAGACGTGGATCTTCAACCCGAAAACGCGGCGCTTCGCCGATGCGCCGCAGGGACTGCAAGACATCACGTCGCCGGATTTCGACCCGGTGCACCGGATCGTCTGGACGAGCTGGCGCGCGAGCTGCTGCGAGCACGGCGTGACGACCTACCGCTGGCAGGGCAACGACGTGAAGGAGGTCGACTCGGCGAGCAGCTACTTGCTGCCCGTGCTCGACGGAAACACGCGTCGCTATTGCTACATCGTGCCCGGCTACGGCAACGGCCATATCGAGTATCCGCAACGCATCGAGCAGACCGATACCGGGCTGCGCTCGACGCTGGGCGCGCTGAAGGACTGCGAGGCAGACGATTCGCCTCAGATGTCGCGGGTGTATATCGACATCTGGAAACCGGGCGCGCCGGGTGGCGCCCCGACGCTCGTGCGTACCGAAAGGGTCGCCTGGAAACGGACGTCGACGCGCGCCGGCATGAAGTTCTGCCCGGACGTGCCGTTCTACGACAACGGCCGCATCCGCCGCATCCTGTTGCGCGACGATCCCGACCAGTGCAGCGACTCGAATCCCGACGAGAACTAGTGTGCGGCGCGCCCGCAAGGGCGCACCGGCGTCACTTCACGCGGCGCCCACGATCGAGATCGAGAACCCGTCCCAGCCCTTCTGCCCGACCGTCTGCACGGCGGTCGTCATGAGCGCCGGCTCGGCCGCGAGCCGGGCGAACCCGGCGCGCACGCCGGCCACGTCCGGCTCGCGATTGTCCGGATCGGCCACGCGCCCGTTGCGCACGACGTTGTCGACGACGATCACCGTGCCGGGCCGCGACAGCTTCAGCGCCGCATCGAGATAGACGGCGTTGTTGTCCTTGTCCGCATCGATGAAGATGAAGTCGAACGGCGCCTCGCCCGTGTCGATGAGCCGCGCAAGACTGTCCTTCGCGCTGCCGACCACCACCGACACGACCTGCGCGAATCCGGCGCGCGCGATGTTCTGCGTCGCGACCTTCGCGTGTGCGGGGTTCAGCTCGAGCGTCACGAGCGCGCCGCCCGGCGGCAACGCGCGCGCCAGCCAGATCGTGCTGTAGCCGCCGAGCGTGCCGACCTCGAGAATCCGCCGCGCGCCGCGGATCGTCGCGAGCAGCTGCAACAGCTTGCCCTGGTTCGGCGCGACGTTGATCGCCGGCAGCCCGGCCGCGTCGCTCGCCGCCAGCGCGGCGTCGAGTACGGCGTCGGACGGCACGAGCGTCGCCGAGAAATACGCATCCACCTGGTTCCACCGATCCTGATCCATCGCGCACCTTTCGTCTGCGGAAAAGGGCATTCTATGCGCCGCGCCTCCATAAGCAACCCACCATTCGTTCTAAGGGCAGCCGCGCACGTGCTCCTATAATCGCCGGACGGCAGGACCCCTCGACCTTCACAACAACAAACGGAGCACCCATGACCGATCAGGCCAAGCCGAACTGGCGCCTCGAAACCATCGCCGTGCACGGCGGTTATCGTCCCGACCCGACCACGCGCGCGGTCGCCGTCCCGATCTACCAGACCGTTGCGTACGCATTCGACGACACGCAGCACGGCGCCGACCTGTTCGACCTGAAGGTCCAGGGCAACATCTACACGCGGATCATGAACCCGACGACGGACGTGCTCGAGCAGCGGATCGCCGCGCTCGAGGGCGGCATCGGCGCGCTCGCGCTCGCGTCGGGGCAAGCCGCCGTCACGTACGCGATCCAGACGATCGCCGAAGCCGGCGACAACATCGTGTCCGCGAGTTCGCTGTATGGCGGCACCTACAACCTGTTCGCGCACACGCTGCCGCAATACGGGATCGCCACGCGTTTCGCCGACCCGCGCGACCCCGCGTCGTTCGAACCGCTGATCGATGCGCGCACGAAGGCGATCTTCGCGGAATCGGTCGGCAACCCGCTCGGCAACGTCACCGACATCGCCGCGCTCGCGGCAGTCGCGCATCGCCACGGCATCCCGCTGATCGTCGACAACACGGTGCCGTCGCCGTACCTGCTGCGCCCGTTCGAGCACGGCGCGGACATCGTCGTGCACTCGCTGACGAAGTATCTCGGCGGGCACGGCACGAGCCTCGGCGGCGCGATCGTCGATTCGGGCAAGTTCCCGTGGGCCGACCACGCGGACCGCTTCAAGCGGCTGAACGAGCCGGACGTCAGCTATCACGGCGTCGTCTATACCGAAGCGTTCGGGCCGGCCGCGTATATCGGCCGCGCCCGCGTGGTGCCGCTGCGCAACATGGGCGCGGCGATCTCGCCGTTCAACGCGTTCCAGATCCTGCAGGGAATCGAGACGCTCGCGCTGCGTATCGAACGTATCAGCGACAACGCGCTGAAGATCGCGCAGCATCTCGCGCGCCACGAGCACGTCGAATGGGTGAACTATGCGGGCTTGCCCGATCATCCCGATCATCCGCTCGTCGCGCGCTACCTGTCGGGTCGCGCGCCGGGCATCCTGACGTTCGGCGTGAAGGGCGGCCGCGACGGCGGCGCGAAGTTCCAGGATGCGCTGAAGCTGTTCACGCGGCTCGTCAACATCGGCGATACGAAGTCGCTCGCGACGCACCCGGCCTCGACCACGCATCGTCAGTTGTCGCCGGCCGAACTCGCGAAGGCCGGCGTGAAGGAGGAAACGGTACGGCTGTCGATCGGCATCGAGCATATCGACGACCTGCTCGCCGATCTCGACCAGGCGCTCGCGCAGCTTTGACCGCAACGGGCGCGCCGGCCGCTTGCCGGTGCGTCCGCATCAAACCGCTTGACTCTGGAGCGGCTTCAAGGTGTTCAATCCCCGGTTGATGCCGGGGCGATGCCCGGTGTGTACGATCGTGCGACGCAGCGCCCGCTGCGCCACGCCAACCGCCGAGAGGACTCATGACACCGACCGCGAAGCTCGCGCTGCTCACGTTACCGCCCGTGCTGGCGGCCTGTTTCGGCGCCCTCGCGGCCGCGTGGCGCGCGCCTGGCCCGAAAACGTCGAGCGTGATCCAGCATTTCACCGGCGGCATCGTGTTCGCGGCCGCCGCGCTCGAACTGCTGCCGCAGGACCGCGCACATGCGCTGTTTCCGGTCGTCGTCGGCTTCGTGCTGGGCCTTGCGCTGATGCTGGCGATCCGCGCGCTGTCGGGCGCGATCGAGACGCGCTTCGAGACGGCGCGGTTGCCGGTGAGCCTGATCATCGTCACCGCGATCGATCTCGTCGTCGACGGCCTGGTGCTCGGCATCGCCTTTTCCGCGAGCGACGAAAGCGGCATCATCCTGACCGTCGCGCTGACGCTCGAGGTGCTGTTCCTCGCGCTGTCGGTCAGCGCGGCGCTGGCCGCGGCCGGCATCGGCCGCTTGCTGTCGATCGTCGTGCCGGTCGCGCTCGCGGCGCTGCTGAGCGTCGCGGCCGTGGCCGGCAATGCGGCGTTCGCCGGGCTGCCGGCGAATATCTATGCGGCGCTGCTGGGGCTCGGCACGGTCGCGCTGTTGTACCTCGTCACCGAGGAACTGCTGGTCGAAGCGCACGAAGTGCCCGAGACACCGTTCGCGACGGCTGCGTTCTTCATCGGCTTCATCGTGTTCTTCCTGATCGAAGGATCGGTGAAAGCCTGACGCGCCGCGCTCGACGGCGCGACGGCTACCAGGTCGTCGCGCCGGTCGGATAGGTATCGACGATCCGCGTGCCGTTGACCGGCGTGACACCCGCGTTGCGCAGCGCGGTCCACAGGTCGATCGCATGTTCGCGCGATTTGCGGCTGCCGTCGTCGGTCAGCACGTTCAGCGCGACCACTTCGTCGCGCGTGGTCAGTTGCAGTTGTTCCTTCAGCTTGCGTGACTGATGCGATGCGGTGCGAACGTCGCCAAGCACGATCGCCTTCGCAGCGACGGTCGACTCGTCGCCGGCATCGGCCGGCACGAACGTCAGCCGGCCGTTGGCGACTTCGCATCGCCCACGCGTGAACGTCGCAGTCCATGCGCCGGCCGGCACGGCCGCGAACTCGCAGCGCATCCGCTCGTTCGCGCGGCTGCCGGCGTCGTGCGCCGGCGCGTGCGACAGCGCGCGTTCCGGCCAGCCTGCCGCCATCGCGGCCGTCGACATCAGGCATGCCGCCAGCACGATTCCTTTCGCGACATTGCGCATCGCGCTCTCCTTTCCGTCGATCAACGATCACAGCACCGCGAAGCGGTTGTCGTGTGCATCGACCATCGGCATCTTCTCGCCGCGATGAACGGTCGCGCGATGAATCTCCTGATTGCGCGCGACGGCGGCCGGACTCGCCGGATAGTCGTGATTCGGGCTCGGAATCACGCCGTCGTGACGCGCGCGCACCAGTTCCCGAATCACTTCCTGACGGCTCTTCGGCTGCGCGGCCACGGCTTGGGAGAACGCTGCAATCGACAGCGCAGCGGCGGCAATGACGATCATCGGACGCGGGATGTTCATGTTGGGGCTCCTTGCTGGAATGCCGTGACTGGAGCCTTCACTTTGATCCCGCGGCGGTGCGGATCCGTGATCGCCTGATGACGGTTTCGTCATCGTTCACGCATCTTGCACCTCGCAGTGCGAATGAAATTCACCGCACGTTTCAGCGCACATGACATTGCGATGACATTTTTCTCATTTGTCCCTCACCGTCACGATCCGAACGCTTTCCAGAATCGCCACCGCAATCGCGATATTCCGGCCCGTCGCGACACAGGTTCGGCGCCGGCATCGAACGATGCACGAAACGATCATCTTGAACTTCAGGGACACACCATGAAAACTCCGGTTCGACTTGTCATGATGTCAGGGGCGCTGCTGACGACCGCGCATGCGGCGCAGGCAACGGAAGTCACGCTGTACGGCCTGTTCGATACGTCGCTGACGGTCGTGTGGAACGCCGATGCGCAGGGCAAGAACCTCGTCGGCCTCGGCAACGGCAACCTGCTCGGCAACCGCTTCGGCGTGAAAGGCGCGGAGGATCTCGGCGACGGGCTGAAGGCGATCTTCACGCTGGAAAACGGCTTCAACCCGAACACCGGCGCGCTCGGGCAAGGCAACCGGATGTTCGGCCGGCAAGCGTTCGTCGGGCTGGAAAGCGCGCGCTGGGGGACGCTCACGCTCGGCCGCCAGTACGACGCGCTCGCCGATGTCGCGTGGCCGATCACCGGCGATTTCTACTTCGGCAGCGTGTACGCGACACCCGGCGACGTCGACAACTACGACACGTCGTCGCGCACCGACAACGCGGTGAAGTACACGTCGCCCGTGGTCGGCGGCTTCCAGTTCGTCGGCATGTACGCGCTCGGCGGTGTGGCCGGCAAGAGCGGCGCCGGCCAAACCTGGTCGGCCGGCCTGTCGTACAACCATGGCCCGTTCGACGCGGCGGGCGGCTACTACTATGCGGCCAGCCGCGCCTCGCTCGCCAACGGCGTCCGGACCGGCTGGAACGGCACGTCGGACGGCACGTTCGACGGGTCGCTGGTCAACGGCGGCTACCTCTCCGCGAAGTCGATCGGCATCGCACGCGGCGCGTTGCGCTACACCTTCGCGCCGTTCACGGTCGGTATCGACTACAGCAATGCGCAGTACAAGGCCGATGCGATGTCGGCCTTTCGCGGCACGCAGAAATACGACACCGCGCGCGGATTCTTCAACTATCAGGCAACCGCCAGCCTGCTCGTCGGCGTCGGCTACAGCTACACGAAAGCCCGCGGCGATACGAGCGCGACCTACCATCAGGTGTCCGCCGGCGCCGACTACGTGCTGTCGAAGCGCACCGATCTCTATGCGGTCGGCGCGTGGCAGCGCGCGAACGGCGAACAGCGCACGCCCGACGGCGGCACGCAGGCGGCCCAGGCGTCGATCGGCTCGTACGGCTACGGCGGCACGCGTACGCAGGGCATCCTCAATCTCGGGTTGCGCCACCGGTTCTGACTGCGACAGCCAACCCTGCGCGCTGCGTGACGAAAATTTCATGTTCCGATCAGGTTCGCGATGCGTCGCATCGCTACGATCGGAACGGTAGCGGGCCATGCCCGTTTCCGCCCACGCAGCGGGTCGCTGCCGCACGGCACGATCACGCATTAGGCCCGGGCTCGTCGAGTACCGGGCTCTTTTTTACGCGGATCCGACGATCACGGCGCTGAATTGAGCCGCGGGTACACGCACGGATGCGTTTTCACATACAGGTTC
This sequence comes from Burkholderia sp. 9777_1386, assembly GCF_015712265.1. Classification (NCBI taxonomy): domain Bacteria; kingdom Pseudomonadati; phylum Pseudomonadota; class Betaproteobacteria; order Burkholderiales; family Burkholderiaceae; genus Burkholderia; species Burkholderia sp. 9777_1386. The sequence goes on along the minus strand of NZ_JACCQB010000030.1, from coordinate 60,685 downwards.
GGATTGCCGCAGCGATGCCCGGCATAGTCGATTTGCTCGCCCGGCGTCAGATCGGCCGGCGCGGGCTTGCGCGCGGCAGCAGGGAGGGTGACCGTGGCGCCCGAACGTGTCGATGCGCAACCCGAGAACAACGGGACGATCAGGCCTGCGATCAAGGCGAGGCGAATGGCGGGACGATGCAATTTTCGGTCCGGAATGAAGGTCTGAACGACGCCGTCCGCGCTCGATGCTGCTGGCGCGACCGGCACGAACGCCGCCGGCGCGGTCGGCCAGCGGCAGGCTTCATGTTCCGCTTCCCGCTCATCGCACCCATGACGCGAACATGACGGTTGCGTCATGTCGTTCGAGACCGCATGACGCGTTCTTGCCTCCGCAATCTGACGCATTTTTCATCTCGCGATCACGATCACGCACGGCTGCTTTCGCATACTGGGTCCATGGTTCGCCGCCCGGCGGCCCAGATCAAGGAGAGCACTCGATGAAAACGGCAAAACTCGCAGCACTGTTCGTCACCGCCACGCTGTCGCTCGGCATGGCCACCCAGGCGGCGTTCGCCCAGACGCAACCGCAAGGCAAGTCCCGCGCGCAGGTCGTCAACGAACTGAAGCAGGCGCAGCACGACGGCGTCGTGCCGACGAGCAAGACGCAGTACCCGCCGACCGGCGAGATCGTCGCGCGCAACAAGGAGCTTCACGGGATTTCGGTGCATGGCGGCGAGAAGAAGCCGCAGACCGACAATCACGACAACCTGACCGCGAAGCAATGATGACCGGCCACATGGCCGCGGGCAGCGCGCCGCGCGCGGCCCTCTTGCGGCAAACGCGCGGGCGTAGCCGCCCGCGCTGTCAGGTGCTGATGGCGGCCGGCCGTTGCGGTTCGGCCGGCCGGCGCGGAAAGCGCAGCCAGAAGGTCGTGCGGCGGCCCGGCTCGCTGTCGACGCCGCATTCGCCGCCGTGATTGTCCATGATCGACCGGACGATCGCGAGGCCGAGCCCCGTGCCCGACGCCGAATTGTGCCGCGACGGATCGACGCGATAAAAGCGCTCGAAAATCCGCCCGGCATGTTCCGCGGCGATGCCGGGCCCCGTATCCGACACGGCGATCGTCGTCGCGCCGCCCTGCTCGACGCAGTCGATCGTCACGACGCTGCCGCGCGGCGCATAGGTCAGCGCATTCGACAGCAGGTTGCTCAACGCGCGCTGGTACAGCGTCAGGTCCGCATCGACCCACGCGTGGCCGTCGACCTTCACCGTCACGCCTTCGTCTTCCGCCAGCGGCTCGTAGTAGCCGGCCACGCGCTCCGCCTCCTCCGCCGCATTCAGGCGTCGCACGCTGATCGACGTGCCGGCCTGCTCCGAACGCGCGAGAAACAGCATGTCCTCGATCATCCGCGACAGCCGCTGGTATTCGTCGATGCTCGACTCGATCACGCTCCGGTATTCGTCCGCGCCGTGCGGCTGCGACAGCACGACCTGCGCGGCCGCCTGCAGGTTCGTCAGCGGCGTGCGCATGTCGTGCGCGAGGTTCGACGAGAACTGGCTCAGCCGCGTAAACGATTCGTTCAGCCGCGCGAGCATCCCGTTGAACGCGTGCTCGAGCTCCTTCAGCTCGCCTGACGTATCGAGTTCCGGCAGCGGATGCGCGAGCCGGCTCGTCGACATCTGCTCCGCGCGCGCCGCGAACCGCCGCAGCGGGCTCAGCCCGAGCGCCGCGATGCCATAGGCCATCACGGCCGCGAGCACCACGCCGAACACCTCGATCACGACGATCGTATAAGCATGCGTGCGCAACAGCAGCACGTCGGCGCTGCGATCGTACTGCACGGCGACGCGCACCACGGGCGCACCGGCGCCGGCCAGCGGCACGGTCGTCAGCAGATACTGGTGCCGCGCGGCCGGCGGCGCGACGCCGACCGGCACGCGGCCCGCGTTCATCGACATCAGCGGCGCATACGGACGAAAGCCGGGCGTGCCGACGAGGCGCGTACCGGCGGCATCGAAGATCGCGAGATCCATGTTCGGATGACCGTGCAACTGGTCGATCCAGATATCGGTGTTGCGCGCGACGTCGGCCGTCGTGCGCGCCTCGGCCAGGTGCGCCCCCAGGGCGGCGGAAATGCCGGCCATCTGCTCGGCCGCCGTCGTTTCGACGCGGTTGCTCAGCGCTTCGTACAGCGCGACGCCGCTCGACGCGAGGATCACCGACGTCGACAGGATGATCAGCGCGGTCAGGCGGCCGCGCAGCGTCCGCGGCAGCAGGCGCGCGATCATGCGGCCGCGCCGCCGCGCGCTTCGAGCACGTAGCCCATGCCGCGCACCGTGTGGATCAGCTTCGGTTCGTACGCGTCGTCGATCTTCGAGCGCAGCCGGCGGATCGCCGAATCGACGACGTTCGTGTCGCTGTTGAAATTCATGTCCCACACCTGCGACGCGATCGTCGCGCGCGGCAGGATCTCGCCTTCGCGGCGCATCAGCAGCCACAGCAGCGCGAACTCCTTCGCGGTCAGCAGGATCGTGTCGCCCTGGCGCGTGGCCTTGCGGCGCGTCAGGTCGAGTTCGAGATCGGCCACGCGCAGCGTGTTCGAGTCGCGCGGCTGGCCGCGCCGCAGGATCGACTTGATGCGTGCGGTCAGCTCGACGAAGTCGAACGGTTTCGCGAGATAGTCGTCCGCGCCAAGTTCGAGCCCCTTCACACGATCGCCGACGTCGTCGCGCGCGGTGAGGAACAGCACGGGCGTCGACTTGCTGCGCCGCAGGTTCTGCAGCAGCGTCCAGCCGTCCTGCCCGGGCAGCATCACGTCGAGCACGAGCAGGTCGTACTCCTCCGTTTCGGCCTGGTGCTGGCCCGTGATGCCGTCCTCGACCCAGTCGACGACGTAGCCGGCCTCGGTCAGGCCCTTGCGCAGATACGCGCCCGTCTTCGGTTCATCCTCGACAATCAGAATTCGCATCACGCATTACCCTTGAAGAAACCCAGCCGGCGCAGCACGCCCGCGCCGAAGCCGCCACGCAACGCCGCGCGCCACGACACCGCATGGCTGACCCGGTACAGCACCGGCAGCACCAGCAGCGTCAGCGCCGTGGACGACAGGATACCGCCGATCACGACCGTCGCAAGCGGACGCTGCACTTCGGCGCCGGTGCCGGTCGCGAACGCCATCGGCAGGAAGCCGAGCGACGCGACCAGCGCGGTCATCAGCACGGGGCGCAGCCGCGTGAGCGCGCCGTCGTGCACCGCGGCGTCGAGCGGCATGCCTTCGTCGCGCAGGTTGCGAATGAACGAGATCATCACGAGACCGTTGAGCACGGCCACGCCGGACAGCGCGATGAAGCCGACCGCCGCCGTGATCGACAGCGGAATTCCGCGCAGCCACAGCGACACGACGCCGCCGCTCAGCGCGAACGGAATGCCGGTGAACACCAGCAGCCCGTCCTTCACGTTGTTGAACATCACGAACAGCAGCACGAACACCATGAACAGCGCGAGCGGCACGACGAGCTTCAGGCGCTCGCTCGCGCTCTGCAACTGCTCGAACTGGCCGCCCCACGACACCCAGTAGCCGGCCGGCACGCGCACGTCCTGCTGCAACTGCTCGCGCGCATCGGCGACGAACGAGCCGACGTCGCGACCGCGCACGTTCGCGCTGACCACCACCCGGCGCTTGCCGTCCTCGCGGCTGATCTGGTTCGGGCCCGGCGCCACGTCGATCGTCGCGAGCTCCGCGAGCGGCACGTACGGCGCCGCCGCAAGCGGTGCGCTGGCGCCGGCGGCCGGCGCGGGCAGCGCGATCGGCAGCCGCTTGATCGCCTCGATGTCGGAGCGCAGCTCGTCGGGCAGCCGCACGACGATGTCGAAGCGACGGTCGCCCTGGAACAGCGTGCCGGCCTTCTGCCCGCCGACGGCCGCGGCCACCGAATCCTGCAGGTCAGCCACGCTCACGCCGTAGCGCGCGAGCTTGTCGCGGTCGAGGTTGACGGTCAGCACCGGCAGGCCCGTGGTCTGCTCGACCTTCACCTCCGACGCGCCCGGCACCTTCTGCAACGCGGCCGCGATCTGCTCGCCGGTCTGGTTCAGCACGGCCATGTCGTCGCCGAAGATCTTCACGGCGACGTCGCTGCGCACGCCGGAGATCAGTTCGTTGAAGCGCAGCTGGATCGGCTGCGAGAATTCGTATGCGTTGCCCGGCAGCTCGGCAAGTGCTTCCTCGATCTCGCGCACGAGCTGGTCGCGCGGCTTCTTCGGGTCGGGCCACCGGTCGGCCGGCTTCAGCATGATGTAGCCGTCCGACAAGTTCGGCGGCATCGGGTCGGCCGCGATCTCGGCCGTGCCGGTCCGGGCGAACACGCGCTCGATCTCCGGGAAGCGCGCCTTCAGCGTCTTCTCGATCGCCTTCTGCATCTCGATCGACTGCGACAGGCTCGTGCCGGGAATCCGCAGCGCGGACACGGCCAGATCGCCCTCGTTGAGGCTCGGGATGAATTCGCTGCCGAGCCGCGTCGCGAGCCCGAGCGTGACCAGCACGATCGCGCCCGCGCCGATCATCACGCGCGTCGGGCGCGTCATGAACGCGGCGAGCACCGGTTCGTACGCGCGCCGCGCCCAGCCCATCAGCCGGTTCTCCTTCTCCTCGACCCGCTCGCCGATGAACAACGCGACGGCCGCCGGAATGAACGTGACGGTCAGCACCATCGCGGCGGCGAGCGCCATCACGACGGTCGTCGCCATCGGATGGAACATCTTTCCTTCCACGCCGGTCAGCGCGAAGATCGGCAGGTACACGACCATGATGATCATTTGCCCGAAGATCAGCGCGCGGCGCGCCTCCTGCGACGCGCCGAACACTTCGGCAAAACGCTCGTCGCGCGTGAGCGGCCGCCCGGCCGCCGACTGCGCATGCGCGAGCCGCCGCACGCAGTTCTCGACGATCACCACCGCGCCGTCGACGATGATCCCGAAGTCGAGCGCGCCGAGGCTCATCAGGTTCGCGCTCACCTTCGCGTTGACCATCCCGGTGAAGGTCATCAGCATCGACAGCGGAATCACGAGCGCGGTGATCAGCGCCGCGCGGATGTTGCCGAGGAACAGGAACAGCACGGCGATCACGAGCACCGCGCCTTCGAGCAGGTTCTTCTTCACCGTCGCGACGGCCTTCTCGACGAGCACCGTGCGGTCGTACACCGGAATCGCCTTCACGCCGGCCGGCAGCGTGCGGTTCACGTCCTCCATCTTCGCCGCGACGGCCTTCGACACCGTGCGGCTGTTCTCGCCCATCAGCATGAACACCGTGCCGAGCACGACTTCCTCGCCGTTCGACGTCGCGGCGCCGGTGCGCAGTTCGCGGCCGATGTCGACCACGCCGACGTCCTTCATCCGCACCGGCACGCCGCCGACGTTGGTCAGCACGATGTTCGCGATGTCGTCGACGGTGCGCGCCTGGCCCGGCACGCGCACCAGATACTGCTCGCCGCGCTTTTCGATGTAGCCGGCGCCGACGTTGTCGTTGTTGCGCTCCAGCGCGCGCACGACGTCGGCGAGCGTCAGCCCGTACGACATCAGCTTCGCCGGATTCGGCGCGACGCGATATTCCTTCACGTAGCCGCCGATCGAGTTCACCTCGGTCACGCCGCGCACGTTGCGCAACTGCGGCCGCACGACCCAGTCCTGCAGCTCGCGCAGGTCGGCCGCCGTATAGCGCGTGCCGTCGGGCTTGCGCGCATCGGCGTCGGCCTCGACGGTCCACAGGTAGATCTCGCCGAGGCCGGTCGAGGTCGGCCCCATCGCGGGTGCGATGCCGGCCGGCAGCTTGTCCTTCGCCTCCTGGATGCGCTCGTTGACGAGTTGCCGCGCGAAGTAGATGTCGGTGCCGTCCTTGAAGATCACGGTGACCTGCGACAGCCCGTAGCGCGAGATCGAGCGCGTCTGTTCCAGCCCCGGCAGCCCGGCCATCACGGTCTCGACCGGATACGTGATGCGCTGCTCGGCCTCGAGCGGCGAGTAGCCGGGCGCGGACGTGTTGATCTGCACCTGCACGTTGGTGATGTCGGGCACGGCGTCGATCGGCAGCCGCTGGTAGCTGAACACGCCCAGCGCGGCCACGGCCGCGATCGCCAGCATCACGAGCCAGCGGTGCGCAATCGCGAAGCGGATCAGGCGCTCAAACATGTCGGGATTCCTTGAAACGAGGCACGGTCGCCCGTACCGGGCGGGCCGCGCGGCCCGTCACCCGGCGGACCGGAAAGCGGGCCGCATAGCGGGCCGCCAGTCGCGCCACGACGCACGCGTATTGCTGCTCATTCATGTTCCGCGCTCCCCTTGCCGAGTTCCGCCTTCAGCACGAAGCTGTTCGATGCCGCGTATTCCTGGCCGGGCTTGAGCCCCTTCAGCACTTCGGTCGCGCGTTCGTCGCGCCGCCCTGTTTCGACGGCCTGCGCGACGAAGCCCTTCGGCGAGCGCACGAATACCGACGGCGCGCCGTCGACGTCCTGCAGCGCGTCGCTCGCGACCGCGAGCGGCACACCCTGCTTGCCCGCGTCGACCGACACGTTCACGAACATCCCCGGCCGCCACACGCGGTCGGGGTTCGGCAGCACGACGCGCGCCGGCGCGGTGCGCGTCTGCTCGCCGAGCAGCGAACCCACGTACGCGATCGGGCCGCTCGAGCGCGATTCGAACGCGGTCGCGATCACCGTTGCGTCGCGACCGACGCGCACGTCGTTGAGCCGCTGCGCGGGCACCGCCATCTCGGCCCATACGGTCGACAGATCGGAAATCACGAACATGCTCGCGTCCGCGGCAATCGCCTCGCCGGGCGTCGCATGCTTCTCGACGATCGTGCCCGCGAACGGCGCGCGCAGTTCATACCGGTTCAGCGCGCCCGCGCCGACCGGTGCATTCAGCGCGGCGAGCTTCTGCCGCGCGTTCTGCACGGCGATCTCGGCCTCGCGCAACTGCACCTGCGCCTGCTGATAATCCTGCTCGGCCGAAATGCGTTCCTGCCACAGCGTGCGTTCGCGCTCGTAGGTTGCGCGCGCCCCCGACAGCCGGCGCTCGGCCGTCAGCAACTCGCTGCGGCGGTCGGCCAGATCGGTGCTCGCGATCACCGCGAGCACCTGTCCCTTCGCGACGTTCTGCCCGAGCGATACCGATACCTGCTCGACGATGCCGGCCACGCGCGGCACCACGTGCGCGGTGCGATCCTCGTTGAACCTGATTTCGCCGGGAAGCTGGAACGGCGTCGCGATCTGCGCGGGGCCGGCTTTCGCGAGCGCGATCTTCGACGTCGCCAGTTGCGCGTCGGTCAGCGCGATCGCGCCGTCGGCGCGCGCGAACGGGAACGACGCGGCGTCGTTGCCGGCCTTCACGTCGATCGTCGCATCGAACACGTGCGGCTTCGCGATCGACTGCGCGGACACGAACTTCGGGCCGGCCGCGTCGAACCTCAACGGTTCGTGCGTGCGGTCGTAGCGCACCAGCGTGCCGGACACGGTCACACCCTTGTCCACCGGCTTGCCGTCGACGAGCGGATAGACGACAAGCCGCGCGTCGCCGGGCTTTTCCGTCATCACGATCTCGACGGACAGCTTGCCGCGCTTGAGTACGACACCGCCGCGCGCGCCGGCGCCGGCGGCCGGCTGCGCGACTTCGGCGGCGGTCGGCGCCGATGCGCCGCCGCCCCGCGTGACGGCGAGCGCGCCGATCACGATCCCTGCGCCGCCGAGCACGGCCGCCGCAATAACGAAGATTCTGCTGCGTGACATGATGATCCTTCAGGTAGGAGGGGCGCTTATCGCGCGACGGCCGCGAGCGGCGTGCCGACGAGGCGGCCGATATCGGCGCGGGCCGCATGGGCGCCGGCGAGCGCGCGCACGTATTGCGACTGCCCCTGGAACAGCGTGCGCTGGGCGTCGAGCACGTCGAGGAAGCTGAACTTCCCGAGTTCGTAGCCGCGCGACATCGCATCGAGCGCGAGGCGCGCGGCCGGCAGGATGTCGGACTTAAGCCGCTGCGCTTCCTGCTCGGCCGCCTCGAAATTCGCGTATGCCTGCGTCAACTCCAGCCGCAGGCGGGTGCGTTCGCGATCGAGATCGGCATTCGCGCGCTCGGCCTTGTGCGTCGCCTCGAGCAGCGCGCCCTTGTTCGTGTTGAACAGCGGAATCGGGATCGACACGCCGACCACCGCCTGGTTGTCCGGCACGCCGCCGGTGGTCACGCGCTTCACGCCGGCGCTGACCGTCACGTCCGGAATGCGCCGCGCGCGTTCGAGCGATATGGCCGCGTTCGAGCGCAGCATCTCGGCGCGCGCGACCCGCGCGAGCGGCGCATCGTCGAGTTGCGCGGTCAGCGCGGACAACGGCTCGACCGGCGGCACGGTTTCCAGGTCGCCGAGCACCGCGAGCCGGTCGTTGCGCGCCTCGCCCATCACCGCGTTCAGTTTCTCGCGCGCGACCTCGACACGGCCGCGCGCGGTCACGACTTCGATCTGCACGCCGGCCGCCGCGACCTGCGCCTTGGTCGCCTCGACCGGCGACACCTTGCCGGCCTGCGCGCGGCGCCCCGCGAGGTCCGCCGAACGCGCGGCGATCGCGGCCGACTCCTCGGTCACCTGAAGCTGGCGCTGCGCGGCGAGCAGCCCGTAGAACGCAGCGATCACGTCGGCGCGCACGGCGGCGCCCTGCTCATCGAGCGACGCGCTGGCCGCCTCCCGGCCGTATGACGCGACGTCGAGCCGCGCGCGGCGCTTGCCGCCCAGCTCGATGGTCTGGTTGATCAGCGCGGTGGACGTGCGTTCGGCGCGACTGAAGCCTTCCTGCAGGAACGACACTTCGGGGTTCGGCCGCGCGCCGGCCTGCATCAGCGCGCCGGCCGATGCATCGACATCCGCGCGTGCGCCGCGCAGCGCCGGATTGTTCCGGGCCGCGACCGCGAGCGCGTCGGACAACGTCAACGACGACGCAGGAAGCGCATCGGACGGCGGTGCGCCGATCGGCGCGGCGGCGGCAGCCGGGGACGGCCCCGGCGACAGCGATGGCTGCGCATGAGCCGTCGCGGCCATCGCGAAAACGATGGCCACGGCGAGGTAGGGCTTGAGCATGTTCGGTTCTGCGGTAACGGTTTGCGACCGATGCTACGGACCAGCCGCAGTGCGAACATGAGGCGAAGATGATATTTCCGTCATGTGGGGCGCGGCAGCACGCACGCGTGCGACGCCCCGCGGGAACGGTGTCCCCCGTGGATGACGGGAAAATTCCGTGAGCGCGCGGCGCGATGGCCGCACGACAGCATGCGGAGGTTCGGGAATGCGGCACGCGCAGGCCGCACGCCCCGCACGTGAATCAGGTGATGCGCTGCTTCCCCCGCCGTCGCCGCACGAGCCAGTCGAGCAGTTGCCGCCCGTCGCGTTCGCCGAACCAGCGCGCGTGCCCGATCAGGTAGCCGTCGTACGCGATGTCGACGATCGCCGGCGCGTCGATGATGCAGCCGAAATACGCGACTTCCGACAGCGCGAACTCCGTATGCACGATCGGCAACAACGCGACCAGCGCCGCATACGCGTCGTCGCTTAGCGGTTCGAGCGATTCGTAGCCGTCGAGCAGCGCGTCGATCTGGTCGTATTCCACGCGCCGTGCATCGGCCGGCGCCATCCAGTCGACGGTATTGCGCTCGATCGCGAGCGCGAGATCCATCACCGCGCAGGTGCGGTCCGACAAGCCGAAATCGAGCACGGTGCGCACCTGCGCGCCGGGCCCCGCATCGGTCCACAGCAGGTTCGACGCATGCCAGTCGCCGTGCGTCCACAGCGGCGGCAACGCGGGCAGCAGCGGCACGAGGCGCGCGTGATACGGGCCGATCGCATCGGCCAGGTCGCCACGCCAGTCGCGCGCGCCCAGCGCGCGCACCAGCAACGGCTGCGCGTCGACCCAGCGTTCGAGCGCGCCCGCCAGATCGGCGGACGACAGCACGCGAAAACTCGACAGCAGCGTGCGCACGGGCCGTGCGGGCGCATCGTAGCCGGCCGACGCGCGATGCAGTTCGGCCAGCGCGCGGCCGGCCGCATATGCATGCGAAGGATGCGTGAACGGCTGCCACGACATCACGCCGCGATACGGATCGACGCCGGGCGCGAGAACATGCACCTCGTATGTCCATTCGCCCGACGCGAACGCGGTCGCACCATTGCGATCGGCCAGCACGTCCACCACCGGCATCCCGCGCTCGCGCAGATGCGCGATGAAGCGATGCTCTTCCTCAAGCCCCGCGACATCGCGCAGGCTCGCATGATGTCGCTTGACGAACAACCCGCGCCCGTCCGCCATCCGCACCAGCACCGCTGCCGCGAACTGCCGCGGGCTGTGCCACGTCAGCCGCACCGGCTCGCCCGCGCCGTCGATCCGCGCGAGCACGGCCGCCACCTCGTCGTGCGTCATCAGCGGCCAGTCGCGTTCGGCCTGCTCGCCGTCCACGCCGAATTGCGGCGGTGCGACGTCACGCGGCAGGGGGCCGTCCGGCTCGAGGGGGAATGACATGACCGACGTTGCTCCGTAGTTGAATCCGTGCGTGAATCAGCGGGCGCCGCCGCCCGATGCGCGCGGGCCGCCCGCGGCTGCTCGCAATGCGGCGGCCGTGCGGCTCCAGTCGCGCCAGCCGACCACCGCCAGCCCGATGAACAGCGCATAGAGTCCGGCCGTCAGATACAGCTCCTTGAACACGAACATCCCGACGTAGACGACGTTCACGACGATCCACAGCCCCCACGACGCGATGTAGCGCCGCGCGGTCCAGTATTGCGCGACGAGGCTGAACGCGGTCAGCGACGCATCGACGAACGGCAGCGCCGCATCGGTCCAGCGCGCCATCATCCCGCCGAGCAACGCGCTGCCGATGACCGCCGCGACCAGGTCGGGCAGCATCCTGAGCGGCCGTACGCCGGTGACGGGCGCGACATCGCCGGCTGGCGCCGCCTCGCCGTCGGCCTCGCTCGCGCGCTGCGCGAGCCAGCGCTGCCAGCCGTACACCTGCAGCACCGCGAACGCACCCTGCAGCAACATGTCCGAGTACAGCTTCGCGTCGAAGAAGATCCAGCCGTACAGCGCGACCGACGCGAGGCCGACCGGCCAGCACAGCATGCGCCGCTTCGCGGTCAGCCAGATCGCGAGCGCGCTGACGATCACGCCGGCGATTTCGAGTGGGGACATCGTCTGGGCTCTCCTGGTGGGCTGCCGGGGCCGCGCGTCACGCGGCCGATGCCGGTCGGTCAGAAATCATAGGTCAACGATACGCGCGCGGTGCGCGGCGCACCCGGGAACAGGTACGCATCGCCCTGCTGCTCGCCTGCGTCGCGCCAGTAGAACTTGTTGAACAGATTGTCCACCGACACGCGCAACACCGTGCGATGGCCTCCGATCTTCGTCGTATAACGCGCGCCGAGATTGAACACGAACCACGACGGCACGCGCGCGGTGCCTTCCTCGTTCGCGTTGCGCGCCGCGCTGTATTCCACGCCGCCGAGCACGTTCAGGCCCGCGACGCCCGGTACCGCGTAGTCCGCATACAGCGACGCGCGCAGCGCGGGCACGTTGATGATCTGGTGCCCTTCGTAGGCAGGCGAGCCCGAATCGACCGCGCGGGCGCGAATCGCCGCGACGCTGGCCGTCAACCCCAAGCGCTCGGTCACGCGCCCGGCCGCGCCGAGTTCGATCCCCTGGTGCCGCTGCGTGCCGCGCTGCACGAACGTGTAGGACGTGCCCGACGCATCCGGGTCGGCGAACTGGAACGGCTTGCTGATCGAGAACACGGCGGCCGTGAGGCTCAGCCGGTCGAGCCAGTCGTATTTCGCGCCGACCTCGAACTGGTGCGATTCGACGGGCGGCAGGAACGCATACGCGTTGGTCGCGCGCACCGGCGCCTGATCGCCGAGCGACAACGCCTTGCTGTACGACGCATACAGCGACAGCACGTTCACCGGCTTGTAGACGAGCGCGACCTGCGGCAGGAACACCGAGCGGTCGGTATGCGTCGTCTCGCCGTCGAGGCTGCTCCAGCTGCGCTGCCGCAGCAGCACTTCCTTGCCGCCCGCGAGCACCTGCCAGTGTTCGCCGATGCTGATGCGATCGAGCCCGAACACGCCGTACTGCCACGCGTCGAGGCGCGGGTACGACGGCCCGGGCGAATTCGGCGACGGCGAAAAGGTCAGGTCGGGCCCGTAGACGTTCTCGCTGCCGACGTAGTCGTACACGGCGTCGGCCATGTGCACGACGCGGCGCTGCACGCTCACGCCGAGCGTCAGCTCGTGCCGCAGCGGCCCCGTCGCGAACTTGCCGGTCGTGACCGCGCGCAGATCGTCGTTGCGCCGGTATTCGCCGGGGCTGCGGAAGTCGTACACGTCGTAGTCGCCGTTCGCGCCGAAGAAGAACGGCGACGTCGCGCCGGCCGCGCAGCTTGCCGCATACGAACAGCCGTACGCGAACGCGCTGTTGTCGTCGATCATCGTGCGGCTGCGGCCCGCGGCGATATAGGCCTTCCAGTCGTCGTTGAACTGGTAGTCGAAACGCGCATTCAGGTTCAGCGCATCGGTCGTCACCGGCTTCGCCCACGGCTGCGTGCCGAGCGCCTTCGACGTCGTCTTGACCGACGGCACGACGGTGCCGCCGAGCAACTGGTAACCCGGCGCGGAACGCTGGATCCATTGCTGGAATTCGGCATTGAGCTGCAGGCTCGCGCGCGGGCTGATGTCCCAGTCGGCGGCGATCGAGCCGAACGTGCGTCGCCCGTTCGTGCCGTCGATATAGGAGTGCATGTTCTCCTTCGCCGCATTGATCCGGAACCCGAACTGATGGTCGGGGCCGAAGCGCCGGCCGAGATCGACGGCCGCCGACGTCGAGCCGCGGCTGTCGACGCCGCCCGTCACGCTCGCCACGTTCGCGGAGCGCTTGGTCACGAAGTTGATCACGCCGCCCGGCGCGACGACGCCGCTGTCGATGCCCGCGAGGCCCTTCAGGATCTCGACGCGCTCCTTGTTCTCGAGCGGCACGTTCTGCTCGCCGGACACCGTCAGCCCGTCGATCCGGATCGCGCTCGCGAGATCGACCGGAAAACCGCGGATCGCGAAACCTTCGAAATAGCCAACCGGCGCATAGTCGTTGACGACCGACGCATCGTTGCGTACGACGTCGCTCAGCCGCTTTGCCTGCTGGTCGTCGATCAGCGCGCGCGTGATCACGTTCACCGACGCCGGCGTGTCGCGCAGCGGCGCGTCGTCGAGCCCCGCGACCGACGCTTCGCGCGCGCGCAGCGGGTGGCCGCGCTCGCCGCTCACCGTGATCGCGGGCAGCGTCGCGTTGCCCGCCGCGTCGGCGCCCGGCGCGGGCGTGTCGCCCTGGGCCGCGGCCGCCTGCGCCGCGAAAAGCGTGACGCCGAGACCGACACCGAGCCCGACCTTCGCGCGCCGCCGCCGTGCGCGCGCCGCTGTTGTTCTATTCACCGTCATTGTTCTGGATGGAAAACTCGCCACTCGATCTGTCGAAACCCGTTACGAAGCTGCGAAGCGTGCGCCCGCGAATGCCGCCGGACACGTGCGTCGACACGATATTCATCAGACGAACCGGACCTTGCGGCACGCAGGCGGGCCGACCGGTCGGAACAACGCAGGATGGGACATCGGATTCGGATGACGCGCCGGGAACCGACGCAGCGGCCGACGGGTTCGTCGGATGCCTGTCGGCCGGCCGGCTGCCTCGCGCGGTCGTGTCATGCGGGGGACGCTTCGAACGCCCCGGTGCGGGCGGCGGACACTCACGCCGGCCGTTCATCGGAACGGCGGCCTGCCCGGCGCGCGACATCGCGGCGTGGCGCGCATTTTACCCCGGGCGCGGCGAAGGGCCGCGGAATCGGGCGGAACGGGAAACGGGGAAGGCGAGAACAGGGACAGGCGGTTCGGGCGGTGCGACGACGGTCGCGACGTGGCCGCGATGTGGCCGCGATGTGGCCGCGATGCCGGTGGTGCCGTGCCGGCCACTGACATCGGCGCCATCGTGCGCCGATCAGGCGACCTCGAACCGGAGCGGCAATGGCGGCCCGCTACCGGCTCACCGGCCGCTCGCTCAGAAACCCTGCATCGTCACGGTCGGATCGACGACCAGATGCACGACGCCGTAAATCACCGCGCCGACCAGCAGCGCAAGCAGGATCGCCACGAACGGCAGCAGCGTGAAGTTGGCGTTGGCGAGGTCGGTCGCGTGCGCCTTGCTGTTGCGCACGCCGAAGAAACTCCACAGGACCAGGCGGACCATGCCGAGCAGTTTCATGATGGGCTCCTTTATCGAATCGGTTGACGCTATCGTCGATCCGGACGGCATCCGAAAAAAGAAGCAGTTGCGCGCGCTTTTTGCGCAGCAGGCCCTCCGCGGCCGCATGTCGCAGGTGCGTCAGCAATCCAGCACGAGCGGCGCCGTCGCGCCTTGCGCGGGCCGTGCGACGCACAGCAGCGCGCAGCCCGGTTCGACCGGCGCATCGGGCGTTTGCGCGTAGTCGATCGCGCCGGACAGCACGCGCGTCGCGCACGTGCCGCACGAACCCGAGCGGCATTCGGCCGGCACGGCCACGCGCTGCCCTTCCGCGAATTCGAGCAGCGTGCCGTCGGCGGGCGTCCATGCAGCTTCGCGCCCCGTGCGCCGGAACACGACCGGCACGCTTGCCGCCGCGGGCGCGGCAGCCGCGCGGGTCGCACTGCGCGACACGCTCGACGGCCCGAACGCCTCGAAGCGGATGCGTTCGTCCGGCACGTTCAGCGCGCGCAGCCCGTCGTACAGGTCGCGCATGAACGCCGACGGCCCGCACAGGTAGAAGTCGTAGTCGTCGAACGACAACACCCGCTTCAGTTGCCCGATGTCGATCCGGCCGCCCCGCGCGGCCGAGCCTTCGTGAGGATGACTGTCGAACCAGTGAAGCGACACGCGTGCATCGGCGGCCGCGCTGCGCGCCAGTTCCGCCGCGAACGGCCGGTCGGCCGCTTCGCGTGCGCCATGCACGAACACGACGCGGCGCGACGGCGTGCCATCGGCCAGTGCCCGGCGCAGCATCGCGACCATCGGCGTGATGCCGATGCCGGCCGACACGAGCACGGCCGGCCGCGGACTCGCGACATCGAACGTGAAGCGGCCGCGCGGCATCTGCGCGTCGAGCGTCATGCCGGCCTGTGCGTGATCGTGCAGCCATGCCGATACGCGCCCTTCGCGCTTCACGGTGATCCGGTAATGCGCGCCGCCCGGCGCATCGGACAGCGTGTAGCTGCGAATCGCTGGCGCGTCGCTGTCCGGCAGCGCGATGCGCAACGTCAGATGCTGGCCGGCTTCGTACGCAGGCAATGCGCCGCCGTCCGCCGGCTCGAAATGGAACGACCGGATCGCACGCGCTTCGTCGACGATCTTCGCGATCCGCAGCGACCGCCATGCGGGCGCCGATGCCGGCGCGGCCGCGGACGGTACCTCCCCGGCCGTTGCCGCCGCCCCGCTCGACGCCGCCGCCATCGCCGCGAACTGCGGCGCGCGCTCGACCGCCGACCACCGGAACGGCAGCACCGCCCGCATGCGCCGCACTTCCCGCACATGAAAGCGCACCACGCGCTGCGCGCCGTCGAACGACGCGACGACGGGCCCGTCCCACACGATCTCCGCGTGCACGGCGACATACAGCAGATCGCCGCTGTCGAAATCGACGAACAGCAACCCCGCGCGCGGATCGTGCTGCAGGTTGCCGAGCGTGTTGAAGAACCGGTTGCCGCTGAAATCGGGCGTCGTCAGCGTGCGCGCGTCGTCGACGCGCACGAAGCCCGGCATCCCGCCGCGATGCGACACGTCCGCGCCACGCGCCGCGCCCGCCCCCGCGGACGTGTTCGCGCTCGCGACGAAGAACGTATCGGCCTGCGCGAGCAGCGCGCGATCCGCGTCGCCCAGCGCATCCGACACGTCCGGCGCGACGGACGCGTCGACGTCCCGCGCGACGAAGGTCGGCTTGCGGCCCTGGATGTACTTCGCGCAATTGCCGAAGCTCTGCTCGACCGCGATCGTCAGCGCATCGCCGTCGACCGCGCGCACGACGCCGTTCACGCGATTGCGGCGGCGCGTATCGAATTCGATCCCGAGCCCGCCGAGCGGCGCGCCAACGTGCCACGCGCCGGCCAGCGGATCGCCCGGCAGCGCACGCGCCGCGATGCGCAGCGTGCGTGGGTCCGGCGACGTGACGAACCCCGGCGCGCCGGCTCGCAGCGTCGCCCACGGCTGGCCGTGCGCATCGACGCCGCCGAGCACGAAGAACGGCAGTTGCGCGAAAAACGTCCGGTGCTGGTCCGGCATGAAGCGCCGGATCCCGCGCCGGCCGGCCGCGCTCGCCGCGTCCGTCACGCCTGCGCGCTGCTGCACGGCAAGCTCGCCCGCATGAAACGGCGCGGTATCGAGTTCCCAACCCGGGACGACGGCGGTCGGCGCATTCATCGCATTCTCCTGAACAGGCGCGGTGGCAGAGGCGTCAGGCGGCAAGCAGGCCCGCGCGGGTCGTCGGCATCGCGACGAAGCCCGGCAACGCCTCGATTCGAGCGAGCCATGCGCGCACGTGCGGATACGGTTCGAGCGACACGCCGCCTTCCGGTGCGTGCGCGATGTACGTGTACGCGGCAATGTCCGCGATCGTCGGTTGCGCGCCGGCCGCGAACGGCTTGCCGGCCAGTTCGCGATCGATCACGTCGAGCACCTTCGCGGCCGTGCGCTTGGCCGCTTCCGGGTCGAGCGGCGCGCCGAACACGGTCACGAGCCGCGCGGCCGCGGGGCCCGACGCGATCGGGCCGGCCGCGTACGACAGCCAGCGCTGCACGACGGCCGCGCCGACCGGGTCGTCCGGCAGCCAGTGCGCATCGCCGTAGCGCTTCGCGAGGTACACGAGGATCGCGTTCGAATCGGCGATCACGGTGCCGCCGTCGTCGATCACCGGCACCTGCCCGAGCGGATTCAATGCGAGAAACGCCGGTTCGCGCTGCGCGCCGGCCGCCAGATCGACGTCGATGGTCTTCGACGGCAACCCGAGCAACGACAGGAACAACCGGACGCGGTGCGCGTGGCCGGACAACAGGAACGAATAGACGCGAATCGGCGAGGCAGGCTTGCTGGCGGCAGACATGGAAACACTCCGGAATCTCGCGCCGCCGGGGATCGGCGACGAACGGCTCCAGCGTAGCGCTCGCCGTTCGTCGCCAGAAGACGGATAATCGTGGAAACATTCTCCGCTTTCATAGGACAATCGACGATGGCCGATCTGCGCGACGTGAACCTGAACCGGCTGGCGATCTTCGTCGCGGTGGTCGAGGCCGGCTCGCTGACGGCCGCGGCCGAGCGGCTCGGCCTCGCGAAGACGGTCGTCAGCACGCACATGCAGCGCCTCGAATCCGAGGTCGGCGCGAACCTGCTGGTGCGCACGACGCGGCGGCTGAGCGTGACCGATGCCGGACGCGTGTTCTACGACGCGTGCCGCGACATCGTGCGCGCCACCGAAGCCGCGCTCGACGCGGTGTCGTCCGACGCCGGGCCGCTGCGCGGCACGCTGCGCGTGAGCGTGCCGATCGACTACGGCGCGCTGGTCGTCGCGCCCGCCGTCGTCGCGCTGCGCGACCGGCATCCGGGGCTCGATGTCGAACTCGTCGCGAACGACCGCGTGATCGATCTCGTCGCGGACAACCTCGACGTCGCGGTCCGCATCGGCCGCCTCGCCGATTCCAACTATCGCGCGGTGCAGCTCGGCATCTACGAGAAATGGCTGGTCGCGAGCCCGGCGTTCGTCGCGCGGCACGGACTGCCGCGCGACCCCGATGCGCTCGCCGCGCTGCCGTTCGTGATGTTGTCGTCGCTGCCGCGCCCGCATACGCTCGACCTCGACGATGCGCGCGGCGGCCACGCATCGGTGCGCTGCGTCGCGCCGGTCGTGTCGAACACCGCGACCGCGTGCCGCGCGATCGTGCTCGCGGGCGGCGGCTTCGGGCTGCTGACGGATTTCTCGACCGCGGACGACGTCGCCGCCGGCCGGCTCGTGCGGCTGTTGCCGGGCTGGCGTACGGCGCCGGCCGGGATTCACGCGGTGTATCCGTCGACGCGGCTGCCTTCGCCGAAGGTGCGGGCGTTCATCGATGCGATGAAGGCGAGGCTCGGGGAGACGCCTGCAACGCCACGCGCACGCCCCGGTCGGCCGAAACGCGCGAACGGCTGACCGGTCGCTCGCCCGTCACATGAACTTCACGTAGCACGCCTTTTTTTCGACTTCTTCGCGCTTGAATCCCTTTTCGCTCATGCAGGCGGTAAATTCGTCGGGGAACGGGTTCAGATTGAAGATCCGGTCCTGGATATTGGCGGGGATGCCCTGGTCCAGCTGGGCTTGCGCTTCCGCACAGGTCGCCTTCGCGAGCGACAGCCTGACGGGCTCGCCGCTGATGCGGTTGCGGATTTTTTCATACGCCCCGTCCTTGCAGGCCGATACCGCGTCCTTGAGGTGCTGCGTATAGAGGGCGTCGCGACAGACATCGCCTGTCCGGTCCGCATCCCTGAACAGCGCCCCGACCGTTTGCGATTTCCACTCGGTTTCATAGCGCGTGGTCTCGCTAAACGGCCAGCAGCCGCAGCCCGTCAGCATCAGGACGGAAACGGCCATCCCCGCCGACGTCACGCGGCGCCCCCATCGGTTGCGTGCCTGCATGATTTCCTTGTTATTCATCGACCACCATTGATGTGCGCGGCGAACGGCCCCGTCCCCGCGAATCTACGCCGCCTGCAACGTCCCCAGCAGCACCTTCCTGCAACTGGAGATCATCTGCGCCTCCGGATCGCGATAGTCGGTCAGCAGCCACGCCGCGCCGACGTTCGTCATCGCGCCCACCAGCGCGAGCCCGATCAGCCGCTGCTCGGTGCGCTCCGCCGGCGTCACGGCCTCGCGCGGCGCGCCGATCGCCATGATCAGCTTGCCGAAGTCGATCAGCATGCGCTGATACGTCATGTCGGTATCCGCGCTCACGCCCATCACCTCGAGCAGCAGCACGCGCGCCGCGCACGGGTCGCGCAGAAACGCGAAGAACGCGGCGAGCCCCGCGTCGACGCGCTCGCGCAGTTCGCCGCCGCGCGCGGCGACCGCCTGCGCGACCGCGTCATGCAGTTGCTGCGCGTGATGCAGGTAGGTGCAGCGCAACAGATCCTCGGTGCTGTCGAACGCCGCATAGAAGTAGCGATCGTTCAGCTTCGCTTCCTGGCAGATCGACCGCACGGTCGCCTTGCGAAAACCCACCGTGCCGAACACGCGCGTCGCCGCGCGAATCAACGCGTCGCGCCGCTCGGCGGCCCGTACCTCAGGCGCCACGCCGCCGTACGACCGGCCCCTTTTTTCCGTTTCGAGTGCTTTCTCCATTCCGCTATTTGACATCAGGACACCCGAAAACTAAAGTGGTGACACACAACACCACAATAGACGCGCCGCCGGTGCAGCGCAAGCGGAACGGGAGGAACGACGGATGAAGGGATTTTCCGGCAAGGTCGCCGCGATCACGGGCGCCGGTTCGGGCATGGGCCGCAGCCTCGCGGTCGAACTGGCGCGGCGCGGCTGCGCGGTCGCGCTCGCCGACGTCAGCGAAACCGGGCTCGCCGGCACGGCGGCCCTCTGTGCGCAGCACGGCGTGCGTGTGAGCAAGCGCCGGCTCGACGTCGCCGATCGCGACGCGGTGTTCGCGTGGGCCGATTTCGTTCGCGCCGAGCACGGCAAGGTCAACCTGATCTTCAACAACGCGGGCGTGTCGCTCGCCGCCAGCGCCGAAACCGCGCGTCTCGCCGATCTCGAATGGATCGTCGGCATCAATTTCTGGGGCGTCGTGCACGGCACGCAGGCGTTCCTGCCGCATCTGCGCGCGTCGGGCGACGGCCACGTCGTCAACACGTCGAGCCTGTTCGGGCTCGTCGCGATGCCGACGCAAAGCGCGTACAACGCGACCAAGTTCGCGGTGCGCGGCTTCACCGAGGCGCTGCGGATGGAACTCGAACTCGACGGCGCGCCGGTGAGCGCGACCTGCGTGCATCCGGGCGGCGTCGCGACGAGCATCGTCGACGCGAGCCGCGTCGATACCAGCATCCACGCGCTGACGGGCCAGGACGAAGCGACCCATCGCCGCCAGGCGAACCGCCTGATCAACGCGACGACGGCCGACGAGGCCGCGCGGCAGATCCTCGCGGGCGTCGAGCGCAATGCGCGCCGCGTGCTGGTCGGCGCCGACGCGCGCCGGCTCGACCGGATCGCGCGCCTGCTCGGCGCCGGTTACCAGTGGCTGGTGCTGCGCCACGTGCGCCGCGCCCGCGCACGCAATCTCGAACGCGCGCCCGCTCCGGCCGCGCGCCCGATCACGCCGACCAAGGACCCCGCATGACCTCGACGACGACCGACCGGCGCGATGCGCCGCCCGCCCCCGGCGCCCGCCGCGACAGCGGCGACAACCGCGACCTCGACGTGCTGATCGTCGGCGCCGGCCTGTCCGGCATCGGCGCCGCGTATCACCTGAAGCAGCGCTGCCCGCATGCGAGCGTGGCGATCGTCGAGGCGCGCGACGCGATCGGCGGCACCTGGGACCTGTTCCGCTATCCGGGCGTTCGTTCGGATTCCGACATGTTCACGCTCGGCTACAGCTTCCGCCCGTGGCACAGCGACAAGGCGATCTCCGACGGACAGACGATCCTCGACTACATCCGCGACACCGCGCGCACCTACGGCATCGACAAGACGATCCGCTACGGCCAGAAGGTCGTCGCGGCCGACTGGGATTCGAACCGGGCGCGCTGGACGGTACGCATCGAGCGCACGCAGGACGGCGCGACCGACACGCTCGTCTACACCTGCCGCTTCCTGTTCATGTGCAGCGGCTACTACGACTACGACGCCGGCTACCTGCCCGACTGGGCCGGCATGGACACGTTCGAGGGCAAGCTCGTGCATCCGCAGCACTGGCCGAAGGATCTGTCGTACGCGAACCGGCGCGTGGTCGTGATCGGCAGCGGCGCGACGGCCGTCACGCTCGTGCCGTCGATGGCGGCCGACGCGCAGCACGTGACGATGCTGCAGCGCTCGCCGACCTACATCGTGTCGCTGCCCGCGCGCGACAAGATCGCGAACGCGCTGCGCCGCGTGCTGCCGTCGCGGCTCGCGCACCGGCTCGTACGCGTGAAGAACGTCCTGCTGACGATGTACCTGTACAACGTGTCGCGCCGCAAGCCCGACCGGACGAAGCAATTCATCATCCGCGCGGCCAGCAGGCAGCTCGGCCCCGACTTCGACGTCGCGAAGCACCTGACGCCGCGCTACATGCCGTGGGACCAGCGCGTGTGCCTCGTGCCGAATGGCGACCTGTTCAAGGCGATCCGCGCGGGCCGCGCATCGATCGTCACCGACGAGATCGAGCGCTTCACGCCGACCGGCCTCCAGCTGAAGAGCGGCCAGCAGCTCGACGCGGACGTGATCGTCACCGCGACCGGGCTGAAGGTGAAGATGCTCGGCGGTGCGCGCGTGACGGTCGACGGCCGCGTGGTCGATTTGCCGGAGACGGTGTCGTACAAGGGCATGATGTACAGCGACGTGCCGAACCTCGCGTCGTCGTTCGGCTACACGAATGCGTCGTGGACGCTGAAGGCCGAGCTGATCGCGCGCTACGTGTGCCGGCTGCTCAACCACATGCGCGCGAACGGGTACGACACGTGCGTGCCGCGGCTCGGCGCGGGCGATCTCGGCGACGTGCCGGCCGTCAACCTGAGCTCGGGCTACATCCAGCGCGCGGCCGGCATCCTGCCGAAGCAGGGGCACCGCAAGCCATGGAAATTCCACCAGAACTACGTGCTCGATCTCGCGTCGCTGAAGTTCAGCGCGCTCGCCGATTCCGCGATGCATTTCGAGCGCCGCGCCACGACCGGCCCGGCGGCCACCGCGCCGGCCGCCGAACCCGCACTCGAAACCCGCTGAGGTCGACATGACTCCTACGCTCCATCTGATCCAGAACGTGCTGCTCGGCGTCGTCGCGGTGCTCGCCGCGCTCGCGCTGTTTTCCGCTTACGTGGCCCGGCGCGTGACCCGCGCGTTTCCGCCCGAAGGCCGCTTCGTCGACATCGGCGGCGACCGCATCCACTACGTCGAATACGGCAACGGCCCGCCGATCGTGTTCGTCCACGGGCTCGCGGGGCAATGGCGCAATTTCGCGTACCTGCCGCTCACGCGGCTCGCCCAGCAGCATCGCGTGATCCTGCTCGATCGCCCGGGCGCCGGCCGGTCGCTGCGCGGCGCGGCGTCGCAGGCGAACGTGTTCGCGCAGGCCCGTACGGTCGCCGCATTCATCGACGCGCTGAAGCTCGACAAGCCCGTGCTGGTCGGCCACTCGCTCGGCGGCGCGATCGCGCTCGCGGTCGGCCTCAACCATGCGGACCGCGTGAGCCGGCTCGCGCTGATCGCGCCGCTGTCGCACGAGCAGACCGAGCCGCCCGCGCCGTTCAAGCCGCTGACGCTGCCGTCGCCGCTCGTGCGCCGTTTCGTGTCGTGGACCTTCGCGATTCCGCTGACGATCCTGACGGGCCGCCAGGCCGTGCGCCAGGTGTTCGCGCCGGAAGACGTGCCGCGCGACTTCCCGGTCAAGGGCGGCGGCCTGCTCGGGATGCGCCCGCACGTGTTCTACGCGACGGCGACGGACCTGCTGTCGGCGCCCGTCGACCTGCCCGCGATGGAGCGTCGCTATCCGGAACTCGCGCTGCCGGTCGACGTGCTGTACGGTCGCGCCGATCCGATCCTGAACTGGCGCGAGCACGGCGACGCGCTCGCGAAGAAATCGGCGCGCGTGCGGCTGAAGGTCGTCGAGGGCGGCCACATGCTGCCGGTCACGATTCCCGACACGACGGCCGACTGGCTGCTCGAAGTCGCCGCCGCGCCGGCCGACACGGCCACGCAGACGGTACGCATCGCGTAGATCGCGGCAGCGAAGCGGCGCCTGATCCTGCTTCCCCGCTCCCGCCGCCGGGCAGCCAGCGCCGCGACGGAATCAGGCTTCGTCGTCGGGTATCGACAGTCCGAGATCCGAGAGCACCTCGCGCGCGCTGCGAAACGCCTCGACCGCGGCCGGCGCCCCCGCGTACAGCGCGCTGTGCAGCAAGACCTCGCGAATCTCGACGAGGCTCGCGCCGTTGTTGAGCGCGCCGCGAATATGCCCCTTCAGCTCCGTGCCGCGGCCGAGCGCCGCCAGCATCGCGCACGTGCACAGGCTGCGCGTCTTCAGGTCGATCCCGCCCCGCTGCCACGTGCTGCCCCACGCATGTTCGTTCAGCCAGTTCTGCAGCGGACGCGAAAATCCGTCGAGGTCGCGCATCGCGCGCTCGACGAACGCTTCGCCCATCACGTCGATCCGCCGCGCCTTGCCGTATTCCCTGTCCTGTTCGCTCATGTCGGTGTCCTGGTGGTTGGAGTCGTGGCCGCTGTCGCGCTGCCGGCGGCCGGGGATGTCGCGCCATGTTCAGCGCGACCGCGCGTTTCGTCAAAGATGCGGCGCTCGGTTCGCGGCGGTCCGCGTCACCGGCGGCCGGACGCTACGTAACATCCGGCCGCGCGTTACGGCGCCTTACGGGAACATCGCAGCCGCGACGTTCGCGCACCGCACGTGCCTGTCGCGCGAAACCGCCTTTCCTCCGTTTAAATCGCGTCGATAGTCCCGATTTCCGCAACAAATCGCGACACCGTTTCGCCAAACATGTCGTGGCGCGGAATTTGCAGAGAAGGCCTGGACACACTTCCAATGTCGAGGCCAACATGCAGAATCTCTTCAAGAAGACGACGGTAACGATGGCCGTCTCGTCACTGCTCGCGCTGTACGGCTGCGGCTCGGTCGATGGACCGACGACCCCGCCGACGATCAAGCCGAGCACGTCCGGGACGAGCGGCACGTCGGGGACTTCGGGTACGTCGGGCGGCGGTTCGTCGGGGACTTCGGGTGGCGGTAGTTCGGGGACTTCGGGGTCGTCGGGGACTTCCGGTACTTCGGGGACTTCCGGTACCTCGGGTACTTCCGGTACCTCGGGCACCTCCGGTACGTCGGGTACTTCCGGTACGTCGGGTACTTCCGGCACCTCGGGTACTTCCGGCACCTCGGGCACTTCCGGTACGTCGGGGACTTCCGGTACGTCGGGGACTTCCGGTACGTCGGGGACTTCCGGTACGTCGGGCACTTCCGGTACGTCGGGGACTTCCGGTACGTCGGGTACTTCCGGCACCTCGGGTACTTCCGGCACCTCGGGCACTTCCGGTACGTCCGGCACTTCCGGTACCTCGGGTACTTCCGGTACCTCGGGTACTTCCGGTACGTCGGGCACCTCGGGCACCTCGGGTACTTCCGGTACGTCGGGCACCTCCGGTACGTCGGGCACCTCCGGTACGTCGGGCACCTCCGGTACGTCGGGCACCTCCGGTACGTCGGGTACTTCCGGTACCTCGGGTACTTCCGGCACCTCGGGCACCTCCGGCACCTCAGGCACCTCCGGTACTTCGGGCACTTCCGGTACTTCGGGCACTTCCGGTACTTCGGGCACCTCCGGTACTTCGGGCACCTCCGGTACTTCGGGCACCTCCGGTACGTCGGGTACTTCCGGTACCTCGGGCACTTCCGGTACCTCGGGCACTTCCGGTACCTCGGGCACTTCCGGTACCTCGGGCACTTCCGGTACCTCGGGCACTTCCGGTACCTCGGGCACTTCCGGTACCTCGGGCACTTCCGGTACTTCGGGCACCTCCGGCACCTCCGGCACCTCGGGCACTTCCGGCACCTCGGGCACTTCCGGCACGTCGGGTACTTCCGGTACCTCGGGCACGTCGGGCACCTCAGGCACGTCCGGCACCGGCGTCACCCCGCTCGGCAACGTCCTCCAGAAATCCGGCAACCTCGTGACGGCGCTCGGCACGACGGTCGTCAACGGTGGCAGCCAGATCGGCGGCGTGCAGATCCCCGGCACGAACCCGACGACGGCCACCAGTGTCGGCAACGCGGTCGGCAGCCTCGGCAACGGCGTGCAGTCGCTCGGCAACGGCATCGCGGCCGGCCTCGGCTCGATCGGCGTGTCGGCGAACCCGCTCGGACCGACGCTCACGTCGACCACCGGCCTGCTGACGGGCGCCGGCGGCGCGGTCAACAACCTCGGCAATGCAGTGACGAGCCTCGGCACCGGTCCGCTGTCGCCGCTCGCGCCGGCGACGACCCTCGTCGGCAGCCTCGTCAACACGGTCGGCACCGCGGTCAACTCGACCGCCTCGGCGCTGAATACGGCGCTGAACAGCTCGCCGGTCCAGCAGCTCGAAACGCAGCTCGGCAAGGTGATCAACCCGATCACGAACACGCTGACCGGCGGCGTCACGACGCCCGGCGCGACGCAGACGCTCGGCGGCGTGACGCTGCTCGGCACCCCGCTCAACGGCCTGTTGAGCACGCTCGGCAACGGTCTCGCGCTTGCGGGCACGAAGGTCGGCGGCGCGACCGACAACCCGGTCGGCACGGGCCTCGGCGGCGTCGTGACGCAGCTCGGCAATACGGTGACGTCGACCGGCGGCCTCGTCCACGACAACAACGCGGGCAGCTCCAGCAGCGGCACGGGCGGCACCAACCCGCTCGCCCCGATCACGGGCCTGCTCGGCACGTTGACGGGCGGCCTCGGCGGCGGCAGCTCGAGCGGGTCGGGCGGCACCAGCAGCGGCGGCCCGCTCGCGCCGATCACCGGCCTGCTCGGGACGGTGACGGGCGCACTCGGCGGCCTCGGATCGGGCGGCACCAGCGGTACGGGCGGCACGAGCGGGACCGGCGGCACCAGCGGCACCGGTGGCGCAGGGCTCGGCGGTCTGCTCGCACCGGTCACCGGCCTCGTCAACTCGCTGACGCCGCTCGGTGCAAGCCTCACCGGCACCGTCACGACGCCGGGCGGCAACCTGTCCGGCACGCTCGGCGGCGTGCTGACGAGCGGCCCGGTCGGCACGCTCACGGGTGCGCTGGGCACGCCGGCCGGCTCGGCCGGCGCCACCGGCACGGTCAGCCCCGGCGGCGCAGCCGGCACCGTGACGACGCCGGGCGGCAGCGGCTCGGTGGTGACCGGCCTGACCGGCAGCACGGGCGGCGGCGCCGCAGGCGGCACCGGCAACCTGCTGTCGCCGGTGACCAACCTGCTCGGCGGTCTGCTGGGCGCCGGCACCAAGAAGTAAGCTTTAACGCATCACGTACCAGAACGACAGGCCAATGGCCGGGCACACATCGATAAACAGCCCGGCCGACGGCCGGCGTCACCCGCCAAGCGGGGGCGCCGGCCCTCATCCCTACGAGGATCCGATCATGAACTCCACGCTCGACGGCATCGTCGCTGCCCCGGACCGCCCACCCCGTTCCGCCACGCCGTTCCGCGCCGGCCTGCTCGGCATCACGGCCGGACTCTTCGCGCTGTGGATCACGCGCGACCACCCGGCCCTCGATGCGGCCACCCGCGCGGTCATCGCGAGCCTCGCGATCATCGGCACGATCGCGCTGCACGAACTCTTCATCTCGCGCGTCTACCTGCGCCCGAGCGCGGGGCTGTCGCGGCAGGCCGTCCGGCCGCTCGGCCTCGCGCGCGTCGCGACGCGGCTCGGCGCGCTGACGTCGATCTACGCGGGCATCGGCGCGATCTACTGGCTGCTGCCCGAATACCACGGCGCGTTCTACCTGCCGTTCTGGTCGCTGCTGCGCTCGCTCGCGCCGTACGTGATCGTCGCCGCGCCGTTCTACTTCGCGTGGATGGACCGCCACCAGCGCGAGACCGACGACGCGTACCTGCTGTGGGGCCGCTTCCTGTTTCGCCGCGAGCAGCCCGCGAGCTGGAAGCCGGTGCGCGAGATGCTGGCCGGCTGGGGCGTGAAGGCGTTCTTCCTGCCGCTGATGACCGTCTACCTGTCGAAGGATGCCGATCACCTGAGCGCGTCGCTCGCGAACGCGATGCACGCGCCGATGACGATCGCGACCTTCGTGTTCATGTACGACCTGTCGTTCACGATGGACCTGATGTTCGGCACCGTCGGCTACCTGTGCACGTTCCGCATCCTCGACAGCCACGTGCGCACCGTCGAGCCGACGACACTCGGCTGGGTGGCCGCGCTGATCTGCTACCAGCCGTTCTGGTCGCTGATCTCGAACAACTACATCCGCTACGAAGGGTCGGT
The DNA here is from genome assembly GCF_015712265.1 of Burkholderia sp. 9777_1386. Taxonomy (NCBI): domain Bacteria; kingdom Pseudomonadati; phylum Pseudomonadota; class Betaproteobacteria; order Burkholderiales; family Burkholderiaceae; genus Burkholderia; species Burkholderia sp. 9777_1386. Next base: position 33,430 of record NZ_JACCQB010000030.1, on the reverse strand, counting down.
GTTCTGGGACAACTGGCTGCTGTCGGCGCCGACGCTGCGCGTGATCTGGGGCACGGTGATCATCCTGCTGCTGCTGACCTACGCGCTGTGCACGATCTCGTTCGGACTGCGGTTCTCGAACCTCACCAACCGCGGGATCATCACGTCGGGCCCGTACCGCTTCACGAAGCACCCGGCGTACATCACGAAGAACCTGTCGTACTGGATGGTGTCGGTGCCGTTCGTCGAGCCGCTCGGCTGGCAGATCGGGCTCATGCACTGCGCGGGGCTCGTCGCGGTCAACCTGATCTACTACACGCGCGCGAAGACGGAAGAGCGTCACCTGATGCGCGATCCGGACTATCGCGCGTATGCCGAATGGATCGCGCAGCACGGCTTGTTCGCGCGGATCAGGCAGACGTTCGGCGGGCGGCAGGCGGTGTGACGGAGCGGCCGGGCGGCCGCCATGCCGCTCCGGTCCCTCGCGTGGGTGTCGGATCGGTCGCGGACTTCGCATCCGCAACGACACTGTTGCACGCATGCTCTCCGGCGCTGGGCGATGCGCTTTCGCGTGGATCGCCCGAACGTTTGAGCGCTCCCATGCGGCCAATTGTCGCGAAACAGCGCGATTCTCCGCTTTTCGTCGCTTTTCTCCCCCGGTCCGATTGCCCGCCCCCGACGCGTCGCGTATGGTGCTGGCCGTCCGCGCACGATCCGTCGCCGGACCCCGACCGTCGTCCCGCACGACGGCCGTGCGGGCCGTGCCCGCCGCTCACCGTCTCCGCGACGCCGCCCGCCGGCGCCGCGCATTCATGAGGAAAGAGGCGTGATCCACAAAGTCCTGATCCTGTTCGCACTCTGCATCGCGGGCCTCGCCGCGATCGCCGCCGGTTTCCAGCACATCCCCAGCTGATGCGCGGCCCCGGCTCGCTTCGCCGAGCCCGGGGGCCGCTTCCCTTTCCGCTTCCCCGTTGCCATGCACTCCTTTCTCGATGCGCCCGAGACGGGCGCCTTTCGCCATGCGTATCGACGTACAGCATTCCCAGCACGACATCGACGACGAACTCGACACCCTTTATGAACGCCTCCACCAGCCGGGCCATCGCCTGCACGGCCTGCCGGGCGTCGCGCTCGGCCGCTCGGGCCTGGTCGTCCGCCATCGCGAAGCGGACGGCGAATACTTCCTGTATGTCGAGGATCTGGCCGCGCGCCAGCTCGCCGGCTACACGGTGTTCAACCGCCTGCCCGAAATCCCGCGCCGCGCGGACCGCTACCTGCGCGCGCCGCACACGCGGCTGCGCGGCTCGGCGCAACGCAAGGGCCTCGCGACGACGCTGTACCGCTGGGGGCTCGACGCGGGCCTGTGCCTGATCAGCGGCGCGCGCCAGTCGGTCGGCGCCGCGCGGTTGTGGACGGCGCTCGCGCAGCACTACCGGCACGGCTTCGTCGATGTCGAAGGCCGCGCGCTGCGCTATCTCGGCGATACCGTTGCCGACGACGTGCACGGTGCGCTGCATACGCGGCGGCTGTTGCTCGGGAGCGGCTGGGGCATCGGAGAATTCGCGCAGGCGGCCGGGATGAGCGACGCGGCGCGAACGCCGATGCGATAATCCGCCAAGCCCGCGCGACGCGCCGGCTCGACCCGCCAATCGAAACGCCCTGCGATGACCATCGATCCCCGAACCGACGTCGGCCGCCCGCTCGACATCGTCGCGCTGTGCGGCAGCCTGCGCGCGCAGTCGTACAACGCGGCACTCCTCGACGCAGCCGCGCTCGTTGCCCCGCACGGCATGCGCATCGCGCGCTTCGATCGTCTCGGCGCATTCCCGCTGTTCAATCCCGATGCCGAATACCCGACGCCCGCCGCGGTGCGCGACCTGATCGACCGCCTGAACGCGGCCGACGGCGTGCTGATCGCGAGCCCGGAATACGCGCACGGCATATCGGGCGTGATGAAGAATGCGCTGGACTGGGTCGTGGGATGCGAGGCCGTCGTGTACAAGCCGGTCGCGGTATTGAACGCGTCGCCGCGCGCGACGCATGCGGACGCGGCGCTGCGCGAAACGTTGTCGGTGATGTCGGCGCGCATCGTCGAGCCCGCCTCGATCGCGCTGCCGATCCTCGGAAGCCGGCTCGACGCGGCGGGCATCGCCGCGCATCCGCCGTTCGCATCGGCGCTCGTCGACGCATTGCACGCGCTGCGCGCGGCGATCGCCGAGTCGGCGCCAGGCCGCTAAGTACCCCGCACGCCTGCCCCCTGGGGCGTCGCGTTATCGCGCCTTGGTGCGCGTCGTCTTTCTCGCCGGTTTGGCCGCCTTCGCACGCGGCGCTTCCTTCTCGGGCTGCGCGCCGCCGCCGGCGAGATCCTCGAGCCATGCGAGCGCATCGACGTACGACAGGAACTGCTGCAGATAGTCCGGCGACAGCTCGCGCATCGTCGCGAGCGAGCGGTGCACGAGGCTGTTCGAATTAAGCGGCCCGGCGTTGCGCGGCACCTGGTCGAGCGACTGGCGGTATTGCTGTTCCGTGCGGACTTTCGACCACATCGTGCGGAAGTAGTCGACCAGTTCGGGATCGAGCCCGCGCCGGTCCGCTTGCGGATCGCGCGCGAGCCCTTCGACGAGCGCGGCCAGCGCGCCGCGCGCGGGCCTGCTCGTCGCGGCTTGCCCCGTCTCGCGCGTGACTTCGGCATCGTCGTCGGCGCGCGCGACGAGCGCCGCAAACCCGTCGATCAGCGTCGCCAGCCGCGCGTCGAGCAGCGCGCGTGCCGCGCCGTCGAGCACGGCCGCGCGCCGTTCGAGCGCATCGATCCGGTGAAACCGCACGGGATCGAGCCGGTCGGCGCCCTGCTCGCGCCAGGCGTCGAGCGTCGCGCGCACCTGCGTCGCGTCGTCCGTCACTTTGCGTTGCCTCCGTTCGACGCCGACTTGCGCGGCACCGGTGCGATTTCCACGCGGCGGTTCTTCGCGCGGCCTTCATCGTCCGCATTCGAGCTGACCGGCTGTTCGGAACCGAACGCGGCCGCGAACACCGACGACGCCGGCACGCCGGCATCGATCAGCGCGCGCGTGACCGTCAACGCGCGCTTGGCCGACAGTTCCCAGTTGTCCGCGAACTGGCGGTTGCCGGCGTGTACCTGCTGGTCGTCCGCGAAGCCGCTGACCATCAGGATCTCGTCACGGGTCTTCAGATAGGTGGCGAGCGGTACGGCCAGCGTCTTCAGCAAATCACGGCCCGCGGGCTGCAACTGGTCGGAGTTCAGCGCGAACAGCACGTTGCCGCTGATGCCGATGCGCCCGTTCACGAGCGTCACGCGGCCGGCCGCGAGCGGCCCGGCGAGCGCCTGTTCGAGCGACTTGCGCTGCTGCGCCTCGAGCTGGCGCGCGCGCACCGCTTCCTCGAGCTTCGACGTGAGCTGGAGCTGCATGCCGATCACGCCGACGAGGATCAGCACGAACGCGCCGAGCAGCACCGACATCAGGTCGGCGAACGCGGGCCATACCGGCGCCGATTGCGCGCCGCCGTCGATTTCGTCGTGCATGCGTTACGCTCCGACAGGCGCTCGCCGGCCGGCGAGCTGCTGCAGGTCTTCGACGATCTGCTTCTGCGACATCACGCTCAGGTCGATCACTTCGCGCGCCTGCGCGACGTAGTATTCGAGCTGTTCGTCGCTGCGCGCGAGCGATTTCTCGAGCGCGGCCTCGATGCGCTGCAGATGGGTCAGCAGCTTGTCGTTCGATTCGCCGAACACCTGCACGGCCATCCCGAACGCATCGCCGAGGCTCGCCACTTCGACGGCGCCGGCCGTGACCTGCGCGGCCACCGAATCGAGCTTGCGCGTTTCGGCCTCGACGGTGTCGTTGAAGCGCGCGCCGACGCGATCGAGCAGATCGGCCGACGTGCTGACGAGCGCGTCGATCGCGGCGCGCTGTTCGGTCGACGCGTGATTGACCGCGCCGAGCAGCGTCTCCAGCGTCGCGAGCAGGCGGCTGCGTTCCTCGAGCGTCGCGGTGTCGCGCACCATGCTGTCGGACAGGCGCTGACGCAGCTCGGCGACGACGTCGGCCGCGGCCTTCGGCGCTTCCGACGCGGCCTGCACGAGCCGCGCGATTTCGTTGATCGTGTCGCTCGCGTGAACCTGCGCCTGTGCGGTGATGTCGTTCGCGGTGCGGGTCAGCGTGTCGCAGATGTCCTGCTGGCGCGCCGCGGCCTGCACGCTCGTCTGCGCCCATTCGTCGCGCAGCGCGGCGGCCATCGCGGCCAGCGAGTCGTTCCACGCGGCGAGGCGGGCTTCGTCGCGCGCGGCCAGTTGCGATTGCAGGCCGGCGTGCGACTCGCGGATCGTCGTCAGCAGATCGTTCGAGCGTTGTTCGAACGTCGACGCCTGCGCGGCGAGGTCGCGCGTCGTTTGCGCGAGGGCGTCGCAGATTTCCTGCTGGCGGCCGGCGCTGTGCACGCCAGCGCGCTGCCATTCATCGCCCAGCTTCGCGGCCATCGCGGCCAGCGAGTCGCTCCATGCGGACAGACGTGCTTCGTCGCGCGCCGCCAGTTGCGATTGCAGACCGGTGTGCGACTCGCGGATCGTCGTCAGCAGATCGTTCGAGCGTTGTTCGAACGTCGACGCCTGCGCGGCGAGGTCGCGCGTCGTTTGCGCGAGGGCGTCGCAGATTTCCTGCTGACGGCCGGCGCTGTGCACGCCTGCACGCTGCCATTCGTCGCCCAGCTTCGCGGCCATCGCGGCCAGCGAGTCGCTCCATGCGGACAGACGTTCTTCGTCGCGTGCAGCCAGTTGCGATTGCAGACCGGTGTGCGACTCGCGGATCGTCGTCAGCAGATCGGTCGAGCGTTGTTCGAATGTCGATGCCTGTGCCGCGAGGTCGCGCGTCGTTTGCGCGAGGGCGTCGCAGATTTCCTGCTGACGGCCGGCGCTGTGCACGCCAGCACGCTGCCATTCATCGCCCAGCTTCGCGGCCATCGCGGCCAGCGAATCGTTCCATGCGGACAGACGTTCTTCGTCGCGTGCAGCCAGTTGCGATTGCAGGCCGGTGTGCGACTCGCGGATCGTCGTCAGCAGATCGTTCGAGCGTTGTTCGAACGTCGACGCCTGTGCGGCGAGGTCGCGCGTCGTTTGCGCGAGCGCGTCGCAGATTTCCTGCTGACGGCCGGCGCTGTGCTCGCCCGCACGCTGCCATTCGTCGCCGAGCTTCGCGGCCATCGCAGCCAGCGAATCGTTCCATGCGGACAAGCGTGCTTCGTCGCGCGCGGCCAGTTGCGTCTGCAACCCTGCGTGCGACTCGCGCATCGCGGCGAGCGTCGCGGCCGAATGGCGCTCGAACGTCGCGGCGGCTTCGCCCAGCGCGCGCGCATGCTGGCCGGCCAGCGTCTCGCCGACCTGCTCCTGGCGCGCCAGCGCGTCGCGCCACGCGTCCGACAGGCGGCCTTCGGTCGATTCGAGGCGCGTCGCGACACCATCGAGCAGATCCGACGAACGCTGCGCGAACGTGTCGGTGAACTGGCCGAGCGTCGTCTGCAACTGCTGCGCGACGGCGTCGCCCGCGCGACGCTGTTCGTCGAGCGCGCGATTCCACACGGCCGTCACGTTGCCGGTGGTCTTCTCGAAGCCGTCCGTCAGCCCGTCGAGCTGACGCTGTACCGCGCCCGTCACGGTGTCGCGCAGCGCGGCCATCTCCTGCGCGAGCCCCGTCATCGTCGCGGCGACGACCGGCTGCAGCGCGGCGCCGGCCACGCGCGCGCTTTCGGCGGCGCTCTCCTTCAGCGCGTCGCCGACGTTCGACGCCAGGCCCGCGTACGCCCGCTCGGTCCGGTCGAAAAACGCCTGCTGGCTTTCGAGCTGGCGATCGTGCAGCGCGACGCTGCGCGCCTCGAGCGTCGTCATCATCGTCTGCAGCCGGTCGACCAGCGCCGGCATCACGTCGGCCTGGCGCTGCAGCAGCCGGAACGATTCGTCGCGCTGGTGCGCGGACGAATGCACGCGCAGCATCGTCGCGATCTTCGCGTCGAGCTGGTGGGCCGCATCGATCCGCTCGCGGCGCACGAGCGCGGACAGCAGCCCGAGCATCGCCGAGGTGGCCACACCGGCGATCGACGTGCCGAACGCGAACCCGAGCCCCTTCACCGGCGCGATCAGCGACGCGCGGATCGCATCGAGATCGGTCGCGCTCTCGAGCGCGGCGCCCGTGCCCTTCAGCGTGACGACCATCCCGAGCAGCGTGCCGAGCATCCCGAGCAACACCAGCAGGCCGACGAGGTAAGGCGTGAGCGCCGGGCCCGGCAGCGCGACGCGCGCGCCTTCGACCCGGGCGCGCACCGCGCCGCGCAGGCCCGGATGCAGCGTGTCGAGCCACGGGTCGAGCTTCGCGGGCGGCTCGGTCAGGCCGGCGACCGCGTGCGACAGCGTGGCGGTTGCCTGCCGGTAGCGCAGCAGCTCCCATGCGCCGGCGACGTAGCACGCGCCGATCAGCAGCGTGACGGCCGCCGCCAGCGGGTTCGACGCGACATAGCCGGCACCGATCCAGCCCACAGCGAGCAGACCGGCGACGAAGACAACGAGATCAAGGCGAATTCTGGACATAGCGTGTTGATTAGCAGGTGCGAAGGGCCGCGAGCAGCCCGTCTACCGTTTGAAACCGGACTTCGAGTTCGGCAAGCAGGATGCTTTGCATCTCGTCGCGAAACGTATCAAGCCATGCGCCGGGCACGATCGCCGCGACGGTCGGGGTGTCGGCCGCCGCCGCGCCTTCATCGGCCGCAGTGGCGGCATCGGAACCGGCGGCCGCAGCAGCGGCGGATTCGGCGTCGGCCAGCGCCTGCCGCTCCGCGTCGCGCAACCGCGCGAAGCGCGTGCCGAGCAGCGCGGGCACGGCCGACAGCAGGCTGCGCTCGCGCGCGCCGAGCACGCGCTCCATGATCGTGTCGAGCGTCGCGAGCCGCGCCATCCCGGACGAGCGCGCGGCGAGCGCGACCCGCAGGCGGCCACGCAACTGGCCGATCGCCGTTTCCATGTCCTGCTGCAGGGCCAGATAACGCTGGCGGAAGTCCGCGAAATCCGCCGTATCGGCCGCCGGCGGCGGCAGGTCGCCCGGCCGGCGCCGCGTGCGCGGCCGGTTGGCGGCCATGATCGCCTGCGCGAGGTCGTGGCGCACGCGCGCGCAGTCGCGCTCCGCGTCGTAGCCGCGCACGCCGGCCGCGACGCCCGGCGGGCTCGCGTTCAGCGCGGACGACAGCGTGATCGCGTCGGTCCAGCCGAGCCACTGGCTCAGCCGGTCGGACAGCGTTTGCCGGGATTCCGCGACGTCGGCATCGGCCAGGCGCGCGAGCAGCCGGACGAGCGTCGGACCGCTCAACGCCGGGCGCGGAGATGCTTGCACCATGCTGCAAACCGTCAAAAAAGGCAGCAGTTTACACGTCGTCGGCCGGTCGACCGCCAGAATCGGGGAAGCGGCGCGGTTCGGCGCGCCGGGTGACACACGCGAACGCCCGTCGCGCAAGGCTCGGCGTGGGATGGTGGCGGTCGGGAAACACGGTCGGCGGCGGCCGGCGAGCGGCCGCGCCATCGGGAAGCAATGCGTCGGCGGGCCGCCGACGCGTACTCGGGCGGGCGACCCGGCCGGTCTCGCCGGTTCGCGCCAACGGTCCGCGACGGCCATGACCGCCGCCGCGCGCGCCGACGCGGATCAGCAATGAAAGCGCTCAGATCCCCGCTTTCGGCGCATTCAGGATCAGCCGCAGCCCGAGCAGCGTGATCGCGCCGGCCGCGATGCGGTCGACCCACTTCTTCGCGCGCAGGTAGAGTTCGCGCGGCCGGCGCGTCGAGAAGCACAGCGCGACGAGCGTGTACCAGCCGAACTCGACCGCGAACACGAGCGGCGGCAGCACGAGATAGCACCACAGCGGCGGATGCTGCGGGAGCAGCGCCGCGAAGATGCTGCCGTACCAGATCGCCGTCTTCGGGTTGCTGAGCTGGGTCGTGAGGCCCGTCAGGAACGACTTGCGCGCGCTGCCGCCGGCCATCGCCTGCGGATCGTCCATCGCGATCGGCCGGTCGGCGCCGCGCCAGATCTTCGACGCCATGTAGATCAGGTAGGCGCCGCCCGCGACCTTGAGACCCACATACAGCCATTCGACGGCCTGCAGCAGCGTGTACAGCCCGGCCAGCGCGACGCCGCCGAACACGATGCCGCCGATGCCCATGCCGAGCGCGGTGGCCAGCCCGTCGCGGCGCGACAGCCCGATCGAGTTGCGGGCCACCAGCACGAAGCTCGGGCCCGGAATCATCGCGCCCAGAAACAGCGCAGCCAGGATGGCGAGTACGGCAGCCGATGCGGTCATCGAAGTCTCCTTGGTCAGCGACGCCGCTGCGCCGGCGCCTGCGTGTCGTTTCCGACGGTCGAGCCGCTGATTCTGGCACGCTTCGCGCATCGCCGAAAGCGGCGGTGCGCTGCTATGCTGGCCCTCTTTCCCGTCATCACGCGCCACTCATGATCGAGATCCGCGCCGCCCGCTATCCCGACGATGCCGCCGCCGTCGAAGGGATCTTTCGCGAGTACGTCGCGAGCCCGACCGTCAGCCTTGAATTCCAGGACTACGAGCCCGAAATTGCCGCGCTGCCCGGGAAATACGCGGCGCCGCGCGGACGGCTGCTGCTCGCGTGGCGCGGCGAGCGCGTGGTCGGCTGCGCGGCGTTCCGCGAAATCGACGCGGCGACCTGCGAGATGAAGCGCGTGTACGTACGGCCCGAGGCGCGCGGGCTGAACGTCGGCCGCCAGCTCGTCGAACGGCTGCTGCACGACGCGAAGGCGGCCGGTTACGCGCGCATGTGCGTCGACGTGCTGCCCGAATTCGTCGCCGCCCGGCAACTGTATGCGTCGCTCGGCTTCACGCCCGCGCCGCCCGTCGCGTTCAATCCGGTGCCGGGCACGGACTTTCTCGGGCGCGATCTGTAACGCCGCGCGACTGATCCCCTTTTCTCCTTTCGACCGGACCGCCCGCCATGCGCGCTCTTCGCCTTGCTGCCCTGCTGCTCCCGCTGCTCGCCGCGCTCCCGCTCGGCGCCCGCGCCGACAGCCTGCCGAAATCGATCGCCGCGCAACTGCCGGCCGGCTACCAGCCGTTGATCGCGCACGCCGGCCCCGATCTCGACAACGAGCGGCACAGCTTTCTGGTGGTCGTGCATCGCGCGGTCGATACGCGCGACCAGCCGTCGCCGCGCCCGCTGCTGATCTACGAGGAACAAGCCGACCGCACCTACCGGCTCGCGGCCCGCAACGACCAGGCCGTGCTGCGCGCCAACGACGGCGGCCAATGCGATCCGTTCGATCCCGACGATGCGGGCGACAACGGCTTGGCGGTGAAGGGTCGCTATTTCACCGTGCAGAACGTCGTCGCGTGCGGCCAGCACTGGACCGACTATGTCACGTTCCGCTACGACCCGCGCACGCACGGCTGGCTCTTTTCGAGCCAGATCGTCACCGAATCGTTTCCGCTCGACGACCAGCCCGACCACGTCACCGTGACGCGCGCCGACGCGCACCGGCCGGTGTCGTTCGGGCAGTGGACGCGCAAGGACTAGACGCCGCCCGCGGCAGTGCCGTTTTTCAATACGACGCGTCGTCCGGGCGCCGCTCGCGGCCCCCGGCCAACCGGTCTACCATAGGCGCTCGTCGCCCGCGGGCGACCGCCGGCACGGCATGCGGCTTGCGCCCGCCCCTTTCCTCGTTGCACCCGCACAGGAGGACGTCATGACGCAACACTTCGATGCGATCGTCATCGGCACCGGCCAGGCCGGGCCGCCGCTCGCCGCGCGCCTCGCCGGCGCCGGCATGAAAGTCGCGATCGTCGAGCGCGGCCGCTTCGGCGGCACTTGCGTGAACACCGGCTGCATCCCGACCAAGACGCTGATCGCGAGCGCATACGCCGCGCAGCTCGCACGGCGCGCCGGCGAGTACGGCGTGTCGGTCGGCGGCCCCGTCACCGTCGACATGAAAGCCGTGAAGGCGCGCAAGGACCAGATTTCCGGCCGCTCGAACCACGGCGTCGAGCAATGGGTGCGCGGCCTCGACAACACGACCGTCTTTCAGGGTCATGCCCGGTTCGAACGCCCGAACGCGGTGCGCGTGGGCGATGACGTACTCGAAGCCGAACGCATCTTCATCAACGTCGGCGGACGCGCGCAGGTGCCCGCGATGCCGGGCCTCGACTCGGTGCCGTACCTGACCAACTCGACGATGATGGACGTCGACTTCCTGCCCGATCATCTGGTGATCGTCGGCGGCAGCTACGTCGGGCTCGAATTCGGCCAGATGTACCGGCGCTTCGGCTCCAGGGTCACGATCATCGAGAAAGGCTCACGCCTGATCCGCCGCGAGGACGAAGACGTCTCGCAGGCCGTGCGCGAGATCCTCGAAAAGGAAGGGATCGACGTGCAGCTCGACGCGAACTGCCTGAGCGCGCGCCGCGACGGCGACGGCATCGTGGTCGGCCTCGACTGCGCGGGCGGCGGCCGCGAGGTCGCGGGTTCGCACCTGCTGCTCGCGGTCGGGCGCGTGCCGAACACCGACGATCTCGGGCTCGACCGCGCGGGCGTCGACACCGACGCGCGCGGCTACATCACCGTCGACGACCAGTTGCGCACCAACGTGCCCGGCATCTGGGCGCTCGGCGACTGCAACGGGCGCGGCGCGTTCACGCACACTTCGTACAACGACTACGAGATCGTCGCGGCCAACCTGCTCGACGACGATCCGCGCAAGGTGTCCGACCGGATCATGGCCTACGCGATGTACATCGACCCGCCGCTCGGCCGCGTCGGGATGACGCTCGCGGAAGCGAAGCAGACGGGCCGCCGGCTGCTGGTCGGCACGCGCCCGATGACGCGTGTCGGCCGGGCGGTCGAGAAGGGCGAAAGCCAGGGCTTCATGAAGGTGATCGTCGACGCGGACAGCCATGCGATCCTCGGCGCGTCGATCCTCGGCGTGACCGGCGACGAAGTCGTGCACGGGATCCTCGACGTGATGACCGCCGGCGCGCCGTACACGACGATCAGCCGCGCGATGCATATCCACCCGACCGTGTCGGAGCTGGTGCCGACGCTGCTGCAGGATCTGCATCCGGTCGAATGACGCGCCGCAGGCGGGCGGCCGCGCACCGGGCGCCGGCGGTGTGCGAAGATGGCCGCTCGCCACGCCATCCGGGAACGCCATGGACCGTCTGCAAACGATGCAGATCTACGTACAGATCGTCGAACGCGGCAACTTCACGCAGGCCGCCGACGCGCTGCAGTTGCATCGGCCGGCCGTCACCAAAGCCGTGCAGCAGCTCGAACAGGAGCTCGGCGTGCGGCTGCTGAACCGCAGCACGCGCCGCGTCAGCGTGACGGCCGAAGGCGAGGCATTCCATGCGCGCTGCGTGCAGTTGCTCGGCAGCATCGACGATGCGTTCGCGTCGTTCCCGAAGCAACGCACGGTGCCGAAGGGCCGGCTGCGGATCGACGTCGCCCTCGCGCTCGCGAAGACGGTCGTGATTCCGGCGCTGCCCGACTTCCAGCAGCGCTATCCGCAGATCGAGCTCGTGCTCGGCGCGAGCGACCAGCCGGCCGACCTGATCGGCGAAGGCATCGACTGCGTGGTGCGGGTCGGGACGCTGAAGGACTCGAGCATGGTCGCGCGCACCGTCGGCGCGGTGCCGATGGCCACGTGCGCGTCGCCGGCCTATATCGCGCGTCACGGCTTGCCGCGTACGCTCGACGATCTGCGGATGCATCGCGCGATCAACTTCTTCACCGGCCGCAACCGCCGCGTGCTCGAATGGACGTTCCGCCCGCACGGCGACACCGTCGCGGTGAAGCTCGCGAGCAGCCTGCTCACCGACAACTCGGAAGCATTGCTGTCGTGCGGGCTCGCCGGTCTCGGCATCGTGCACGCGTTGCGGCCCGCGCTGCAGCCGAGCATCGACTCGGGCCAGCTGGTCGAGCTGCTGCCCGGCGTGCCGGCCGTGCCGAAGCCGGTGTCGGTGCTGTACCCGAACCGCGCGCATCTGCCCGACAAGGTGCGCGCGTTCATCGACTGGCTGACCGAGCTGTTCGCGCGACGTTATCCGGCGTAGCACGGATTCGCGTCGATTGTTATTCGTCAAATAACAATCAATGATCCGGCCGCGCGTTTATCTGGTGCGGGCGCCCGCCTACGATGCGGCTTCATCGACACCCGTTCATCGAAGGAGCGCTCCATGACCCGCATCGTCCGTTTCCACCGCATCGGCGGCCCCGACGTCCTGCAGATCGACACCGTCGACGTGCCCGCGCCGGGCCCCGACGACATCCAGCTGCGCGTGAAGGCGATCGGCGTCAATCGCGCGGAAGTCATGTTCCGCCGCGGCGAATACACGTTCATGCCGCGCTTTCCGGCATCGCTCGGCTACGAGGCGTCGGGTATCGTCGCGGCGGTCGGCCGCAACGTGACGGCATTCGCGGAAGGCGACGCGGTGAGCGTCGTGCCGGCGTTCTCGTTCGCCGACTACGGGATGTACGGCGAGGTGGTCAACGTGCCCGCGCATGCGGTCGTCAAGCATCCGGACAGCCTGTCGTTCGAGGAGGCGGCCGCGACATGGATGATGTTCGTGACGGCCTACGGCGCGCTGATCGAACTCGGCGGGCTCGAGCGCGGCGACGCGGTGCTGATCGGCGCCGCGTCGAGCAGCGTCGGGCAGGCCGCGATCCAGGTCGCGAACCAGGTCGGCGCGGTGCCGATCGCGCTGACGCGCGGCGAAGCGAAGCGCCAGGCGCTGCTCGACGCCGGCGCGAAGCACGTGATCGTCGGCAGCCCCGCCGACCTGCCGCGGCAAGTGGCGGAACTCACGGGCGGCATCGGCGCGCGCCTCGCGTTCGATCCGGTCGGCGGCCCCGACGCGGCGAACCTGCTGCGCGCGCTGGCCACCCACGGCACGTTCTTCCAGTACGGCGCGCTCGATACGCGCGACATCCCGGTGCCGGTGATGGACCTGCTCGCGCGCCACCTTACGCTGCGCGGCTACGAGCTGTTCGAGATCACCGGCGATGCGCGGCGGCTCGAACGCGCGAAGCGCTTCATCGTCGACGGGCTCGCGGCCGGCACGCTGAAGCCGCGGATCGATCGCACGTTCGCGTTCGACGACATCGTGGACGCGCACCGCTACATGGAAGCCGGTGCGCAGGTCGGGAAGATCGTCGTCACGGTGTGAGCGGCTGTCCGAGCCGCACCCATGGCGAGCGGCGCGCGCCGCTCGTCAGCTTTCGAAATACCGCGGCCGGTCGATATCGGCCAGCAACTTCGGCTGCGTCGGCGCCCAGCCGAGCGATGCCCGCGTGCGCTCGCTGGTTGCGGGCGCATCCATCCCCGCAAATCTCGCGAACCAGCCGAAGTGCTCGCCGGCTTCCGCCGCCGACTTCGCGACGACCGGCACGTTCAGCCGCCGCCCGATCACCTCGGCGATCGCGCGGAACGGCACGCCCGTATCGTCGACCGCGTGATAGCGCGCGCCGGCTGCGCCGCGCTCGATCGCGAGCCGATACACGCGCGCCGCGTCGAGCCGGTGCACGGCCGGCCAGCGGTTCGCGCCGTCGCCGACGTACGCCGACACGCCCTTCTCCCTCGCGAACGCAATCAGGTGCGGCACGAACGCGTGATCGCCGTCGCCGTGCACGGACGGCGGCAGCCGGACGACCGACGCGTGCACGCCGCGCGCTTCGAGCGCGACCGCCGTCGCTTCGGACGCACGCGGATAATTTTCCGACACCGGCACGTGCGGATCGTCCTCCGTCGCCGCGCGGCCGGGCGCGACGAGCGCAAGGCCCGACGTGACGATCAGCGGCCGCGCCGAACCGACGAGCGCCGCACCGATCGTCTCGATCGCGCGGCGGTCGAGTTCGCAGTTCTGCGCAAAACGCGAGAAGTCGTGATTGAATCCCGTGTGGATCACCGCATCGGCGGCTTCGGCGCCGCGCGTGAGGCTGTCGAGATCCTCGAGCGACCCGCGATGGACGTCGGCGCCGGCCGCGGCAACCGACGCCGCGGCCGCGTCGGAGCGCGCGAGCCCCAGCACCGAGTGGCCGGCGGCCACGAGTTCGGCCACGACGGCCGAGCCGACGAAGCCCGACGCTCCCGTAACAAAGACACGCATGTTCAGCACCTCCGGATGAAATGGAGGCTTACTATCTGTCGAGCGCCGCTCGCGGTGAAGTCGTGACGGTTTACTGGTAAACGAACTAACAGGATATGGCTGACGCCCCCGACAACCTGCTCGGCGCATACCTGCGGGACCGCCGCGAAAAACTCGACCCGGCCGCGCTCGGGCTGCCGGCCACGCGCCGCCGCACGCCGGGCCTGCGGCGCGAGGAAGTCGCGCAGCGCGCGCACGTGAGCGTCGCGTGGTACACGTGGCTCGAACAGGGGCGCGGCGGCGCGCCGTCGGCCGACGTGCTCGACCGGCTCGCCCGCGCGCTGATGCTCAACGAGGCCGAACGCGAGCACCTGTTCCTGATCGGCCTCGGCCACCCGCCCGAGGTACGCTATCACGCGCCGGCCGGCGTGACGCCGCGCCTGCAGCACGTGCTCGATTCGCTCGACGCGAGCCCCGCGATCATCCGCACCGCGACGTGGGACGTCGCCGCGTGGAACGACGCGGCGGCCGCGACGCTCACCGACTATGCGACGCTCCCGCCGGCCGCGCGCAACATCCTGCGGCTGATCTTCGTCGACGCGGGCGTGCGCCATGCCCAGTCGGACTGGGAGCGCGTCGCGCGGTTCGCGGTTGGCGGGTTTCGTGCGGACGTCGCGCGCAGCGGCGCGACGCAGGCCGTGCAGGCGTTCGTCGACGAGATGCGCGCGACCAGCGCCGAATTCGACGCGATGTGGCGCGACCACGATATCCGTACGCACGAAGAAGCCACGAAGGAGATCCGCCATCCGCGAGCCGGCCGGATCGCGCTCGAACATTCGACGTTCTCGGTTACCGGCCGCCCGGACCTGAGCCTCGTGATCTTCACGCCGGCGACGCCGGCCGACCGCGCGCGGATCAGGGAACTCGTCGCGGCGCGCGAACGGGCCCGCGCAACGCAGGCGCCGGCCGCGTGACCTCACTCGCTTTCCCGGGAGCCTGATTCAGGACGACACGTATCGGCGGATCACGAGGCAGACCTCGTCGTTCGATATCCACCACTGACGAACGCGCGCGAAAAACGTAAAGGGGCGTCGCGCACGAATGCGCGACGCCCCTTTGTTCGTTCACGGAAAAGCGCCGGCTACGCGGCGCGCTGCAGCAGGTCCGTGGCGAACGACTTCGCGTGCGCGACGGCTTCCTGCGCGTCGCCGAATACGCCTAACTGATCCCAGTGCTCCTCGGCCGCGTAGGTGCCTTTCACGGCGAGCGCCCGCTGGACGCTCAACTGCGCCGCGTATCGGCCGTCGTCCAGCGGCCTGGCCGTCGCGACCACCTTGTGCGGCGGGCTCGCCCGCTCGGGCTGAACCAGCTCGACAGGGCCGCTGAGCGTGCCGATGTTCATCAACTCGTTTCTGGTGTTGCAGTCCGGGCAGTAGAAGCACCAGCCGGCGCCCTCCTGATGGTGCCTGACCTGCCCGCGAGCCAGCACGGCACGACATTCAACGTTTTCGCAGATGAACGGCATCGCAGTCTCCGGAGTTGTTTGACGGAAATCCTAGCATGTCCGACGGCGGTCAACCATCGGCATCCGCATGATTGCCGTGCTGGCAGTTTCGGCTGGTTACGGAGGCCCGGTCAGGCAAGCGTCGGCGCCTTTCGCTGCGCTGCAAAATCGGCGCTTTTTCCCGCATCGGGAAGCCGCCTGCACGACCGCGCGCAACATCGCTGCCCGACCGGAAGCGATGTTGCGCGGCCTGCCGATGTCGACGTGAACGAGGCCGCCGTGCGTCCGAGTGCGGCGGTCGCCGGTGGGCAGGCGACGAAGCGGCTGCTCGACATCACCCGGGATAAACTGTCGGCCCGATACCGAACCGAGAGAAGCGCCATGTTGATCCGCGTTGCGACCCTGGCCGATGCCATACCGCTTGCCGAACTGAAACGCGATACGTTTCGCGAAACCTTTCTGCAGGACGGCTTCGGCATCGACTATCCGCCGAACGATCTGGCCGAGTACGAGGCCCGCACCTACTCGGTTGCCGCGATCACCGAACAGCTCGGCGACCCGCAGTGCCGGACGTGGGTCGCGGAAGGCGACGACGGCACGCTGGTCGGGTATGCGCACGCGGGGCCGTGCAAGCTTCCGCACCCGGAAGTGGCGGACGGTTCAGGCGAGATCCATCAGATCTATCTGCGCCGCGGCACGCAGGGAACCGGCGCCGGACGCGCGTTGTTCGACGCCGCGCTCGAGTATCTCGCCGCGACGCGCCCCGGCCCGGTATGGCTGGGCGTGTGGTCCGGCAATGCGAAGGCCATCGCGTTCTACGAGAAGGCCGGCTTCAAGCGGGTCGGCACGTACGATTTCAAGGTCGGCGCATCGACCGATCTCGAGTTCATCTACCGTCGCTGAGCATCGCTTTCCGTCGGCATCGCATCAGCACGGCGCAAACGAATACAGTTGATCGACGGCGGCGTAAACAACGGTTTTCCCTCGTTTCGAGTCAAACGACACAATTCGAGGGTTCCCGGTAGAATTCGCCATTCCGGGGTTCTCGATCAATGGCTTCGTGATGCATCGCATTGGATTTTTCGTTTGCCGTGGCTACGACGCGCTCGATCTTGGCGGCCCGCTGTCGGCCTTCAATCAGGTGGCCACGGCCGCCGGCCATACGCCCTACGCGCTTCACGTCATCTCGCCAACCGGCGGCCCGATTCCCGGCAATACCGGCCTTTCGATCGACACGAAGCCGATCGGAAGACGCGCGTTCGACACCGTCGTGTTCGTCGGCGGCGATATCGCGCCGATGCAGACCTCGGACAATATCGCCGCGGCCAAAAAACTGGCCGCCAAGGCGTCGCGGGTGGCAAGCGTGTGCACGGGCGCGTTCCTGCTTGCCGAAACCGGCTCGCTGGACGGTTTGAGAGCCGCGACGCACTGGCGATACGCGGCGCAATTGCAGTCGCGTTTCCCTCGCACGCGGGTCGACGGCGACAGCATCTATGTCGTCGATGGCCGCGTCTGGACGTCGGCGGGTATTGCCTCCGGCATCGACCTGGCGCTCGGCATGATCGAACGGGACATCAGCGCGGAGATCGCGCGCGAGGTCTCGCGGCTGCTGGTCGTTCCGTATCGGCGGCCCGGCGGGCAGTCGCAATTCTCCGCGATGTCGCAGATGGAGCCGGAATCGGATCGCATCCGCATTGCGCTGAATTTCGCCCGCGAACATCTGGCCGAAGCGTTGCCGGTCGAACGGCTCGCCGATGCCGCCAGCCTGAGCGTGCGACAGTTCGGCCGCGCGTTTCGCCGGGAAACCGGTGAAACGCCGGCGCGGGCCGTCGAGCGTTTGCGCGTCGAAGCCGCAAGGCTGCGCCTGCAGGGCGGCAGCGAACCGATCGAACAGATTGCGCTGGCGGTGGGATTCACCGATCCCGAACGGATGCGCCGAGCGTTCATCAAGCTGCACGGGCATCCGCCGCAAGCGATTCGACGCGAGAGCAGAACGAACGCAGCGCGCTGATCGAGCGCTGCCGATCAGCGCGCTGCGTGGCCCGCTTCCCGCTAACCGGCGATGGGCGCGTGGGCACGTCGCGCGTCCTTTCGCCGGACGTCGACGATCGTCAATCCTTGACCGGCGGGTAAGCGTTCCACATGTCGCGATGCAGCTTCCACACGCCGCCCTGCTTCAGAAAGACGAGCGTCTGCTTGGCGCGGACCTTCAGCTTTCCATCACCGTCGCGAACCTCCGCATCCGACACCTCCGTCACGACCCGCTCATTGCCGTAGAACTCGTAATGGCTGAACGATACAGTGCCGGGTTTCGATCCGGCATACCCGTTGGTGAAGTACTCGGTGATCGCGCGGCGGCCCGTGACTTTATCGCCTCCCGGCGGCAAGAGCGCGCCGTCGTCGGTATAGAGGCGGCCGATCGCGTCGTAATCCCCTCGCGCAAAGGCATCCGCCCATCGCGCGTTTTCGGCCTTGATGGCCGCCGCGGGCGGGCGTTGCGAACCTGCGGCGAGCGCCGGCGTCGCGAGTGCGAAAAAGGACACGCAGGCTGCAAACGCAGCCGTACACGGATGGATCTGTCGCATCGAGTGATTTCCGAATAGGGTTTGAATTGAAGAGGCAGGCAACCCTGCACGGGTCGCCGGCAAACGTGTCAGCGAACGCCGGGGATGCGTGCGAGGCCCTTCGATGCGCCCGGCAGCTTCTTGTCGACCATCGCGACGAGTTCGGGCCGTGCATCGCTCGGATGACCGGAGTGGAACGGCGGAGCGGGATCGTATTCGATCACGAGTTGCGTGTATTCGGCGGCCGGCTGGCCGCGCAGCTTCGCCGCCACGCGCAGCGCGAAGTCGATGCCCGCCGTCACGCCGCCACCGCTCATGAAGCGGCCGTTGTCGTCTTCGACGAAGCGGTCGGGAACGGGAATCGCGCCGTATTCGGCCAGCTTGTTGACGAACGCCCAATGGCACGCGCTGCGCTTGCCCTCGAGCACGCCCGTCGCGGCGAGCACGAGCGAGCCGTTGCACACCGACGTCACGTGTTTCGCCCTTTCCGCCAGACGCCGGATCTGCGCCTGATACGCCGGACGCATCGGCGCCGACAAATCGGACCCGCCGGGCACGAGGATCACGTCGGTCTTGTCGATATCGGCCAATCGCTCGGTCTTCCCGTACACGACGCCGAATTCGAGCGTCACGTTGCCGCCATCGAGGCTCGCGTAGCGAACGTTCGTATTCGGCAGCCGGTGAAAGATTTCGCTGGGGCCCGCGAAGTCGAGCAGCGTGCCGCCGTCGTAATTGACGATCAGGATGTCGAGCGGCTCGTTCGGCGCAAGCAGCCCTGCGCTGCCTGTCGGTGTCGGCGCAGGCGCGGCGTGCCCGAGCAACGCGCTGCCGCCCAGCACGGCGCCGAGGGTAGCGGCGCTGCCGAACTTCAGGACATCGCGGCGGGAACGGCCTGCCCGTGTGAGTGGCCCGGTGGGCGCATGGTTGTCGCTACTGTCGGTCAAGATGATTGCTCCTTGCACTTCGGCCCATGGGCGAGCGCAACCCCGCCGGGCCGGATGAAATAACCGCCACGGCGAACCGCGCGGCGGACGTGAAATCGGGAGGGGAACGCGCCGGGACGACCTACCGGGCTCGGGAAACGTGACGCACGGGCTTAAAGCTGCGACGCGCCGCCATCGACGACCAGCTCGGTGCCGACGACGAACGACGATTCGTCGCTGGCGAGATAGAGCGCGGCGTAGGCGATGTCGTCCGCGTTGCCCATGCGGCCCACCGGAATCGCTTCGGCGAATTCGGCCTTGCGGGCGCGCACCCATTCGGCGGGCTTGCCCCATTTCGAGAGCAGCGGTGTGTCGATCGCGCCGGGCGCGATCGCGTTGAAGCGGATCTTCCGGTCGAGAAATTCGCACGACCAGCTGCGAGCCAGCGATCGCACGGCGGCCTTCGCTGCGGCGGTCAACGAGATGCCATGCTTGCCGGTCTGCGCGACGAACGAGGTATTGAGGATCACCGACGAACCTTCGCGCAAGTACGGCAGCGCCGCCTGAAGCGTGAACACCACGCCCTTGACGTTGACGTCCATGATGTCGTTGTAGAGCGTGTCGTCGATGTCGTCGACGGCGGACGGGAACGCCCAGCCCGCGTTGGCGAACACGACATCGAGGCCGCCGAACGTGTCGTTGATCTCGGCTGCAATCGCGCGCATGTCGTCGAGCGACCGTACGTCGCCCTTGAGCACGATCGCATGCTCGCCAAGCTCCGCCTTCACCCGCTCGAATACGGCCTCGTCGCGCCCCGTCACCGCGACGCGCGCGCCTTCTGAAATGAACAGCTTCGCGGTGGCCAGACCAATGCCGCTGGTGCCGCCCGTGATCAATGCCGATTTGCTCTTGAGTCGCATCTTCCGTTCCTTTTCATGTCGAGATTGATCAGGCCGGATATGCGACGCGTCATTGCGTTTGTGTGCGGACTCCGGCTTGCTCGCTCATGTGAAGTATGGAACGGGACGTAAATGGCTCAAAGGTCGTATAACCCTCGAAAAACGCCATTCGATTCGAACGGTATCGCGCGCTCGCGGCGCCACACGCGCAAGCCCGCAAGAAAAACGAAAGCGCGCGAGTCCGCCGGACCCTGCGCGCCTTGATCGGACGTGCATGGCTTGCGCAAGCAAGCCGATGAAACGGCAACGCGCGACGCTCGCTAGACGGTTTTCCCCGATAGCCCGTGCATCGGCCGCCGCAACGCGGCGTCGAACGGATTGGTGCGCGGGCCGATCGCGTCGGCCTGGCGTCGCAGCAGTTCGACGACCATCGGCATCCGGTCGTCGCCGAGCCGCGACGCGAGCGTGCCGACGCTCAGCGCGCCGACCGGATAACCGGTGCGGTCGAGGATCGGCACCGCGACGCCGGCCATCCCGTCGAGCACGCCGCTATTGCGGCCCGCGTAGCCGAGTTGCCGCACGCGTTCGATCTCGGTGCGCAGATACACCTCGTCGAGCACGCCGTAGCCGCGAATGCGCGGCACGTTGAAGCGGATCACCTCCTCGCGTTCGGCTTCGGGCAGGAACGCGAGGATCGCGAGGCTGCCCTGTCCCACACCGAGCGCGATGCGCCCGCCGATGTCGCCGGTAAACGAGCGGATCGGAAACGGCCCTTCGCACAGGTCGAGACACACGGCGTCGAAGCCGCTCTTCACGAGCAGGAAGATCGTCTCGCCGAGGCTCGCGCACAGCCGCAGCAACGCCGGACGGCACAGCGTGCGCATGCTGCTCGGGTTGCCGGCCTGCGCGGCGAGCGCGAAGAAGTCGACGCTCAGCCGGTACAGCTTCGACTGCTCGTCCTGTTCGACCATCCCTTCGGCGATCAGCGATTGCAGGATCCGGTGCGCGGTGCCCTGCGTGAGGCCGACGGCCTTCGCAAGATGCGTGACGCGCACGCCGTCCTGCTGCATGCCGGCCAGCGCGCGCAGGATCGCGAACGCACGCTGCAGCATGCCGGTACCGGGCGCGCCGGCCGACTCGACCGCATCTGCCGCGTCGACGACGCCCTCGTCCGGGCGCGGCGTGCGCGCGGCCGGCGACGTTCCGGGCGAATGGGGTTCCTGCATGCCGGCTCTCCTCGACGATTTCATTGAACGGAATAGGGTAGCCGCCATTGTCGTCCGGTCGAAATTCCGCTGACATCCGGGTGTGCACGGGATTGACGCGTGCGTTTCGCGGCTCGGGCGCCCTTCATCCATCGGAACGATTCGCCTGCGATCGGCCGGTTCGTTCCGTTCAACGGAATTTTTTCGAAATTCATCCCGTTCAGCAGAATTCGAAATTGACGCGCCGAAATATGGCTGGCTAGAGTCCGCGTCATCGGCGCACCGGCCACGCGGTGTGCGAACCGGAGCTCTCCATGTCGTTTCTCACGCTTACGGATCTGACGAAAACCTTCGGCGCGCTCACCGCCGTCGCGGACGTCAACCTGTCGGTCGAACAGGGCGAATTCGTGTCGCTGCTCGGGCCGTCCGGTTGCGGCAAGACCACCACGCTGCAGATGATCGCCGGCTTCGTCGACGTCACGCGCGGCCGCATCGCGCTCGACGGGCAGGACATCACGCACCTGAAGCCGAACCGCCGCGGGCTCGGCATCGTGTTCCAGAGCTATGCGCTGTTTCCGCACATGAGCGTCGCGGAGAACGTCGGCTTCGGCCTCGACATGCGCGGCGTCGACAAGGCCGAGCGCGCGGAGCGCATCCGCGCGGCGCTGGCGCTCGTACGGCTCGACGCGCTTGCGCACCGCTTTCCGCGCGAATTGTCGGGCGGCCAGCGGCAGCGCGTGGCGATCGCGCGCGCGGTCGTGATCGAGCCGCCCGTGCTGCTGCTCGACGAACCGATGTCGAACCTCGACGCGAAGCTGCGCGAGGAGATGCAGTTCGAGCTGCGCGCGATCCAGCGCAAGATCGGCACGACGACGATCATGGTCACGCACGATCAGTCCGAAGCGCTGTCGATCAGCGACCGCGTGGTCGTGATGGAAGCCGGCCGCATCACGCAGACCGATACGCCGTACCGTGCGTACGAGCGCCCGGAAAACCGCTTCGTGTCGCAGTTCATCGGCAAGGCAAACCTGTTGCCCGGCACGATCGTCGCGCACGACGGCGACGCGATCCGCATCGACCTCGGGCACGATCTCGCCGAGACGGGCCGCACCGCGCACCTGCCGCCGCGCGAGCGCGACATGCGCGTCGGCGACGCGGTGTCGGTCTGCATCCGTCCGGAGAAGCTGCGGCTGTGCGCGCCCGACGCCGGCCGCTTCGCCGCGACCGTCACGAGCCGGTTCTTCCTCGGCAGCCAGTGGCTGTACCGCGTCGACAGCGCGCTCGGCGAAGTGCTCGTGTGCTGCCAGAACGAAGGCGCGGAACCGCTCGCGGAAGGCGCGCCGGTCGGCATCGACTGGCACAGCGACGCGGTGCGCGTGATGCGCCGGGAGGCCTGAATGCGACCGCCTTCCCGCCCGCTCTCGACCGACGTCGCACCGGCCGGACTCGCGCGATCGGGTGCGCATGACGCGGTGCCGACACGCACCGCCGCGCACGCGACGCAGCCGGCCCGCACGACACGCGCGAGCTGGCGCGCCCATGCGCCGCTGTGGCTGATGTGCGCGCCCGCATTCGCACTCTTCGCCGCGCTCGTGCTCGTGCCGCTCGCGATGACCTTCGTGTTGACGTTCTACCGCTTCGACCCGGCCACCGGTCCGATCGCCGCGTTCCAGTTCGGCAACTACGCGGAAGTGCTCGGCTCGTCGTATTTCCACACGATCTTCGCGCGCACGTTCGGGATCGCCGCGCTGACCACCGCGATCTGCGTCGCGATCGGCACGCCGGAAGCGTACGTGCTGTCGAAAATGCGCGACCCGTGGCGCTCGCTGTTCCTGCTCGCGATCCTCGCGCCGCTGCTGGTGTCGGTGGTCGTGCGCGCATTCGGCTGGAGCATGCTGCTGAACACCGGCGGGCTCGTGAACCAGGCGCTCGGGCTCGTGGGTCTCGGGCCGTACAAGCTCGAATACACGACCTTCGCGATCGTGATCGCACTGGTGCACGTGATGCTGCCGTTCATGGTGATTCCCGTGTGGACCGCGCTGCAGCGGCTCGATCCGCAGACCGAACACGCGGCGCTGTCGCTCGGCGCGTCGCCGTTCACGACGCTGCGCCGCATCGTCGTGCCGCAACTGATGCCGGGCGTGCTGTCGGGCAGCCTGATGGTGTTCGGGCTGTCGGCGAGCGCGTTCGCGATTCCGGGCCTGCTCGGCGGACGACGGCTGAAGGTCGCGGCCACGGCCGTCTACGACGAGTTCCTCGGCTCGCTGAACTGGCCGCTCGGCGCGACGATCGCGGTGCTGCTGCTCGCCGCGAACCTCGTCGTGATGCTCACTTACTACCGCGTGCTCGAACGCCGCTACGCGCGCAGCCTCGGAGGCGCATCGCGATGAGAAAGAACGGTCCCTTCGCCCTCGCCTTCCACACGCTCGTGATCCTGTTCGTGCTCGCGCCGCTCGTGATCGTCGTGCTCGTCGCGTTCACGCCCGACGAAACGCTGACGCTGCCGACCCGCGGCGTGTCGCTGCGCTGGTTCCGCGCGATCCTCGACTATCCGGACTTCGTGACCGCGTTCTTCAACAGCGTGAAGCTCGCGTTCGCGTCGGCCACGCTGTCGCTCGCGATCGGGCTGCCGGCCGGCCTCGCGATCGGCCGCGCGACGTTTCCGGGCCGCGCGTTCCTGAACGGGCTGCTGCTGTCGCCGCTCGTGATTCCCGGCCTCGTGCTCGGCATCGCGCTGCTGCGCTTCTTCGCGCTGATCGGCGCGACCGGCTCGTTCGCGTGGCTCGTGCTCGCGCACATGATCGTCATCACGCCGTTCGTGATGCGCCTCGTGCTCGCGTCGGTCGCCGGCCTCGACCGCAGCATCGAGCAGGCCGCGTGCTCGCTCGGCGCGGACCCGTGGACGATCTTCCGCCGCATCACGCTGCCGATGATCGTGCCCGGCATCACGGGCGGCTGGCTGCTCGCGTTCATCAACAGCTTCGACGAGCTGACGATGTCGATCTTCGTCACGTCGCCGCAGACGGTCACGCTGCCCGTGCGCATGTACATGTACGCGACCGAATCGATCGACCCGATGATGGCGTCCGTGTCGGCGCTCGTCATCTTCATCACCGCCGGCGCGATGCTGCTGCTCGATCGCGTGTACGGCCTGAACCGCATCCTGATCGGCCAACATTGATGACGACTCCCGTTTCCCGTTCCACTCACGTCGCGGACGACGGCGCGCAGTTCGTGCGCGTCGCCGAACGCGAACGCGCCCCCGTCGCGTTCGTGCTCGACGGCCGGCCCGCGCAGGCGCTCGCCGGCGACACCGTGCTCACCGCGATCCTGGTCGCGCAGCGTCGCGTGCGCGTCAGCGAATTCAGCGGCCAGCCGCGCGCGGGTTTCTGCCTGATCGGCGCCTGCCAGGACTGCTGGGTGCGCACCGAAGCCGGCGCACGCGTGCGCGCATGCTCGACGCCGATCGCCGACGGCATGCGGATTCTTACGGCCGCCCGGCCGGCCGCGACCGGAGACGCATCGTGAGCGCCGTACTGCAACCGGTGATCGTCGGCGCGGGGCCGGCCGGCGTGCGCGCGGCCGAGGCGCTGGTCGACGCGGGGCTGCACCCGGTCGTGATCGACGAGAACGCGCGCTGGGGCGGGCAGATCTACCGCCAACCGCCGGCCGACGCCGCATTCGTGCGCGGCAAGCGCACGCTGTACGGTTTCGAGGCTGCGAAGGCCGACGCCGTGCACCAGACGATGGCCGCGCTGCTGCCGCAGGTCGACTACCGGCCGAACACGCTCGCGTGGTCATGCGGCGCGGGCCGCGTCGACACGCTGCAGGACGGCCGCGAGGTGACGGTGCCGTACTCGCACCTGATCGTCGCGAGCGGCGCGACCGACCGCATGCTGCCCGTGCCGGGCTGGACGCTCGCGGGCGTCTATACGCTCGGCGGCGCCCAGGTCGCGCTGAAGGCGCAGGGCTGCGCGATCGGCCGGCGCATCGTGCTCGCGGGCACGGGGCCGCTGCTTTACCTCGTCGCCTACCAGTATGCGAAGGCCGGCGCGAACGTCGCGGCCGTGCTCGACACGAGCCCCCTGCGCCGCCAGGCCGCTGCCGCGCCCGCGTTGCTGCGCATGCCATCGATCTTCGCGAAGGGGCTCTACATCATCGGCTGGCTGCGCGCGCATGGCGTCGCGATCGAAACGGGCGTCACGCTCGAGCGCGTGCTCGGCGACCGGCATGTGACGGGGCTCGCATGGCGCGCCGCCGGCGACGATGGGCAAACCGCGTCGCCACGCGTACTCGATTGCGACGCGCTCGGCCTCGGCTTCGGCCTGCGTTCCGAGACGCAGCTCGCCGATCTCGCCGGCTGCCGCTTCGAATTCGACCCGCTCAATCGCGCCTGGCTGCCCGAGCGCGACGCGGCCGGACGCACGTCGGTGCGCGGCCTCTACGTGGCGGGCGACGGCGCGGGCATCGCGGGCGCCGACGCGGCCGAGGCATCGGGCCGGCGCGCGGCGCTCGCGTTGCTCGACGACGCCGGCATCGCGTCGCGCTCGCCGTCCGCCAAACCCGGCGCGGCCGCGCTCGAACGCACGCTCGCCCGCATTGGCGCATTCCGCGCCGGCCTCGAAACGGCGTTCGCGCCGCCGGCCGAACAGGCTGCCCATTGCGCCGACGACACGATCGTGTGCCGCTGCGAGGAGATCGACGCGGGCACGCTGCGCCGCTGCGTGCGCGACGGCGCGGCGACCGAATTGAACCGGCTGAAGGCGCTGACGCGCGTCGGCATGGGCCGCTGCCAGGGCCGCATGTGCGGCGATGCGGCCGCGCTCGTGCTCGCCGCCGAAACCGGCCGCCCGCTCGCCGACGTCGGACGGTTGCGTGCGCAACCGCCGGTGAAACCGTTCCCGATCTCGGCCGCGCTCGCGGGCGACGAGGTCGCGGCGATTCCCGACGAGGCACGCGATGAGTGAGATCCGGCATTACGACGTCGCGATCGTCGGCGGCGGCCTCGTCGGCGCGTCGGCCGCGCTCGCGCTGACACGCCGCGGGCTGCGCGTCGGGCTGTTCGAACGGCGCGACTGCGGCGCGCAGGCGAGCGGCGTGAACTACGGCGGCGTACGCTGCCAAGGCCGCCCGGCCGAGCAACTGCCGCTCGCGCTGCGCGCGCGGCATATCTGGGATCGGCTGCCCGAGCTGATCGGCATCGACGGCGAATTCGTCGTGTCCGGCCACTTGCGGCTCGCGCGCAGCCATGACGATCTCGACGCACTCGACGCGTATGCGGCGCTCGCCGGCGCACACGGCTTGCCGCTGCAGGTGATGCGTGGCGATGCGTTCCGCCGCCGCTACCCGTGGCTCGGCCGCGCGGCGCTCGGCGGCTCGCTGTGCGAGACCGATGGCCATGCCAACCCGCGCCTCGTGTCGCCCGCGTTCGCGCGCGCGGCCCGCGCGGCGGGCGCGGACGTCTTCGAGCACACGCCCGTCGACGCGGTCCATCACGATGGCACGCGCTTTCACTTGCAGGCGGGCGGCCGCGCGCACACCGCGACGTGGCTGGTCAATTCGGCCGGCGCGTGGGCGAACACGATCGCGGAACGCTTTGGCGAAGCGGTACCGATGGAGCCGATCTACCCGAACATGTGGGTGACCGAACCGTTGCCGCCATTCATCACGCACAACCTCGGCGTGTACGGCGGCGGCGTGTACGCGCGCCAGGTCGCGCGCGGCAACTGCGTGATCGGCGGCGGGCGCGGCCGCGGCGACGGCGAATTCGGCCAGCCGTCGGTCGATACGACGCGCGCGGTGATGCGCGACGCGTGCGCGCTGCTGCCCGCGTTGCGCGACGCGCTGCTGATCCGCACGTGGAGCGGCGTCGAAGGCTGCACGCCCGACCACAACCCGATCATCGGCATGAGCCGCACGACGCCGAATCTGCTGCACGCGTTCGGCTTTTCCGGGGGCGGCTTCCTGCTCGCGCCGGGCGTCGGCGACGTGCTCGCCGATCTCGTCACGACCGGCGAAACCGCCACGCCACTCGATGCATTCTCGATCGGCCGCTTTTTCCGCCAAGCCGCGCCGACCGCCCCTTTCCGTCAAGAGGAGCCCCACAATTGACGTCCCCCGGCGCCTAAAGGCGAAGGAATCCCACATCCGGCGATGCACGTCCGCATCGGAGAATGATCAGCGCAGCATTGGTATCACGATAATGTGCGACACCACATCTACAGCAAGCTCACTCTCTTATTCGCAGTCCTGCGATACCTTTCGGCCGCGTCGTGCTGTCTTTCGATTCGCACGCCGGGCAAGACTGGGTGGAACCGCTTTCTTCGACTTTCTTGAACGTGGCTCCGTGCGTAATCGGCTTGTAGCAGAGCGTGTCCCGGCAAGACGACCAGAACGCGTCGCAGACGCTTTTCGTCATCTGGTGTTGGCGAGTTTCGTAGCCGACACCAGGCCATTCAAGTCGAAATCCGTCGATCACCTCTTGTTCCACTCGAGCGCATGCTTTCGCGTGTCGCTGCAGAGGTTCCAGACGTAGTGCACTACGCGGCTCGTTCAGCAAACCGTCGAGCGACTTCACCCGGTAGCTGTAGACAAGAACCATACCGGTGACCTTAACCCGTGGAAGAAGCTGCCTGTCAGCGGCAATCCTTTCACTCCTCGCCCCCCAAAGGAAGTCTCCTTGGGAGAAAGGCCGGGGTTTACAGGAGTAAATTTTGATGAAACTGCTCGGAACGATCGCGGCGGCCGCCGCCCTCGGCATCGCAGGCGCCGGCGCGCCCGCGCTAGCGCAAACGAAGACGATCTACGTCGGCATGAACGGCGGCCCGATGGAAAAGGCCTATACGAGCCAGGTGCTGCCCGACTTCGAGAAAGCGAACAACGTCAAGGTGGTGATCGTGCCCGGCACGTCGTCGGACGTGCTCGCGAAGCTGCTCGCGAACCGGAACAAGCCGCAGATCCACGTCGCGTTCCTCGACGACGGCGTGATGGCGCGCGCGGTAAGCCTCGGCGTATGCCAGAAACTCGACGATTCGCCGGTGCTGAAGGAGCTGTATCCGTTCGCGCGGATGAAGGACGACGTCGGCGCGGGCGTACAGCTCGGAATGACCGGCATCGCGTACAACAAGAAGCTGTTCGCCGAGAAAGGCTGGGCGCCGCCGACGTCGTGGATGGATTTCGCCGATCCGAAATACAAGGGCAAGGTCGTGTTCCAGTCGGCGTCGAGCAGCACGTTCGGGCTGCACGGCTTCCTCGCGATCAACCGGCTGCTCGGCGGCAACGAACAGAACGTCGAGCCCGGCTTCGGCAAGTGGGCGAGCACGGTCGGGCCGAACGTCGTCGAGTACATCCCGAACTCGGCGAAGATCTCCGAGATGGTGCAGACGGGCGAAGCCGGCCTGTTCCCGCTCACGCCGACCGGCGTCGGCGACCTGCAGGACAAGGGCATCCCCGTCGCATATGCGAACCCGAAGGAAGGCCCGGTGCTGCTGCTCGTCGACCTGTGCGTGGTCGCGAACAACCCCGATCCGCAACTGGCGCAGAAGCTCGCGCAATTCCTGCTGTCCGCGCCCGCGCAGACGAAGGCGGCCGAGGCCGGCAGGCAGATCCCGACCAACCGTCTCGCGAAGATGCCCGCCACGATGCAGCAGAGCCTCGGCAATGTCGACGACCTGGTGCGCAAGGTGACCGTGGTCGACTGGACCGCGATCAACGCGCGCCGCGCGCAGTGGGATACGCGCTGGAACCGGCAGATCGAGCGGTAGCCGCGCACGGGGCGCGGGAACGTTACCGCAGCCTCTCCGCCACCGCGCTCAGCGCATCGCCGCGCTCCAGCGCCGCGCGCGGCCGGGTCGCCTCGCGCTGCGCATCGAGTGCGCGCGGCGCGAAGTCCGGCGACGCCGAGAACTTCACGATCGTCAGCGCGGTTTTCGGATCGACGAGGATCGCCTGCCCGAAGCGCCCCGCCGCCGCGAACGAGCCATCACCGTCGTTCACCTGATACCAGTAGTCGCGATACGCGTAGCCGTCCTTGCCGGGCACCACGTTGCCCTTCGCGAACAGCGCCGCGTTGTGCGCCGGCTGCAATGCCGCGCGGATCGTCGCGGCCGGCAGCGTGCCGCGCGCGCCGGCGAGCCCGGTGCGCACGCGTTCCGCGAAGCGCGCGGCGTCGCGCAGCGTCGTGTACAGCCCGCCGCTTGCCATCGCCATCGCATTGCGGTCCACCGCGACGTACGCATCGTCTTCCGCGAAATCGCGCCACAGCCACCGCTCGACCAGCGCGCTCCACGACTGCCCCGTCGCGCGCTGCATCGCCCACGAGACGGCTTCCGGCGACCCGTTCTGGTAGAACCATGCGCTGCCCGGCGCGACGTCCGGCACGCGCCGCACGGTCAGCAGGAAATCGGCGATGCTCGCCGGCGCGCCTTCGCGGTGCGGCACGAGCCCGACCGCGCCGAACAGCCCGAGATCGGGCGGGATGCCCGGCGCATACGCGGTGGGCACTTCCATGTCGAGGTTCTGCTGCAGCGTCGCGCCGCCGAACGGCGTGTCGGCCAGCTCCGGCACCGTGCGCGACAGCGGCGCATTCGCATCGAGCACGCCGGATTCGATCATCTGCGCGGCGAGCAACCCCGTCACCGATTTCGTCATCGACGCCCATGCGTGCGGCTGGTCGGGCCGGAAGCCGTCGAAGTAGCGCTCGTAGACGACCCGGCCGCGCTGCAGCACGATGAAGCCGTCGGTGTGGGTCGCACGCAGGTACGCGTCGAGCGTCAGCGTCTCGCCGCCGATCGTCACGGGCAGCGCGTCGAGACCGGGCGCCGGCTGCTCGGGGAGCGGCATCGGCGCGGCCGCATGCCGGATGCCGGCCGTCGGCGCGAGCAGCCGCGTGTTGCTCAGCGCCCAGCGCAGCCGGGCCGGCGTGAACGCGTTCGCCTTGTCGACGATCCGGTCGGCCGGCGGCGGGAAGCCCTGCATCATGCCGGTCGGCGCCACGCCGTCGGTTGCGGCGGCGACCGTCGCCGCGAGCGCGAGCCCGCCGGCCAGCGCGAAGGTGCAGGCCAGCCGGCGGCCTCGCCGGGTCGGGGTAAAGCGTCGATGAATTTGCATCGGATCATGCCTCCTGGTGGAAAAGGATCGCGGGATGCGCGCGGACATCACGGCTGCTGGCCGTCGATGCGCAACTGGTTCGATACCGACGTCACGCCGTCGACGCGCCGCGCGACCGCCGCGGCGAGATTCACCTGGGCCGTATCGGTGACCGAGCCCGCGAGCGTCACGCCGCCGTCGCGCACGCGCACGAGGATGCGCGTCGCGTTCAGGTTTTTCGTGCGGGCGAGCGCGGTGCTGACGCGGCGCTTCAGCTTGCGGTCGGCCGCCTTGCGCTGCGCGGGCGGCACGCCGGCCGACGCCGGTGCTGGTGCTGGCGCTTGCGCTTGCGCGGATTCCTGTGCGATCGCAGTCGATGACGACGGAACCGCCGCGCTCGCGGCGTCGGGCTGCGCATGGGCGGCGAGGGTCCAGCACGCTGCCGTCAGCAGCCCCGCGGCCATTCTGGATGAAGTACGCATGATCGGATCACGCTCCTGAAAATCGTTGAAGGGAAGACTTCAGAACTGCGTCATCAGCCCGATCGACACGCCGGTCGTCGCGCTCGCGCCGCGCCGCAGGTTCAGCGCCGCGATCGTCGCCGGATCGCGCATGTACGCGCCCGTCATCCCGTTGCGATCGACTTCGACATACAGCTCGGTGCGCTTCGACAGGAAATACTCGGCGATCGCGTAGGTCGTCAGCTTGTGGCCGTCCGCGCCCGACACGTTGCCGAGATTGCGCGCGCGATCGTAGAACGCGGCCGCGCTCAACTGCACCGACGGCAGCGGCTGAACGACGACGCCGAACGACGGGATATCGTCGCGTCGCGACGGCGCGCCGGCCTTGTTCGCGCGCACGTTCAGCGACGCATAGCTCAGGTAGAAGCGCGCGCGGCCGAGTTGCAGCGTGCCGCCCGCCTGGATCGTCTGCGCGGATTGCGAGCCGTCGGGGCTGTACGTCTTCGCGTACGACACGCCGCCCATCAGGTCCGAATACGTATACATCGCGGCCGTCGAATAGCTGGTGCCCGCATGCGAGCGGCCGGCGACGCCGCCCGGCGAATAGTTCGCGCCGAAGCGCAGCCCGCCCACCTGCCCGAGATACTTGATCGTGTTGTTGAAACGCGAATCGAGCGTGAAGAAGTTGCCGTCGAACAGCACGCCCGGCTCGACCGCGAGCGACTGCCCGCGCCCGCCGAGCGGATCGAGCGCGATGCCGAGATCCTCCGCGACGTTGAACTGGCGGCCGAGCGTCAGGCGGCCGAAATCGCCGGCGAGGCCGACATACGCCGCCTGCGAAAACAGCGTGCCCGACGTCTTGAGCGCGCCGTTGCCGCTGTTGAACGCGCCGTCGAGCACGAATAGCGCCTTGAGCCCGTTGCCGAGATCCTCCCGGCCGCGGATGCCGAACTCGTTTCCCGCGATGATGTTGTTGTTGAAGCCGACCTGGCTGCCGCCCGGCAGCCCGTTGACCCACCGCACGCCGCCGCCGATCCGGCCGAACAGCGTCACGCTCGACTGCGCGTGCGCGCTTGCACACAGCGCGCCGATCAGCGTCGCCGCGATCATCTTCTTCATGTCTCCTCCTGCCGCGTCGTTGCGCGGCGTATCGTGGTACTGCCTGCCGTCGAAAGGCGCGCCGACCGGCAAGCCGGCCGCACGCCGAAACCGATGCGATGCGCGGCGCTAGCGGCCGCACGCGCCGACCGGCGAAGCGGCGCGCGCCGCTTCGCCCGAGAGACGCCGCAGCGAGCGCTGCGGATCGAGGCACCAGGCGCCGAGCACGCCGCACGCGATCAGCACGACCCCGCACACGAGGCTGGCCTGTTCGAAGCCGTGTGCGACCGACGCGCCGGCGCCCTCGATCAGCATCCCGGTGACGACCGGCGCGCCCAGGCCCGCGAGCGACGCGAAACCGTTGCTGAGCGCAAGCACGCCGCCGCGCTGCGCGTCCGGCGTCACTTCGGCGAGCATCGCGGGGCCGATCGAGTACATGGTCAAGGTGAGACCGCTGCCGAGCGTCAGCAGCACGAGCTTGGCCGCGCGCGGGACGTCCGGCACCGGCAGCATCGCCAGCATCGCGCCGGCAACCGCCAGCGTGATCGCGATGAAGGTGCCGCGGCCGTGGCGCGACGGCATGCCGCGCGCGAGCAGGGTCTGTGACAGCCATGCGAGCGCGAGGCTGAGCGGCGACGTGACCGCGACGAACAGCGCGAACATGCGGCCGGCCTCGTGCGGCCCGAAGCCGAGCCCGAGTTGCAGGTAGGTCGGCATCCACGTGAGCGTCATCGCGAGAATCCAGTTCGCCGCGAAGTGGCCGAGGAAGTTGCCGAGCACCGTGCGGTCGGTCAGCAGCCGGCCGTACGGCACGCGGTCGCCGCCCGCCGCGCGCGGCGCCCGCGCCAGCGTGCCCTCCTCGCCGAGCACCGCCCACGCGATGCACCACACGGCCCCGAGCAGCGCGAGCACCGCGAAGTTCGCGCGCCAGCCCCAGTGCGTCGTGATGACTGGAATCGACAACCCCGCGATCAGCAGGCCGAGCGCGCTGCCCTGGTGCAGCAGCGCGACGGGCAGGTTGCGCCGCGTATCGGGAAACCACTTGTAGATCGCGTGCGTCGCAACCGGCGACGCGGGGCCTTCGCCGATGCCGAGCAGCACGCGGCACGCGATGACGACCCAGATCGAGCCGGCCACCAGCATCGGCAATTGCAGCAGCGCCCACGCGGCGGCCATCGCGAACAGCAGCCATTTCGCGGGCCAGCGGTTCGCGGCGATGCCGCCCGCGACCGCCGCGACCGCGAACAGCCAGTTGAGGCTGCCGCCGATCACGCCGAACTGCGTCGGGCTCAGATGCAGGTCGCGCATCATCGGCACCGACACGAGGCCGAGCACGACCTTGTCGAGAAAATTCACCAGCATCATCAGCGCGAGCATCGTCGCGATGGACCACGCCCGTCCGGGGCGGTACTGCGCACCATTCGTCATGGCTGTCTCCTTATATCTTCGATTTGCTTCAAACTTCAGTGGTGGCGCGCCGTTTGGCGCGCTGCTTTGCCGGTTGGCGGCTACGGCACAGCTTGTGTCTCCTGCGAGCCGTTAAGCTCGAATCACAGCTC